>CAUSDR010000122.1:0-13769 GCA_963530105.1 uncultured Janthinobacterium sp.
GGCCCAGGTCGGCCGCCGGCGCGATCGCTTCCACCGGCGCGTCGCCGCCCGCCGCCACAGGTTCGAACGCCGTGCCGCGCACCGTGATGACCTTCACGGCGTCGCCGCTGGTGATGGTGGCCAGCACATTGCCCGCATACATGGGGCGCACGAAGGTATCGGCCGAGACGACGGCGCTGATCTCGGAAATCTGCGCCACGTCGAGCAGGGCCGCCACGCGCGGCAGCGCATTCTTGCCGAAGGTGCTCGCCGGCGCCAGGATGTGGCTGTACGGCGCCGCATGGGCAACGATCAGGGCGGCCAGGTTTTCCGCCGTCTGCGCCGCATAATGGGGCGCGTCCGCCAGCAGCACCTTGGCCACGCCCGCCAGCCGCGCCGCCTGGGCGGCGGCCGCCGCGCAATCGCTGCCGGCCACCAGCACGTGGATTTCGCCGCCCAGCAGCCTGGCCGCGCCCAGCGTATTCAGGGTGCTGGCGCGCAGGCTGTCATGGTCATGTTCAGCAATAACAAGTATGGTCATCAGATTACCTTTGCCTGGTTTTTCAGTTTCGAGATCAGTTCGGCCACGTCGGCCACTTTTACTCCGGCGGCGCGCGCCGCCGGCTCGTCCACCCGCACAGTGGCAAGGCGCGGCGCCACGTCGACGCCCAGCTGGCCGGGGGTGGTCGTGGCCAGCGGCTTTTTCTTCGCCTTCATGATGTTTGGCAGGGTCACGTAGCGCGGCTCGTTCAGGCGCAGGTCGGCGCTGACGACGGCCGGCAGGCGCACCACCAGCGTTTCCAGGCCGCCGTCGATTTCGCGCGTCACGCTGGCCTCGCCCCCTTGCACTGCCAGCCGCGACGCGAAGGTCGCCTGCGGCCAGCCCGCCAGCGCGGCCAGCATCTGCCCCACCTGGTTGGCGTCATCGTCGATGGCCTGCTTGCCGCACAGGACCAGCTGCGGCGCTTCCGCATCGCACACGGCCTTGAGCAGCTTGGCCACGGCCAGCGGCTGCAGCTCGCCGTCCGCCTGCACCAGGATGGCGCGGTCGGCGCCGATGGCCAGCGCATTGCGCAGGGTGTCCTGGCAGGCGGCCACGCCGCACGACACGGCCACCACCTCGGTGGCGATGCCGGCCTCCTTCAGCCGCACGGCTTCTTCGACGGCGATTTCATCGAAGGGATTCATGCTCATCTTGACATTCGCCAGTTCCACGCCGCTGCCGTCGGCCTTGACGCGCACTTTCACGTTGTAGTCCACTACCCGTTTCACGGGGACGAGAATTTTCATCATTGCTCCACAGTTTGATCAATTGAATCGAGGGTGATGCCGGCCAGAGAAACGCCGAGCAGGTGCGCCAGCGCCTCGACCACCAGCGCGTGGTCCTCGCGCTCGGGCGCGCCGGACACGGTGACGGCGCCCACCACGCCCAGGCCGGCCAGCCGCAGGGGAAAGCTGCCGCCATGGATGGCGTAGTCGCGCAGGGGCTGGCCCGACTCCTGCTCCAGGCTGGCCCCCTTCTGCTGCGCGGCAAGACCCACGGCATACGAACTGGCATGCAGCATTTCCACGGTATTGCGCTTGCGGCGCGCCCAGTCGGCATTATTCGGCGAGGCGCCCGGCATGCGGCTGAAAAACACGGTGTCGCCGGCCAGGCGGATCTCGATGGCCAGCGCCAGCCCCCGTGCGAGCGCCCGGCGGCGCAGATCCGCGCCCAGCTGCCACAGCTGCTCCACGTCCAGCGCGGCGAAGCACAGGCGCCGTTCCTGCTCGGCGATCATCGCCAGGTCTGTTTCCAGGGTCATGCTTGCTCCTTCATGCGTGCTTGTCTGGCAGGGCCTCGATCAGCATGGCCCTGACGTCGTTGATGTTCGTATGCGTCGGCCCCGTCACGAGGGTGCTGTCCAGCGCATCGAAAAAAGTAAAGCTGTCGTTGTCCTGCAGGCAGGCAGCCGCATCGAGGCCACGGCCGCGCGCCCGTCCCAGCGTGCCGGGATCGACGCAGGCGCCCGCCGCCGCGCCGCTGCCATCGAGGCCGTCCGTGCCGGCCGACAGCGCGTACACGCCCGGCGCGCCATCGAGGGCGATGGCCAGCGCCAGCGCGAATTCCGTCTTGCGCCCCCCTCTGCCCTGCCCCTTGAGCGTCACCGTCGCCTCGCCGCCCGACAGCACGATGCAGGGCGCGGTGAACGGCTGGCCGTGGCGCCGCACCTGGCGCGCGATGGCCGCATGCACCAGCGCCAGGTCGGCCGCATTGCCCTCCATCGCATCCGACAGGATGTGCACGGGCCAGCCGCGCGCGCGGGCCAGGCTGGCCGCCGCTTCCAGGCCATCCTGCGCGCAGGCAACGATGGCGTGCGTATGGCCGGCAAAACGCGCATCGCCGGGCTTGGGCGACTCCAGCGCGCCGCAAGCCAGCGCCGCGGCCAGGCCGGCGGAAAGCGCCACGCCATGGCGCCGCAGCACAGCCAGCGCCTGCGCGCAGGTGGATGCATCGGGCAAGGTGGGCGCGGAGGCGATCAGCGCCGCCTCGTCGCCGGGAATGTCGGAAATGAGCAGGGTCGCCACCCGCGCCGGCCACGCCTGCACGGCCAGCCGGCCGCCCTTGATGGCCGACAGGTGCTTGCGCACGGTGTTGATCTCGTGGATGGTCGCGCCGCGCCGCAGCAGCGCGTCGGTGATGCCGCGCTTCTCTTCCAGGCTGACGCCATCGAGCGGCAAGGCGCACAGGGCCGAGCCGCCGCCGGAAATGAGCGCGATCACCAGGTCGTCCGGCGCCAGTCCCGCCACCGCCTGCATCAGCGCCCTTCCCGCCGCCACGCTGCTGGCGTCCGGCACCGGATGCGACGCTTCCACCTGGCGTATCGATGTCAATGGCAAGGTGGCGCCACGCGGCACGGCCACCACCCCCGTCAAGGGACCATCCCAGTGCGCTTCGAGCGCCTGCGCCATGGCGGCCGCCGCCTTGCCCACGCCGACCACCACCGTCCTGCCGGCAGGTTTGGGCGGCAGGTGCGCGGGCAGCACCCGCAGGGGATCGGCGGCGGCCAGCGCCGCGCCATACAGCTGTTCCAGCAATGCTATCTGTTCCACGCCCGCTCCTTATTTGACCGTCGCCAGCTTGCTGCGGTCGATCGTCAGCGCGATGGCGACGATCAGCATCAGGCCGAAGACAAACTGCTGCGACTGCGCCGGCACTTCCAGGTACACCATGCCCGTGCGGATGACGGCCACGATCAGGGTGCCGATGACGGTATTGAGCACGCCGCCCACGCCGCCCGACAGCGAGGTGCCGCCCACCAGCACGGCCACGATGGCCGGCAGCAGGAAGCCTTCGGCCACGTTCGGGCCGCCGCCGGCCAGGCGCGCGGCGAAGATCAGGCCGGCGCCGGCCGCCAGCAGGCCGGACATGGCATAGGCGGCGATCTTGTAGCGGTCGACGCGGATGCCGGAGGCCAGCGCCGCCAGTTCGCCGCAGCCGATGGCCTTCAGGCTGCGGCCGAACGTCGTGCGGCGCTCGATGAACAGCAGCCCCGCCAGCAGCACCACGGCGATGATGACTTCATTCGGCACGCTGCCGCTCACGCCATAGATCCAGCCAAAGCTGCTGGCGCGCAGTTCGCCATCCATCGACACGGACTGCTGCTTCGAGACATAGGCGCCCAGCGACAGGGCGATGCCGCCCAGGGCCAGGGTGGCGATGAAGGACGGCACCTTCAGCTTGGTCGACGCCACGCCGGAGGCGCCGCCCAGCAGCGCGCCGGCCAGCAACACCAGCAAGGCCGTCCAGGGGCCGCAGGCGGGCAAGGCGACGGTGGCCAGCACGGTGGCCATGTTGGCCAGCGATTGCGACGACAGGTCGATGCCGCCGATATAGATCACCAGGGTGATTCCCAGCGCCATGACAAACAGGGCGGCGACATCGGAAGCCATCTGCAACAGGTTGGCCGGCTGCAGGAACGCCGGGTGGACCAGGCTGACCAGCAGGGCCAGCACCACCAGGGTCATCCACGGAAGGTGGGCACGCAATTTTTCAATATTCATGGTTGTCTCGCAAGTCAGGTGATCAGGTCATCTGGTGGACCAGGTCGAATGGCAGCGGCTTGCTGCCCGGCGTGCAGTCGAAGCGGTGGCGGATGCGCTTGTCCTTGAGCACCAGGATGGTGTGCGACAGGCCGATGGTTTCTTCCAGCGTGTCGGCCATCAGCACCACGCCGCAGCCGTCGGCGCACATTTCGCGGATGACTTCATAGATGCCCTCCTTGGCGCCGATGTCGACGCCGCGCGTCGGGTGGTCGAGCAGGATGATGTCCGAGCCGCCGCTGCGCCATTTGGCGATCACCACCTTTTGCTGGTTGCCGCCCGATAGCTTGCCCGCGTTGGCGTGCACGGACGGCGCCTTGATGGCCAGGCGCGCCATCCACTGCGCCGCCGTGGCCTTTTCCGCGCCCACCCTGAGCACGCCGGCGCGGCTGTACTTGCCCAGCTGCGACAGCGTCATGTTCTCGCATACGGACATGCCGTCGACGATGCCCTCGATCTTGCGTTCGCGCGGAATGTAGCCCATGCCGCTGGCCACGGCGCGCGCCGCGCTGTGGCCGGCGACAGGCTTGCCCTTGATGCGCAGGCTGCCCGAGGTGGGTTGCGCCAGTCCGAACAGGCTGCGCAGGATGGCTTCGCCGCCCGAACCTTCCACGCCCACCAGGCTCAGTACCTCGCCCCGGTGCAGCTTGAAGCTGATGTCGGCGTAATGGCCCGTGCTGCACAAGTCCTGCAATTCGACCAGCACCTCCTCGCCGCGCGGCAGCTGCTTGTCCTCGCGGTAGTATTCGACGCTGATGTCGCGCCCCACCATCTTTTGCTGTATCTGCTCGACCCGGGCGCCCGCGCTGGCCATGCTGGCCACCACCTCGCCATCCTTCATGACATAGATGCGGTCGGCGATGTCGATGACTTCATCGAGGCGGTGCGAAACGAAGATGAACGAGGCGCGGCTGCGCAGTTCGCGTATCAGCTTGAACAGCAGCTGCGTCTCCTCCTTCGACAGCACCGAGGTGGGCTCGTCGAGCAGGATCACCAGCTGTCCGTCGACGCGCTCTTCCAGGGTCAGCACCTTGGCCAGCTCCACCATCTGGCGCTGCGCGAACGACAGCCGGGCCGTGATGGTTTTCGGGTCGATGTCCAGGTGGACCTTGTCGAGCTGGCGCCGGGCGGCGGCGGCCATCTTCTTCCAGTCGATCACGCCGAAGCGCGAAAACTGCGTCTCGAAGCCCAGGAAGATGTTTTCCATCACGCTCAGGTTGGGCAGCAGCGACTGTTCCTGGAAGACCATGCCGATGCCGGCGATCATGGCCGCGCGCGGGTTGGCGAAGCGCGTCGCCTTGCCGTCGATGAGGATTTCGCCGCCATCGTGCTGGTAGCTGCCGTACAGAACCTTCATGAGGGTCGACTTGCCGGCGCCGTTCTCGCCCACCAGGCCGATGATTTCGCCGCTGCCGACCTGGAAATCCACGCCTTTCAGGGCCCGCACGCCGGGAAACGATTTTTCTACTTTACGAAATTCAAGCATGGCGGTCACTTTACGAAAGAGATCGATTTGCGGTCGGTCGACAGCACCACCGCGATGATGACAAGCAGTCCCAGCACGCCGTCCTGCAGGTAGCGCGGCAGGCCGGCGACCACCATGCCATTGCTGATGACGTTGACGATCAGAACGCCGGCCACCGTGTTCCACACGCCGCCGCTGCCGCCGAGCAGCGTCGTGCCGCCCACCACCACCGAGGTTATCGAGACAAACATGTAATTCGAGCCCGTGTTGGCTTCGGCGATGCCCAGGCGCGCCACGGCCAGCAAGGCGGCCGCCGCATAGAACATGCCGGCCAGCGTGAAGCCCAGGACGCGCACGCGGCGCACGTTCAGGCCGGAAGCATGGGCCAGGTGCTCGCCGCCGCCGACGGCATAGAAATTGCGCCCCAGCGTCGTCTTGCGCTGGATGAACCAGGCCAGCAGCACGGCCGCCAGGCCCACGTAGGCCATCAAGGGGAAGCCGAAGAAGCGTTCCAGCAGCAGCGCGCGGAAGACGTCGTCCTCGATGCGGATACGCTCGCCGCTCGTCATCAGCACGGCGATGCCGGTGCCGACAAAGCCCATGGCCAGGCTGGACATGAAGGAGGGAATCGACAATTTGACATGCACCAGGCCGTTCACATAGCCGAAGACGGCGCCCGTGAGAATGGCGGCCGGCAGCGCGACCCAGGCCCAGCCTTCGGCCAGGCAGCCGCCCAGCGCCAGGAACAGCCAGCCGAAGACCACCGCCGTGGTGGACACGATGCCTTCCATCGACAGGTCGATGGAGCCCATGATGATGATGAAGGTGACGCCCAGCGCCACCAGCAGCGCCGGCGTGGCCGCGATCGACATGCGGGCGAAATTGGCCAGGCTGAGGAAATTCGGGTTGATGATGGTGAAAAACGCCACCAGGGCGGCCAGCACGATGGCGGGCGACCATTTCCAGAGAAGCGCATACGGTGAGACGGTTGATGTCATGGCAAAACCTTAGAACACGGTGCAGGGACGTGCGCCCGCAGCGGCGCGCGCATGGCTGCGGGCACGCGGTGCTGCAAGGCGGCTGGGAACAGGATCAGCGTCGGATCAAGCGCGGATCCGAAGCGGATCAGGCGCGGATCGGTCCCGTGGTGGGGCCCCAGAAATCGGTCCAGTCGTATTTCGGGATGCTGCCCGACTGGTACTTTTTCTTGAACGCCTGCGCATCCTTCTGCGTGATCAGGATGGTGGGGCCGTAGAATTCGCGGTGCGCCTTCGGTTCCTTCGACGGTTTAAACGTGCCGATGGCCGCGTGGTAGGCCAGCGCGGCGGCGATGCCGCCCGCCCACGGCGGATTGGTGAAGCAGGTGGCCAGCAATTCGCCCTTCATGACCAGGTCGACCGCCTGCGGATTGCCGTCGTAGGCCACCACGGGCAGCTTCCTGCCCTCGGCGCGCAGCGCTTCAAGGATGCCGTAGGCCATCGAGTCGTTGGCGCTGAAGACGCCCGTGATCTTGTCGCCGAAACGGGTCAGGAAGCCCTGCATCACTTCATTCGCCTTCTGCGTGCTCCAGTCGGCGGGCTGGTAGTCGAGCAGCTGCACGTTCGGGAAATCCTTGAGCGCCTTCATCAGGCCCTTGCGCCGCTCGATGGCGGGGCCGTTGGCGGGGATGCCGCCGATGCCGACGATGGCGCCCTTGCCGCCCATGGCGTTGAGCAGGATGCGCGCCGTTTTTTCGGCCGGCTCGACGTCGGACCAGGTCATGTGGGAAACCCAGTTGTCGCCGAAGTCCCACGGATGCAGATCGTCCGTCTTGTTCCAGATGGTCGACACGAAAGCGCCCGCCTTGGCCACCGATTCCACCACCGGGCGCGCGTTGGGCGCGTCATTCGGATCGCAGGCGATGGCGCACTTGCCGCCCGTCTTGGCGAGAAAGGACTTGATGTCGGCCAGGGACTTTTCGCTGCTGCCGTTGTTGATCAGGTGGACCAGCTCGCCCTTCTTCATGCCCAGGCTCTCGACGAAGGCCTCGCCGCCGGAAACCACTTCGTTCCAGTACGGGTTGCTGCGGTCGCGGTAGCTCCAGGCCATCGGCAGGCGCTGTGCCGGTGCGGCCGCCATGGCGGGCAAGCTCATGCCCAGTGCCGCCACGCCAGCCAGGCCGGCCGCGCTGGCCAGCAGGAAATGGCGCCGGCTGCTGACTTCCTGCTCGATGAATGTCTTGATGAATGCGTTTTCGTTTTCCAATTCAGTCTCCATTTGGTCGTTCCCCGATCGTTGCGGGGCGGGTTTTTCTTGAAACCGGTCATATCGCCAGAGCATCACATTTAAGTAACTCCCTAGATAGTTACTATAAACCGCAAATCCGGGGATTGCAACCGGAATATCATGCAATGTTGTGTGGAAGGTGGGGTGGATTGCCGCCCGGCGCGCCGGGGGCAGCACCAGCTTGCCGCCTGCCTCAGGCGGGCACGGGGGCGTCTTCGCGCAGCAAGCCCTGGCGCTTCAATTGCGCCCAGAAGGCGGCCGGAATCGGCGCCGAGAACCAGTCCAGGTTTTGCCGCAGCTGTTGCACCGTGCGCGTACCGGCCGTGAACGAGGCGATGGCCGGGTGGGCGACGACAAATTGCAGCGCCGCCGCCGGCAGCGGCACGTGAAACTCGCGGCAGACGGCTTCGATACGCGCCACGCGTTCGAGGATGGCGGGCGGCGCGGGCGCATAATTGTATTTCGCGCCCGGCGTGGCACCCGTGGCCAGGATGCCGGAATTGAAGCCGCCGCCCACCACCACGCTGGCGCCCCGCTCCTGGCACAGGGGCAGGAATTCGTCGAGCGCCGTCTGTTCCAGCAGGGTGTAGCGCCCGGCCAGCAGGAAGCAGTCGAAATCGTGGCGCTTGAGCGCCGCATGGCACACTTCCCACTCATTGACGCCCACGCCGATGGCCTTGACCAGGCCTTCCGCGCGCAGCCGTTCGAGCGCGCGCCAGCAGCCATCCATGGCTTCTTCAAACACGCGCGGCTGGTCCGCGCCATGCGTGTACACGTCGATATCGTGGATGAAGCAGATATCCATGCGCTCCAGCGCCAGGCGCTGCAAGGAGTCGTCGAAGGCGCGCAAGGTGCCGTCGTAGCTGTAGTCGAAGTGGCTGCTGAACGGCGCCGCGTCCACCCACGGGCCGAAATCGATGCTGGCGCGCGGCGCCGGCTTCAGCACCCGCCCCACTTTCGAGGCCAGCACGAAATCGTCGCGGTTTTTCGCGCGCAGGTTGTGCCCCGTGCGCAGTTCGGCCAGGCCGTGGCCGTACATGGGCGCCGTGTCGAAGAAGCGCACGCCCGCGTCCCACGCGGTGGCGATCATCCGCGTCGCTTCGTCCTCGCCGATGGGCTGGAAGATATTGCCGATCGGCGCCGTGCCGAAGGCAAAGGCGGTGACGTCGAGATCCGTCCTGCCAAAACTGCGTTTTTCATCTGGCTGCATTGCTTGTCTCCTGCTATGGGTATGAAAAGTGAGGGACTCAGTCCCACTCGGGCGCCCAGGATATTTTCTCCCTGTTGACGACGCGGAAATTGGTGCCGGCCAGCGCATCGATGCGGGCCATGTCGACGCTGGACAGGGTGAAGTCCATGACGTCGAAATTGGCGCGGATATTCGCCGGCTTGGTGGACATGGTGTTGAACGCCACGCCCTGTTGCAGTATCCAGCGCAGCACCACCTGCGCCGCCGATTTACCGTACGCGGCGCCGATCTGGCCGAACAGCGGATACTTGAACACTTCGCCGCGCGCCACCGAACAATACGAGGACAGGGGAATGCCGGTTTCCGCCGCGGCGGCCAGCAGCACGGACTGGTCCAGCAGCGGGTGGAACTCCACCTGGTTGGTGACGAGCGGGCGTTGCACCAGCTGGCGCGCCCGGTGCAGCATGTCCGCCGTGTAGTTGCTCACGCCGATATGCGCGGCCAGCCCCGCGTCCGCCGCCCGCTCCAGCAGCGCCAGCGATGGCGCGATATCGCCATCGGCCGGCGCCCAGTGCAGCAGCAGCACGTCGAGCCGCTCGACCTGCAGCTTTTTCAGGCTCTCTTCCACGGAAGGCAGGAAGCGCCCGGCCGGGAAATTCTCCAGCGCGACCTTGGACGTGATGCACAGCTGCGCGCGCGGCACGCCGCAGCCGCGCAGCGCCAGCCCCAGGTCCGCCTCGTTGGCATAGCCTTGCGCCGTATCAAAGGCGCGGTAGCCGGCGCCCACGGCGGCATGCACGGCCTGCTCCAGCTCCGCTCCCTTCAAGGGATAAGTGCCGAAGCCCCTTTCCATGCCGGGTTGAAAATAGATGCTCATGTTCCCTCCTGTTTGGCAAGGCGTCTCAGCCGACGGCGATCTGCACCTTGTTGATGCGCTTGTCGGCAATGAAGGCGGCCATGGCTTCGGCGATGCGTTCGAGCGGATACACGGTTTCCACGAAGGCGTCCAGGTCCACCCGGTCGTGCGCGATCAAGGTCATGGCGTCGTGCATGTCGTCGCCCATGCCGGCCACGCTGCCCTGCAGCCCCAGTTCCTTGAGCACCACCTTGAATGGCGCGTAATGGGCGTGGGCGCCCTGCTCGCACAGGCCGAAAGCCAGTACGCGGCCACCGGGGCGCACCAGGTCGAAGGCCTGTTCGTACAGCGCCGTCAGCCCAACGGACTCGATCACCAGGTCGGCGCCCCTGCCCTGCGTGGCTTGCGCCACGACGTCCGCCAGCGCCGCCGCATCGCTGACGACGTAGTCGGCGCCGCTGGCCTTGGCCCATGCCGCCCGCTCGGGGTTCGGGTCGGAGACGATGATGGGCGCGGCGCCCGCCTGGCGCGCCACCTGCAGGTGCAGGTTGCCGATCGGGCCGGCGCCCAGGATCAGCACGGATTCGCCCAGCTGCAGGCGGCTGCGCCGGACGGCGCGCACGATGCACGAGACGGGTTCCGTCAGCGCGGCCAGCTCGATGGCCGTGTCGCGCGCGACGGGCACGATATGGCTGGCCGGCACGCGCACGTACTCGGCCAGGCCGCCATCGACGTGGATGCCGATCTGTACCATCGCGGGGCAATTCATCACCTCGTTCTTGCGGCAATAGAAGCAGCGCCCGCAGCCGACATTGATATCGGCCGTGACGGCCTGTCCCAGCGCCAGCCCCGTGACGGCGCCGCCCAGGGCCGCGATATGGCCGGCAAATTCGTGGCCCGGTATCAGCGGCAGGCGGTCAGCGGAATACTTGCCGTGGTAAATGTGCATGTCGGTGCCGCACAGGCCGCAGCGCTTGACCTTGATCAATACGTCATCGGGACCGGGCACGGGCACCGGCACCTCGCGCAGTTCAAACTGCTCCGGCGCCACCAGCACGGCCGCCTTCATGGTTGTCGGCAGCGTCACTGCCGTCTCCTGCAACTGCATCATCTTGTCTCCTTCTTGATTATTGTCAGCGCGCCGCGCGTATCAGGTCCGCCGCCTTTTCGGCGATCATGATCGAGGGCGCGTTGGTGTTCGAGCTGACCAGGGCCGGCATGACGGAACTGTCGCAGATGCGCAGACCGGCAATGCCGCGCACGCGCAGCTGCGGATCGACGACGGACGCCGGGTCGCCGCCCATGCGGCAGGTGCCGACCGGGTGGTAGGAAGTGCGGCCATACTGGCGCGCATACGCTTCCAGCTGTGCGTGGGTTTGCACCCCGGCGCCGGGGAAATGCTCCTTTTTCACGTATTTTCCCAGCGCGGACTGGGCGAACACCTCGCGGCTGATGCGCACGCCCTCGATCGAGGTGCGCAAATCGTATTCATGGCCGAGGAAATTCGGGTCGATGACGGGCATGTCCTGCGCATCGGCCGAGCGCAGGGTGACGGAACCGCGCGCTTTCGGGCGCACCGTGTAGGAATTCATCGTCACGCCGGAACCGGACGCGATCTTCGGCACGCCGTCTTCGACGCCGGCGCCGACGAGAAAGTGGAATTGCAAGTCCGGCGTGGCGGCCTGCCCTCCCGGCTGGCGCGCGTACCAGAAGGCGCCGCCTTCGACGATGTTCGATGCCACGGGGCCCTTCTTGAACAGCAGGTATTCCAGCCCCGCCCACAGCATCCAGTGCGGCTTGGCGTACTTGTCGAAACTGTGCGGCCCATTGAGTTCGTACACGATGTCGACGCCGAAATGGTCGTGCAGGTTGCGCCCCACTTCCGGCAAGTCGGCCTGCACGGCGATGCCCAGCGCGCGCAGCTCGTCGGCCGGCCCCAGCCCCGACAGCAGCATCAGCTTGGGCGAACCGATGGCGCCCGCCGTCAGCAGCACTTCGCCTGCCGCGCGGATGACGGCCTTGCGTCCTTGCTCGATGATTTCCACGCCGACGGCGCGCTGGTTTTCGATGACGATGCGCTGGATCTGCACGCCCGTGCGCACCGTCAGGTTGGGCCTCCCCATGGCCGGGCGCAGGTAGCCCACGGCCGCCGAACAGCGCCGGGCGGCGCGCGTGGTGGTCTGGTAAGGCCCCGCGCCTTCCTGCTTTTCGCCGCTGAAATCGGGATTGTAGGGCATGCCCATCTGCTGGCAAGCCTGCACAAAGGCGCGCGTGATGGGCTGCGGCGCGGGCGACGACACGCCCAGCGGGCCGCCCACGCCATGCAGCGGACCGGCCAGGGTATCGTTGTCTTCCGAGCGCAGGAAGTATGGCAGCACCTCGTCGCCCGACCAGCCCGTGCAGCCAAAGTCGCGCGCCCAGGCGTCGTAATCCTCGCGGCAGCCGCGCGTATAGATTTCCGCGTTGATGGAACCGCCTCCGCCCAGCACGCGCGCCTGCGCATATGGTATCTCGCGCTGCATCGCGTGCCGCTGCGGCGCCGTCTTCAAGCCCCACGTCATGGGCCCGCCCGTCATCTTGTAGAAACCCACGGGCAGGTGGATGTAGGGATTGGTGTCGGCCGCTCCCGCTTCGAGCAGCAGCACGCGCACCTCGGGCGCTTCGGACAGCCGCGCCGCCAGCGCACAGCCGGCCGAGCCGCCGCCGGCGACGATGTAGTCATAGTCCATGGCCGCCATCTCAGTCGATCCAGTGCTGGCGCGGCTGCAGGTTGATATGCACCGTCTTGACTTCCGTGTATTCCTCGATGCCGGCCAGGCCCGCGTCGCGCCCCAGGCCCGACTGCTTCATGCCGCCCAGCGGCGTTTCCGGACCGTTGTCGAGCGTCGTGTTGACCCACACGCGGCCCGCCTGGATGTCGCGCGTGGCGCGCAGCGCATGCGTCAGGTCATTCGTCCAGATCGACGCCGACAGGCCAAACTCGCTGTCGTTGGCGATCGCGATGGCCTCTTCATAGGTATCGAAGGGCACGATGGCCAGCACGGGGCCGAAGATTTCCTCGCGCAGCAGGGGCGTGCCCTTGGCCACGTTGCTCAGCACTGTCGGCTGGACGAAATAGCCTTGCCGCGTTGCCACCCTGCCGCCGCCGCACACGACGGTGGCGCCCATTTTCACGCCTTCGTCGATGTACGCCAGCACCTTGTGCATATGGCCTTCGTCGAACATGGCGCCCACCTGCGTGGACTCGTCGAGCGGGTCGCCGACACGGATGCGGGCGATCTTGGCTGCCAGTTTCTCCGTGAAGGCGGCCGCCACGCTGCGATCCACCACCAGGCGGCTGCCGCCCACGCAGCACTGGCCCGCGTTGAAGGCCATGCCGAAGGCGACGCCGTCGGCCGCGTCATCGAGGTTGGCGTCGGCGAAGACCACGTGCGGGTTCTTGCCGCCCAGTTCCAGGCCCAGTTTCTTGATGTTCGCGGCCGAGGCCTCGATGGCCTTGTGGCCCGTGGCCGTGGAGCCGGTGACGGACACCATGTCGACCAGGGTGCTGTCGAGGATGGCCTGGCCGACGACGCTGCCGCGGCCCGTGACGACATTGACGACGCCGGCCGGCACGCCCGCCTGCTGCAGCAGGCCGCACAGCATGGCCGTGGTGCCGCTGGTCGCTTCTGCCGGCTTCACCACGGCCGTGCAGCCGGCCGCCAGGATGAAGGGCAGGCGCTCGGAAAGGATGAAGAACGGGAAATTCCACGGCGTGATGACGCCCACCACGCCCAGCGGCTGGCGCAGCACCATCGCCAGGATGCGCTCGCCCATGTTGTTGTAGGCCTGGCCCGCCATGGTGCGCGCGGCGCCGGCGGCGAAGCGCCAGATATCGACGGCACCGCGGATCTCGCCGATGGCCTGCAAGATGGGCTTGCCCGTTTCCAGGC
>CAUSDR010000123.1:0-13748 GCA_963530105.1 uncultured Janthinobacterium sp.
CGCATCACCTGATGGCCTTCACCCTGATGGCGCGGGCGTCGACGGGCCCCGTTACGCGGGAGCAGCACCGCCGCGCCTGATCCCGGCTGTTACCGCCGGCCGGCGCGCTGGACCACTGCGGCTAGCGCACCACCGTGCGCGCCGCCAGCGACTCCACCAGTTCCACGGAAGGCGGCGAACCGCCGGCCGCCAGGCAGGCGCCCGCGCCCGCCGCCACGGCAAAGCGCAAGTGCTCGCCCCAGGCCGCGTCAGGCCGGTACATCAGGCTGTACAGCAATCCGCCGATGCTGGCGTCGCCCGCGCCCACGGAATCGACCACCTCGATCTGCGGCGGCGCCGCCTGCCACACCTGCTCTCCCTGGTACAGGGCCGCGCCCTGCGCGCCGCAGGTGTACAGATAGGTGGCCTGCGGGTTCCAGCTGCGCAGGGTGGCGAATGCGCCATTCACGTCGTCGTGGCGGAACAGGCCGGCCAGGTCTTCATCGGACACTTTCACCACGTCGGCCAGCTGCGTCATGCGCTGCAGGGTGGCGTCGTAGCGCTCATCCATCATGACGCGGAAGTTCGGGTCATAGCTGATCTTCACGCCGGCCGCCTTGAGTTCCTGCGCCAGCGCCACCAGCTTGCCCGCCAGCGGTTCGCGCGCCAGGCTGATGCCGCCGAAATGCACCCATTGCGCGCCCTGCATCCAGCCGGCCGGCAGCAGGGCCGCGTCGAAATGCAGGTCGGCGCTGTCGTCGCCGATGAAGTAATACGTGGGCGGATGCAGTTCATGCACGATGGCCAGCAGCGGCGACTTCGCATGGCGCTGCAAAAAGCGCATGTCCAGGCCCGCCACGTCGGTGGCCTGCGCCAGCGCATCGCCGAATACATCGAGGCTGACCGCGCCCGCAAAGGCGCTGGGCACGCCCAGGCGCGCCATCACGCGCGCCACGTTCCAGGTCGAGCCGCCCACCTGGCTGCTCCACTGGTCGCCGCCCGTGCGCAGCATGTCCGTCAGCGCCTCGCCGGCCGAGACAAACGCGGGGAAAGCGGGAAAAGCGGCGGCGCTCATGCGGCACCGCCGATCACGTTCAGCACTTCATAGCAGGCGCCCATGGTGTGGTAATCGACCTTGCCGGCCGGGCTTTTCTCGTTGCTGATTTTCTGGCTCTCGGGCGTGAGGATGCGGTACCAGGCGCCGTGTTCATGGTCGACGAAATGCTGCCAGCTGTAGTCCCAGATGGCGTCGTAGCTGCGCCAGTACGCGTCATCGCCCGTGCGCGCGGCCAGCACGGCGGCGGCGGCGAAGCTTTCCGCCTGCACCCAGAAGTATTTGTCGCCATCGCAGATTTCATCATGCGGGCCGAAGCCGTAATGGATGCCGCCATGCGCGCCATCCCAGGCCTTGGCCAGGGCCGTGTCGTACAGTTCGCGCGCGCGCGGCAGCAGCCAGTCCGACGGCCCCGCCATGAACCGGGCGTGGCGCTCCATGATCAGCAGCAGCTTGGCCCACTCCGTGAAATGGCCGGGCTGGTAGCCCCATGGGCGGAAGATATTGCTCTTGTCGTGCAGGTTGTAGTCCCAGTCGATCGACCAGTCGGGCTTGTAGTGTTCCCAGATCATGCCGTTGGCCAGGCCCGCCTGGCGCACCGTGATGTTGTGCGCCAGCGTTTCGGCGCGGTGCAGGTAGCGCGCCTCGCCCGTCGCCTCGAACGCGGCCAGCATGGCTTCGCAGGCATGCATGTTGGCGTTCTGGCCCCGGTAGCCGTCCAAGGTGGCCCAGTCGGCGCTGGCCACGTCCGCGTACAGGCCGTGCTGGGGCAGCCAGAAACGCTGCTCCATCAATTCAAAGGTTTCATCCAGGTAGGCGCGCGCTTCCGGCAGGCCCGCCTGCAGCGCATGCGCATACGCCAGCAGCACGAAGGCCAGGCCGTAGCAGTGGTTGGCGCCGTCTTCCACCGTCCTGGCGCCATCCTGCCACGACAGTTGCCACGCATAGCCGCCCGTGGCCGGGTCGCGGTGCGCATCGCGCAGGAAGGCCACGCCGTGGCGCAGGGCCGCCAGGTAATCGTCGCCGCCGAAATGGCGATACGCCATGGCGTAGTTGAAGATGAAGCGCGTGCTGCTGACCAGGTGGCGCGTGCTGGCGTCATATACCGTGCCATCGTCGAGGAAGAAGTGGTAAAAGCCGCCGCTGGGGTCGATGGCGCGTGGATGATAGAAACGCATGGTGTGCTGGATATGCGCTTCCAGCATGCCCTTGGAACGGAAATCGGGATTCATGAATATCTCATATAATTGTTATCGATAACAATGATGATAGCATGCCGTTTTCGCGCCGTCTCGCCCTATCAGGGGACTTTGTTCTCGCGCAGTTTTTCGCGCCACAGCGCCGCCCGCAGGGGACTGGCCTGCTGCCCCAGTTCGCCATTCTCGAACACCTTCACCAGCCGCTGCATGGCCTCTTCGTCGCCCTGTTTGGCGGCCAGCAGATACAGCGCGAACGGCGGCGGCGCCTGGCCTTCGCGCGGGGTTCCGCCCCGCCCCTGTTCCAGCAGGCGGGCAAAGCCCGTCTGGCCCGGCGGGCTTTTCGCGATGGCCGCCAGTTCGTACCACAGCAGGGACGCTTCGTCGTTCTGCGGCGCGCCCTGCCCCAATTCGAACGCATACGCGACATTGTTCAAGCCGGACGGATCGAGCACCTTGGCCGCCTTCATGTACCAGGCGAACGCCTGCTTGCGCTGCGCGTCATCCTTCGCCGTCATCATCAGGCGGTAGCCGATTTCATTATAGGCGGGGATGAAGCCGTTTTCGGCATAGTATGTGAGCCAGTGCAGCGCGTGCGCCTGCTCTTCCGGGCTGCTGTGGATATTTTCAAAGTGCATGGCCAGCGTGAAGTTGGCCAGCTCCACGCCTTGCGCGGCGCCCTTGCGCGACCAGTATTCGCCCAGCTTGCGGTCGACCGCCATGCCCTGGCCCAGCGTATAAGCCACGCCCAGGAAGGCCTGCGCCGGCCCGTAGCCGCCTTCGGCCGATTTCCGCATCCATGCCAGCCCCGCGTCGCGGTCGCGCGGCGTGCCCTCGCCTTCGTGCAGCATCTGCGCCACGTCAAGCTGGGCGGCAGTATCGCCCCCTTGCGCCGCCAGGCGCGCCTTGCCGAAGGCGGCCGCCTTGTCCGACGACAGGTCGGCCGGCCGGTCGATCACAGCTTGCACGCGCGCGCGCATGTCATCGAGGCCGGACAGGTCGAACTCCACCAGCGCCGGATGCTGGCGCGGCGCAGATGCCTCTACCGGCTGGGCGGACGCCGGCTGCGCCAGTGCCAGGCTCAAAATCAATACGATGGTCTTCATTTCTTTTCTGCCTCCGTCAGCTTGCCGCGCCACTCGGCCGCGTCTTGCGCATTCGCCGCTTGTCCCAGTTCGCCCTTGACGTAGACATCGATCATGCGCCGCATGGCGGGCAAGTCGCCGCTCCAGCCCGCCCGTTCGTACCACACCAGGGCCCACTTGTCGGACTGTTCCACGCCCAGGCCCAGCTCATGGGCGCGGGCCAGGTTGCGCATGCCGGCCGGCTCCTTTTCACGCGCCGATCGGTAATACCAGTGAACAGCCTCGCCGCGATCCTGCTCATCGACGGCCGCGCGCATCAGGTGCTCGCCCAGCGCGTTATAGGCGGGCACGAAGTGCTGCTCGTTCGCCGCCGCCGTCAGCCAGGTGATGGCCAGCGCCTGTTCCGCGGCACTGCTGCCGCCATCGATGAATTCCAGCGCCAGGATGGTTTGCGCCTCTGCATTGCCCTGCGCCGCGCCCTTGCGCAGCCAGTATTCGCCCTGCACGCGGTCGATGGGCACCTTGCCGCCCACGCTGTAGGCCAGCCCCAGGGCTGCCTGCGCCGGCGCATGGCCCCCTTCGGCCGACTTGCGTATCCAGGCCATCGACTGCGCCGTGTCTTGCGGCGTGCCGACGCCCAGCTGCAGCATGCGCGCCAGTTCCAGCTGCGCCTCCACGTCGCCCGCTTCGGCCGCGCGCCGGGCCTGCTCAAACTCGGCGATGCTTTCCGGGCTATGGCTGGCCGCGTCGGCCCTTGCCTTGATGGCGATCAGCTGCAGGTCGAGCAGGGTGGGCGAAGTCTGGCCCAGGACGGGCTGCGCCAGCGGCAGCAGCAGCGCCGCCAGCAAAAAGGATGGATACATGGGACAAGGAAGAAGGGTCGCAAAGCGCCCATGTTACTGGAGTCCGTGGCTGGCAAGGTGTTCGCTTGACGCCATGGCCATGGCCGTGACTACGGCGCGCTGCCGCGCATGCCATCGAGCCTGGATTGCCAGACTCGCGCCTTGGCAGCATCGGCCACTTGCCCCAGGCCGCCGTCGCGATACACGGCCAGCAGCCGCTGCATCGCTTCCACATGGCCGGTCTGCGCCGCCAGCTCATACCAGACCATGGCCAGGCTGCCATCCTGCGCCACGCCCTTGCCCGTCTCATATGCCTGCGCCAGGCGGTATTGCGCCGCGTCATGGCCCAGGCTGGCCGCCCTCGACGTCCAGGCCATCGCCGCCACCCTCTCCTCAGGCGCTTGCGCCTGCGCCATCAGCTGCTCGCCGCGCAGGTACCGCGCCAGCGGGTGGTCTTGGCTGATCGCCTTGCCCAGCCAGCGCATGGCTTCTTCAGGGGCGGCCGCGACACCGTCGCCCCGCAGCAGCTGCTGCGCCAGCGCGGCCTGCGCATCGGCCATATTGTTTTCCGCCGCCTTGCGGTGCCAGGACGCCGCCACGGCGCCGTCCTGGCCAACGCCGTCGCCGGCCAGGTACATCTGCGCCAGGCTGTACTGGGCTTTCGTAAAGCCCTTTTCCGCCGCCTGCGCATACCATTTGACGGCCTGCGCCATATCTTTTTGTACCTTCCAGCCCCGGTGGTACATGCTCCCCAGCAAATACAGCACCGGCTGGCGTTCCTGTGCCGCCGGCCGCATGAACCAGCCCAGCACTTCCTCGCCATTGCCTGGCTGCGCCGTATCGTACAGGGCCCAGGCGCCCATCTGCGCCTGCGCTTCGGCATTGCCGCCCAGTGCCGCCGCCCGGAACCAGCGCACGATCTCGGCGCCGTCGGCGCGCAGGGACCACCTGCTTTCCAGCAGTTTTGCATAGCGAAGCTGCGCGTCCGCGTCGCCAGTCTCCGCCGCGGTGCGCAAGACCGCCGGCTTCACCGCATCTTCCTCGCTGTCGATGGTCCACACATACTGTATTTTCGTCCAGCTGCGCACCGGCTTGCCATCGACGAGACCTGGACTGAAGCCCCGCTTGCGCATGCCATCGATGGCTGCGGCATCGAGTATGAGTTTGCCGCTGGAGCGCTCGATGGTTGCCGCCAGGACAGTGCCATCCGCATCGACGAGGAAAGCCATGCTGACGGTCCCCTGCAGGTTGTCAAGCAGCGCCTGGCGCGGGTAGCTCAGGATATTGGCATCGGTGGTCGGCAGGAGCAGGGGCAAGGTGACCACCGGTGGCTGGGCCAGCAGTGATGGCGCCGGCAAGGCCAGGAAAAGGGTGGCCAGGAGGCGCGCGGTGTGTTTCATGATCATGGTATAGGCTTGAGACGCCAGGGCGCCATTGCGTGGAACTACGTGAAAGATGCGTGACAGGTGCGCGCATCTTACACAATAATCAACATTCCAGAAAGGCGGCAATGCATGGATTCGTTTGACACGGGAGCGGACGCGGCATACATTGCCAGGATACAAGCACGATGTTTGCAGGTTCGCGCCGGCGTCGTGCCGCCCCCTTCACACTTCATCACAGGTCCACCATGAATACACTGTCCCGTACCGCCATCGCCATGCTGCTCGCCGTCGCCGCCAGCGGTGCCGCCAGCGCCGCCGACACCCAGTTGACGGGCTGCGCCGCCAAGCGCGAAAGCATCCGCAGCGAATTGCGCCAGGCGCAGGAACAGGGCTTGTCCGACAAGGTCGCGGGCCTCACGCGCGCGCTCGATGAAGTCAATGCCCACTGCCGCGACAGCACCCTGGTCGAGCGCCACAACAAGAAAATCGTCAAGGCGCAGGCGAAGGTGAACCAGACGGAGCGTTCGCTACGCCTGGCCCAGGAAGCGAATAAGGAACCGAAGAAGATCGCCAAGCTGGAAGGCAAGCTGGAAAAAGCGAAGGCGGAACTGGCCGCCCTGCAAGCGCAGCAGCCTTAAACCCTGACCACACCTGCCGCGCGCCGCGCTTTGCGGCCGGCGATGCGCGCAGTGCCAGGGCACAGCTGCGCTTCCTGGTCACAACGCATCGCCGCCCGCTACGGTGTTGTCAGGCGTTCCACGTCTTATTCTTTTCCCAGCATCTGGTAAATGCTGGAAAAATCCAGCGCCCCCGATCCCGCCTTGCTGTGCAAGCTATATAAATTGCGCGACAAGGCGCCCAGGGGCACGGCCGCGCCGCTGGCCAGCGCGCTTTCCACGGCCAGGCCCAGGTCCTTGAGCATCAGGTCGACGCCAAAGCCGCCCGTGTAGCCGCGCGACGCGGGCACGTTGTCCGCCACGCCCGGGCACGGGTTGTACACTTCCAGGGTCCAGTTGCGGCCCGAGCTTTTCGCCATCACTTCCGACACCACTTTCGGGTCCAGCCCGTTCGCCACGCCCAGGCGGATGGCTTCGCTGGTGCCGATCATGAGTATCCCCAGCAGCATGTTGTTGCAGATCTTGACCGTCTGGCCGCTGCCCAGTTCACCCGCGTGGAAGATGGCCTTGCCCATGGCTTCCAGGTAGGGGCGCGCGGCCGCCACTGCCGCCTCTTCGCCGCCCACCATGAAAGTCAGGGTGGCATTGGCGGCGCCCGCCGTGCCGCCGGAAACGGGCGCATCCAGCATGGGCATGCCCTGCTCCTGCGCCGCGCGGCCCACCTGGCGCGCCGCCTCGGTGGAAATCGTCGAGCAGTCGATCAGCAGCGTGCCGGGGCGCGCCTGCGCCAGGATGCCTGCATCGCCAAAAGCGTTCCCCAAGTACGCGCCCAGCACGTGGCGGCTGGCCGGCAGCATGGTGATGACGATGTCGGCCTGGGCTATCGCCGCCGCCTGGTCCTCGGCCACCAGGCCGCCGCCGTCGGCAAACTGCCGCACGCTGTCCGCCACCAGGTCAAAGCCCGTGACGGCGTGGCCGGCGCGCACCAGGTTCTGCGCCATGGGCAAGCCCATGTTGCCCAGGCCGATAAAGACGATATTGGTGCCCATGACTGCCTCCTTACTTCATCGAGATGGTGGTATTGACGCCGCTGCCGCCATCGTCCGGGGCGAACCAGCGCGCCGTGACGGTCTTGGTCTGCGTCCAGAAATACAAGGCTTGCTTGCCGTTCGGCCCCAGGTCGCCCAGTTTCGACGCGCGCGAGCCCGTGAAACTGAAATAGGCGACGGGCACGGGAATGGCCACGTTGATGCCCACCTGCCCCACGTCGATCTCGTTCTGGAACTTGCGTCCCGCCCAGCCGGACGAGGTGAAGATCGACGTGCCGTTGCCGTTCGGGTTGGCATTGATGAAGGCGATGGCCTGGTCCAGTGTGTCCGTCTCCACCACGCACATGGCGGGGCCGAAGATTTCCTGCGTGTAGACGGAATTGGACGCTGCCACCTTGGCAAAGATCGTCGGCCCCATGAAGTTGCCGCCCTCGTAGCCGGCCACCTTGTGGCCGCGGCCGTCGAGCAGCAGCTGCGCGCCCTCGTCCACGCCCGCCTGGATCAGCTTTTCCGCGCGCTGCATGGCTGCTTTCGACACCATCGGCCCCAGGTCGGCGTCGCGGTCGCTGCCCGGCCCCACCTTCAGCGCCTGCGAGCGGGCGACGATTTCCGGCAGCCAGGAACGGGCCTCGCCCACCAGCACGACGACGGAATTGGCCATGCAGCGCTGGCCGGCCGCGCCAAACGCGGCGCCGATCAGGTTATTGATGGCCTGCTCCTTGTTGGCGTCGGCCAGCACCACGCAATGGTTTTTCGCGCCCATCATCGATTGCGCGCGCTTGCCCGATTCGCTGGCGCGGCGGTACACATGCGTGCCCACATGGGTGGAGCCGATGAAGGACACGGCCTTGATGTCGGGATGGTCGCACAGCATGTTGACGACGTCGGCGCCGCCATGCACGACGTTCAGCACGCCGGCCGGCAAGCCCGCCTGGTACATCAGCTCGACCAGGTACATGGACGAGGACGGGTCCTGCTCGGACGGCTTGAGCACAAAGGTATTGCCGCAGGCAATGGCGATGGGGAACATGAAGCATGGCAGCATGACGGGGAAGTTGAATGCCGTGATGCCGGCGCCCACGCCCAGCGGCTGGTAGATGTTATACACATCGACGCCATTGGCCGCGTTTTCCGCGATTTCGCCCAGCTGCAGGGTGGCGATCGAGCACGCGTGTTCCACCACTTCCAGGCCACGCATCACTTCGCCCTCCGCGTCCGGCAGGGTCTTGCCGTGCTCGCGCGTGATCAGTTCGGCCAAGGCAGCGATGTTTTCGCGGATCAGGTGCTGGTACTTGAGCATGATGCGCATGCGCGCCGCCAGCGGGGTGTTGCGCCAGGTCTTAAAAGCTTCCTTGGCCGTGGCGACGGCCAGGTTGACTTCATCGGGCGTGGAAAACGGCACCCTGGCGACGATTTCCTGCGTCGCCGGATTGATGACGTCGCGCCATTCGCTGCTGGCGGACGCATGGTGCTTGCCGCCGATGTGCAGGGGGACGGCGGGAACTTGGGTGAGGGCTTGGTTCATTTTTAAGACTCCGTGTAATGTGAATAGCAACCCAAGTGCAGAATCCGGGGTCATTTCCTTTGGAATCGGGATTTTCCCCATTGGGGGAAATCCCCCCTGAGGGTCCGACCCCGGTATTTGCCCTGCGGGTTTATCTTGAATTATTTCTTGACCAGATTGCACGCCGCCGCATCCATCGGCTTGAACGCCTGGTCGGCGGGGATGGTTGACAGCACTTTCAGGTAGTCCCACGCGCCCTTCGATTCGGCCGGGGTCTTCACTTGCACCAGGTACATGTCGTGGATGACGCGGCCGTCGGGGCGGATCGAGGCATTGTTCATCACAGAGTCCTTGATGGGCAGTTCGCGCATTTTCTGGGCGACGATCTTCGAATCGTCGCTTTTCGCCGCCGCCACCGATTTCAGGTAGTGGTAGACGCTGGAATACACGCCCGCCTGCACCATGGTCGGCTTGGCGCCCTTGTTGAGCGCCTCGAAGCGCTTGGCAAACGCCCGGCTGCGGTCATCGTAGTCCCAGTAAAAGCCGTCCGCGTAGACCAGGCCCTGGGCCGTGTCCAGCCCCAGCGCATGCACGTCGGAGAGGAACACCAGCAAGGCGGCCAGGCGCTGGTCCTTGCCGCTGCCGATGCGGAATTCGCGCGCCTGCTTGATGGCCGACACCGTGTCGGCGCCGCCATTCGCCAGGCCGATCACCTGCGCCTTCGAGCCTTGCGCCTGCACCAGGAAGGACGAGAAATCGGAGGCGTTCAGCGGATGGCGCACGGCGCCCAGCACCGTGCCGCCATTGCGCTTGACGACATCGCTGGCATCCTTTTCCAGCGAATGGCCGAAGGCGTAGTCGACGGTGACGAAGTACCACGATTTCTGTCCCAGCTTGGTCAGTGCCGCCGCCGTGCCGGCCGCCTGCGAATACGTGTCGAACATCCAGTGGAAGCCGTTCGGCGAGCAATCCTCGTTCGTCAGGCGTCCCGTCGCGGGGCCGCTGAACATGGCGATGCCACCCTTCTCTTTCATGAGCTTTTGCACGGACAGCGCCACCGAGGAATTGGTGAGATCGGCGATGGCGTCGACCTTGTCGCGGTCTATCCATTCGCGCGCCTTGGAGGCGGCGATGTCGGCCTTGTTCAAATGGTCGGCCGACAGAATCTCGATCTTCATGCCCTTGCATTCGGCTTTCAGGCAATCCTCGACGGCCATCTGGCTGGCGACCACGGAACCGCGCCCGCCCATGGCCGAATACGGGCCGGACATGTCGGTCAGGATGCCGACCTTGACGACGCCATCGGAAATCTGCGCCTGCGCGCCGCCAAAGGAAAGGGTAAGCGCCAGCGCGCCCATGGCCAGAACGGTTTTTTTCATGCGTGTCTCCAGGTGGATGGGTTTTCTTATATGTTTATCTGCATTCTGCATGTGTAAAAATATGCGCTCAAGTGAAATTAATGCATAATTCCTTTGCAAAAATGCACAAGGAGGGAAACCATGCTCGATTGGGACAATGTCCGCGTCTTCCTGGAATTGACGCGCAGCGCGGGACTCGTCGATGCGGCGAAAAAGCTGGGCATCGACCACTCGACCGTGTCGCGCCGCATGCGCAAGTTCGAGGAGCAGGTGGGCACGCAGCTGTTCGACCGCAACTACGTGGGCTACCAGCTGACGCCGGAAGGCCACCGCCTGATGGAATACGCGGAAACGATGGAAAGCACGGTGTTTGCCGCCACCGAGGAACTGGGCGAACACAACCGGTTATTGTCTGGCCAGGTGCGCCTGGGCGCCACGGAAGGCTTCGGCGCCGTCGTGCTGGCGCCGCACCTGGCGCAGTTTTGCGGCCGCTATCCGCATATCAGCGTCGATTTGATCGCCGTGCCCCGCTTCGTCAGCCTGTCCAAGCGCGAAGCGGACGTGGCCATTTCCATCGAGCGGCCCCTGTCCGGCCCCTACGTGGTGACGAAGCTGTCCGACTACCGCCTGAAACTGTACGCCACGCCCGCCTACCTGGCGCGCCACGCGCCCATCACCGGCGTGGCGCAGCTGGCGCAGCACCCCATCATCGGCTATGTGGACGACCTAGTCTTCAGCGCGGAATTGCGCTACATGGACAATGTGGCGCCCGACTCGCTGCGGGCGTTTCGCAGCACCAGCGTGCTCGCCCAGTACCACGCGGCGCGGGCGGGCCAGGCGCTGGCGATCCTGCCCTGCTTCGTGGCGCAGCAGTCGAACGAGCTGGTGCCCGTGCTCGACGGCGAGATCGACCTGCTGCGCTCGTTCTGGATGATTTCCCCCAGCGAGCGGCGCAACATCGCGCGGGTCAGCGCCCTGTGGAATTACCTGCGCGGCGCCATCGAACTGAACCATGCCTACCTGATGGGCGAGACAAGCTCACCCAGCTGGCCGGCGTGAGCACGCCGCGGCGCGCTACACTGTCGCCACACCATACTGACAAGGAGAATGCGATGCTGATGGATGCGAGCCAGGCCGTACTGGTCATTGTCGACCTGCAAGGCCGCTTGATGCCGGCCATCCACGATGCCGGCCTCGTGCTGGCGCAAAACCTGCGCCTGGCCAGGATCGCCCGCCTGCTCGACGTGCCCGTGCTGGGCACGGAGCAAAACCGCCAGGGGCTGGGGCCGAACGTGGAAGAGATCGCTGCGCTGTGCGAACAGACCTTGCACAAGACGCATTTCGGCGCCTGTTTCGATGGCTTGCAGGATATCTTGCCCGCAGGACGCAAACAGATCGTCGTCACGGGCTGCGAAGCCCATGTGTGCATGCTGCAGACAGCCATCGGCCTGCTGGAACTGGGCTACGACGTCATCATCGCCATCGACGCCGTCGGCTCGCGCCAGGCTGCCAGCCGCGACGCGGCCCTGGCCCGCCTTGGCAAGCTGGGCGCGCAGCTGGTGACGGTGGAAATGCTGGCCTTCGAGTGGCTGCGCGACTGCAAGCATCCGCGTTTCCGCGAAGTACTGGCGCTGATTAAATAAACGGCGGGTTTAAGCCAGATCAAGCCCATCGGCTGTTCCTTTGCTAGCTTGGTAACAGCGCCGCCATTCCCAGCGGCGCAGCTGTCCAACCGAGCTGGAGAATCACCATGGCCTATATCCTGCGGGGCAAGCTGTGCGGCTTGATCTGCGCCGAGTGTCCTGAACCGATGTCGCACGTCATCGTGCGCCTGTACCGGCCGCGCGAGGCGCAAAACGTCACGGCCCTGGCCGTGGCCAGCGCCAAGGAAACCTTCGCCATCCTCACGGACGAGGAAGTGCGGGCGAAAGCGCCCTTTCTGCTGGCCGAGGCGCGCACGGACGACGACGGCAACTACAGTTTTACACTGGAAGGCGATTACCAGGGCGAAGCCGTCGAGGTGGACGTGCTGTGCCCCACCGTGCCGCACCTGAAGCCGGGGCCGAAAGCGCCCGTGCCGCTGCAGTTTTCCATCACCACCATCCAGCCCCGCTGGCGCCAGGTGGACAACGATTTTCTTGCCGTCTGGGATTATTGCCTGCCGCAGCGCTTCTGGTGCCTGGTGCGCGCCCGCTTCGGCGCCTGGACCATCTGCGGCCGCCTGCGCACCTGCGACGCGCCGCAAGCGCCCATCGCCGGCGCCACCGTGCGCGCGTTCGAAGCGGACTGGCTGCAGGACGATGCGCTGGGCGTCGCCGTGACGGACGCCAGCGGCCGCTTCCGCATCGATTACCTGACCGCCGACTTCACGCTCACGCCCTTCTCCCCGTTCATCAACGTGGAATTCGCCAGCGGACCGGACGTGTACTTCACGGCGCAGCTGGGCAGCGTGGCCATCCTGTCGGAAACCCAGGCCAACGGCCGCCAGCCGGGCCGCGAAAACGTGGGTCACTGCTTCTGCGTGGAACTGTGCTCGAAAGACGTCCTGCCGCCCGACGTGGAAGGCGTGCCGCACTGGCAGCAGGTGGAAGTGTTCGACATCCACCCGTTTCCCTCGCTGGCCGGCTTTTCCGCGCAAGGCTACGCGGGCGGTCCCGGCGCCTCGTATGTGTTCGCCGGCGGCGTCACATTGAAGGGCAACTGTCCGCTGCGCAACAGCGCCATCCCCGCCAACCCGCTCGAATACCGCTTCCTCATCGGCGAATGGTCGTGGCCCGGCGGCAGCGACGACCCCACGGCCCTGCCGACGGTGGCGCCCGCCAGCCTGGCGCCCCTGACGCAAATCATCGGCACGCACGTCGGCTATGTGTTTTACACGAATGGCCTGGGCCTGGGGGACTCGGCCCCTGTCATCATCGACGCGGGCGATGTGCAGGCGGGCGGCTGGATCAGGGTCGATGGCAAGCCCGTCACGGTGGACATGCGCGACGGCACGACGGCCATCGTCAATGTGGCGCCCACCATCTTCCTGCGCACTTTCGATTTGTTCACCGTCAATACGCCCGCAATCACCAGCCTGCATCCCGCCAAGCTGCCGGGCGGCTTGCCCATCCTCGACGCGGGCCGCAGCCTGACGACGGCCGAGAGCGAACCGATACGCCGCTACCGCCTGGGCTTTGAAGTGCGCGACGGCATCAGCCTGGCGCTGGTGGCCAGCGACGGGCTCGATTCCATCATCTTCGACAATTCGCCCGTCATCGTGGCGCTGGACCTGGAAGAATTGCGCAGCAATGCCTGCAACCCCATCGCGGGCGGCCTCGTGCATATCCTGTACACGATCGACCACCCGCATCTGCGCTTCTTCAACATTACGATTTCCAACAACAACGGCATCCAGCATCCGCCGCCACCGCTGCCGGCCGCCAGCTTCACCCCGCCGCCGCCGCCCGGCAACTATCTGTTCCGCGGCGGCGCGGGCGGGCCGCATTTATCAGGCAACAACGGCGGCTTCCCCGTCAACGTGGCGCTCGACCCGCCCTGCGCCTACCGGGTGGCCATCGGTTGGCAGACGCGGCATTACCTGGCATCGTCGCACAGCATAGACCGCCTCTATTGCAAATAAGGCGTGCAATCCTGCTGCGCGTGACGCGCCTGCGGCCTGTGGTCTGTGGTCTGTGGT
>CAUSDR010000124.1:0-13739 GCA_963530105.1 uncultured Janthinobacterium sp.
TGGTGCAGCGGGGCCTGGCCTGGCAGGACTTGCCGGGCGTGGCGCTGTTTCGCGCGTGCGATGACAGCGTCTACGCCCTGCTCGATACGGTGCCCTGCCTGGGCGGTCCGCTGTCGCACGGGGTGCTGATGGAGAAAAACCTGATGGGACCGCAGAACAGCTGGATCATCGAGCTCGATTCGGGCCGCCTGGTGGCGCCCGTACAGGGCATGGCGCGCCTGTATGCCGTGCGCATCCTGGACGGGCGCATCTACCTGGACCTCAATGAATTGAATATCCCCGCCAGCAAGGCCGAACAGGCGCTGGCCGGTTCGTTCGCCGTGCTGCCGCACGTGCAGATGGCTTGATGGGGGCTGGATGCTGCTTATGTCGCGGGTGGTGTCGGGTTGCGCGCTGCGCGCTAACCCGACCTGCCCGGCTGCGCGCCAAGCCGACCTGCGCATTGACGCGCCCGTCGGGCAGGTCGGATTCGGCCCGCAGGGCCGTCATCCGACAACATTGTTGACCTGAATTAGGCCGGACGATTCAACAAATGCGCATGCGCGTCGCGCAGCATGGTGGCCGTCGTGTCCCAGTCGATGCAGCCGTCCGTGACGGAGCAGCCGTAGGTCAGCTGCGACAAGTCTTGCGGGATCTTCTGGTTGCCGGCGACGATGTTCGACTCGATCATCACGCCCACCAGCGAGCGGTTGCCCTGGCGGATCTGGTTGATCACGTCGCCCATTACCAGCGGCTGCAGTTCCGGCTTCTTGTAGCTGTTCGCGTGCGAGCAGTCGACCACCAGGTTGGCGGGCAGCTTGGCCTTGGCCAGCGCCTGTTCGGCGATGGCGATGGAGACGGAATCGTAGTTCGGGCGGCCGTCGCCGCCGCGCAGCACCACGTGGCCATACGCGTTGCCGCGCGTGCGCACGATGGCGACATTGCCTTCGCCGTTAATGCCCAGGAAGGAGTGCGGGTGCGCCGACGACAAAATTGCGTTGACGGCGATGCTGATGTCGCCATCGGTGCCGTTCTTGAAGCCGACGGGCGTCGACAGGCCGGACGACATTTCGCGGTGCGTCTGCGATTCGGTGGTGCGCGCGCCGATGGCGGTCCAGGCGATCAGGTCGCCCAGGTATTGCGGCGAGATCGGGTCCAGCGCTTCGGTGGCGGTGGGCAGGCCCAGTTCGCACACGTCGAGCAGGAACTGACGCGCCTTTTCCATGCCTTCGTTGACCTTGAACGAATCATCCATGTACGGATCGTTGATATAGCCCTTCCAGCCCGTGGTGGTGCGCGGCTTTTCGAAATACACGCGCATCACCAGCAGCATCGTGTCCTTGACTTCCTCTTGCAGCGCTTTCAGGCGGCGCGCGTAATCGAGGCCGGCGACCGGGTCGTGGATCGAGCACGGACCGACGACGACGAACAGGCGCTGGTCCTTGCGGTCGATGATGTTGCGCAGCGCTTCGCGGCCGCGGCTGACGGTGTCGAAGGCGCTCTCCGACAGGGGCAGCCTGGCGTGCAGTTCGGCCGGCGTGGGCATGGGCGCGAAGGAAGTGACGTTGATATTTTCGATGTCTGGCGTATTCATGATTCTGGCTAGGCTTTCGCTATTGCGTTCTTTAAGAGGCAATAGTGTAGCGGAAATGCGGCCTGGCGGCGGGGAAGGCGGCAAAACGCCAACGGCAGAGTTGTTTTTATGACATGGCCGGCATGGGGCCGGCCCTGTTGGCATGGCAGCGCAGTGGCTGCTTGATGGCCGTTCGGTGGCAGCTCAGTGGCAGCTCACTGGCAGCTGAGTGGCCGCTGCATGGTCACTCAATGGCCGCTCAATGGCCGCCGGCCAGACTGGCACCAAAGGTGTAGCGGGCGATGCGCTGGTAGTTGCCGGCCAGTTCAGGCGGCTTGGGCAGGCCGGGATGGCGCCGCACATGCTCGAGGATGGCCGTTTCGTGCTGGCGTATCTGCACGTCGAGGCAGGCGATCTGCTGGCGCAGCAACTGGTGCAGGGCGATCTGGCCCGCGTGGAAATGGCCTTCCAGGCGCGCCATCTCCTGCTTGCGCAGCTGCTGCACGGCGTGCAGGCGGCGCAGCCACAGGCGCAGTTCCACGTAGGCGGGCGAGGGCGGTGTCCAGGGCGCGGGGCGGGCCGCCGCGCAATAGTGGGCCAGCACCACGGCGCCGCGCACGGCGCCATCGGGCAAGCCGCAGCCGCGTGCATACGCTTCCAGCGCACCCGGCTCGGCATCGCACACCAGCATGCCCATCTCGGCCAGCACGCGGGCGACGACGTCGCTGTGCGGCGCATCGAGGCGCAGGCAGACGCGCAAGCCCATGATGGTCACGTCGTTCTTTTGCAGCCAGCTGCGCAGCCAGCGGTAGCCGGCCAGGTCGTTTTCCAGCACCTTGCACAGCACTTCGCCGCCCGAGATCAGCACGGCCTTGAGCAGCAGCTTGCTCGTCTCGATGCCGACGAAGGCGGATTCCTGTTTGATCGCGTGGTTCATGATGAGTCCTCCTGTGCAGTGATATACGCAGGGGCCATGCCGCTGGATTCAGCGCGCGCGCATTTTTTTGAGGAAATATTTTTCGTGCGGACTGTTGCATCGGTGCCTTTCGCCCTCGCCAGCCTGGCGCCGCAGGGAAAAATCCGTGTAAGCTGGCGCCATGACTACTGTTTCCATACCCCATACCGACGTGGCCGGCGAGCCATTTCCCGCTGCACGTTTCATCAAGGAAATAGGACGCGGCAAGAATGGCGCGCGCAGCATGACGCGCAGTGATGCCGGCGCCCTGTACCGCGCCATGCTCGATGGCCGCGTCTCGGACCTGGAGCTGGGCGGCATCTTGCTGTCGATGCGCATCAAGGGCGAGTCGGTGGACGAGATCGCCGGTTTCCTCGACGCCGCCGAGGCGTCGTTCGTGCCGCTGGCCGCGCCGGCCGGTGAATATGCCCCCATCATCATTCCCAGCTACAACGGCGCGCGCAAGATGGCCAACCTGACGGCCCTGCTGGCGCTGCTGCTGGCGCGCGCGGGCGCCCCCGTGCTCGTGCATGGCGTGACCAGCGACCCGGGCCGCATCACGACGGCCGAGGTGCTGGCCGCGCTGGGCGTGCCAGCCGCCGTTGACCATGCGCAAGCGGAAGCAGCCATGGCGCGCGGCGTAGTAGCCTTCCTGCCGATCGAGGCGCTGGCGCCGCGCCTGGACTGGATGCTGTCGCTGCGGCGCGTGCTGGGCGTGCGCAATTCCACGCATACCCTGGTGAAAATCATGCAGCCGTTCGCCGGGCCGGCCCTGCGCCTGGTGTCGTACACGCATCCGGAATACCTGGAAATGCTCGGTGAATATTTCCTGACGGCTACTCCACCAGCGCGCGGCGACGCTTTCCTGATGCGCGGCACGGAAGGCGAGACGGTGGCCAACGCCAACAAGGCGCAGCAGATCGACTGGTTTCATGGCGCGCAGCGCACGGTATTGGTGGAAAAGCAGCTGCTGGTGGACGATTTGCCGCACTTGCCGGCCGAGCGCGACGCGGCCACCACGGCCGACTGGATCGGCGCCGTGCTGCGCGGCGAGGTACCCGTGCCGCCGTCGATCGCGGAGCAGGTTGCGCAATGCCTGATGGCATCGCGGGAGATTGCTTCACGGATTGCAGCCCAGCCCGGCTAGCCGGGGCGCCGCAGTTTACAATGGCGTCTTTGTAATCAGCGGTGACCGGAATTCTTATGGCAAAACAATTTGATGTGGCAGTGATCGGCGCGGGCGCGGCCGGCATGATGTGCGCGGCCGTGGCCGCCCAGCAGGGCAAGCGCGTGGTGTTGATCGATCACGCGGCCAAGCTGGCCGAAAAGATCCGCATTTCGGGTGGCGGGCGGTGTAATTTCACCAACATTAACGCCACGCCGCAGAATTTCCTCTCGGAAAATCCGCATTTCTGCAAGAGCGCGCTGTCGCGCTACAAGCCGCAGGATTTCCTCGCGCTGGTGAAAAAATACCGCATCGGCTACCACGAGAAGCACAAGGGCCAGCTGTTCTGCAATGAATCGGCCGAGCAGATCATCGACATGCTCAAGGATGAATGCGCCGCAGGCGGCGTGCACTGGCGCATGCCGTGCAAGATCGACACTGTTGCCCGGCAGGCAGATGGCGGCTTCCTGCTGCAGACGGACAGCGGCGACATCGAGACGGCCAGCATCGTCATCGCCACGGGCGGCCTGTCGATTCCGAAGATCGGCGCCACGGATTTCGCCTACCGCATCGCCAGCCAGTTCGGCTTGAAGATGGTCGAGCCGCGCCCGGCGCTGGTGCCGCTGACCTTTGACCCGGCCAGCTGGGCGCCGTTCGCGGAACTGTCCGGCATCGCGCTGGAAGTGGACGTGGAAACGGGCAGCCTGAAGGGCCGCAAGGCAACGGGCGCGCGCTTCCGCGAAGACTTGCTGTTCACCCATCGCGGCCTGTCCGGCCCCGCCATCCTGCAAATTTCCAGCTACTGGCTGCCCGGCACGCCCATCGTCGTCAATCTGCTGCCGGAAGTGGACGTGGCGCAGACCTTGATCGAAGGCAAGGGCACCCTGAAGAAGCAGCTGGGCAATATCGTCGCGCAATGGCTGCCGCAGCGCCTGGCCGATTGCCTGCTGGCCGTCAACGGCCTGGCGCCGGACGCGCGCATCGCCGACATGCCCGACGTCCAGCTGCGCAAGCTGGGGCAGGCCATCAATGCCTGGTCCATCGTGCCCAACGGTTCCGAAGGCTACCGCAAGGCGGAAGTGACGCGCGGCGGCATCGATACGCGCGAGCTGTCGCAGCAGACCATGATGGCCAATCAAGTGCCTGGCCTGTACTTCATAGGCGAGTCGGTGGACGTGACGGGCTGGCTGGGCGGCTACAACTTCCAGTGGGCCTGGGCCTCGGGCGTGGCGGCGGGAATTGCCCTGCAGTAACAGTTAGTTGCTGGGTGGACTCAGCTTGTGATTATTGGTGATAATTTTCTTGACTTCAATGAAGCGGTGTTGAATACTTGGCATGTAAATTGATTTTTAGATATTTTAGATGTCTGATGGCAATTAAATAAACATGACCTTGGAGTCATCATGAAACGCCTGATCGCCGCCGCCGCAGTTGCCCTGCTGAGCACCAGCGCCTTTGCCAGCACGCCCGTGCTGACCAATGGCGGTTTTGAAAACAATACCGTCGGTGGCGGCTACGTCTATGGCGACGTGGCCCCCGGCTGGAGCTTCACGGGCGGCGCCGGCGTGTCGGCCAGCTACACGGCCTGGAATGGCGTGGCGCAAGAGGGCAATGCCTTTGCCTTCCTGCAAAATACGGCCGCGATCTCGCAAAGCTTCGTCAGCACGGGCGCCGCCGATTACGCGTTCGGCTTCAGCCTGGCGCTGCGTCCCGGCTATGACCAGGGCCAGGCCGTGACGGTCAGCCTGGACGGCACGCAGCTGGGCCAATACAATGTGAGCAGCACGGGCTGGACCAGCTTCAACGTCAGCGCGCTCAACATCGGCGCGGGCAGCCATACCCTGAGCTTTGCCGGCATCAACCCGACCAATGCGCGCGACACCTCGGCCTTTCTCGATGGCGTCAGCATGAGTGTCAGCGCCGTGCCGGAACCGGGCACCTATGCCATGCTGCTGGCGGGCCTGGGCTTGCTGGGCTTCATGGCGCGCCGCCGCAAGTCGGCGGTGTAAGCGCCGCTGCCGTCCGGATGCGTGGTTTACGCCACAGCCGGGCGGCAATCTCAGGCTGCATGCCGCACGCAAGTGGGGAGGGGCTTCCCTTTCCGAATAAAAGCTGCTACTATCTATCTCTTCCTATACACCACCTCAACGGTTTGAATTTTACATGACCACTATTCGCCTTAAAGAAAACGAGCCGTTCGAAGTCGCAATGCGTCGCTTCAAACGCACCATCGAAAAAACTGGTCTGCTGACCGAATTGCGCGCTCGCGAATTCTACGAAAAGCCAACAGCTGAGCGCAAGCGCAAGCTGGCAGCTGCTGTCAAGCGTCATTACAAACGCATCCGCAGCCAACAACTGCCGAAAAAATTATTCTAAGACTGTTCAGTCAGAACCAACCCGGGTAGTACGGCGCATTGTTCGCCACGGGTTTTGTTTTGATTCGCCTGAGGCTCTGCTTCAGATGAGTCGCATACCCGCTCCGGTTCGCCGCAGCGGGTTTTCGCTTTTGTGGCCCGCTGACTTTAACCGTGCGCACGAGCACCCACCCACTGACCAACGAGGATTGCCATGAGCTTGAAAGAACAAATTACCGAAGACATGAAAAACGCCATGCGCGCCAAGGATGCGGGCAAGCTGGGCACGATTCGCCTGTTGCTGGCGGAAATCAAGCGCAAGGAAGTCGATGAGCGCATCGACGTGACGGATGCGCAGGTGACGGCCATCGTGGAAAAAATGATCAAGCAGCGCAAGGATTCGATCACCCAGTTCGAAGCCGGTGGCCGCGCCGACCTGGCCGACATCGAAAAAGCCGAGCTGGTGCATCTGATCGGCTACATGCCTGCCGGCCTGTCGGACGAGGAAGTGGCGGCCGAAGTGGCTGCCGCCGTGGCCGCTTCGGGCGCCGCCGGTCCGCAAGACATGGGCAAGGTCATGGCCATCGTCAAGCCGAAGCTGGCTGGCCGCGCCGACATGACGGTCGTGTCGGCCCTGGTCAAGAAGGCATTGACGCCGGCTGCCTAAGCCGCCTATAAAGTAACCAGGGCTGCCAGTCGCCGTACTGGCAGCCGATCAACATCCCACACGTTGACCTGGCTCAACATCAGGCCGCGTGCGGTAGTATAGTCTGACCTATAACAAGACCCGCCCTCGCCAGTGATACCTCAATCCTTCATTTCCGATTTGCTCAACCGCGTCGACATCGTCGATGTCGTGGGGCGCTATGTGCAACTGAAAAAAGGCGGCGCCAATTTCATGGGCTTGTGCCCGTTCCACAGTGAAAAGTCGCCCAGCTTTACCGTCAGCCCCACCAAGCAGTTCTATCACTGCTTCGGCTGCGGCGCGCATGGCACCTCGATTGGCTTCCTGATCGAATACTCGGGCATGGGCTTTGTCGACGCCGTCAAGGACCTGGCGCAAAACGTGGGCATGGTGGTGCCGGAGGCGGACGACAAGATCCCGCCGGCCCAGCGCGCGCAGATCCAGGCGCAGAGCCTGGCCCTGTCCGACGCCATGACGCAGGCGTGCGATTATTACCGGGGGCAATTGCGCCACGCGCCGGAAGCCATCGCCTACCTGAAAAACCGCGGCTTGACGGGTGAAGTGGCGGCCCGCTTCGGCATGGGCTTCGCGCCCGGCGGCTGGGATAACCTGCGTTCCGTGTTTCCCGACTACGACGTGGTGGCCCTGGCCGAGGCCGGCCTCGTGATCGACAAGGTCGATGAAGAGGGGAATAACCGCAAGCGCTATGACCGTTTCCGCGAGCGCATCATGTTCCCGATCCGCAATACCAAGGGGCAAGTCATCGCCTTTGGCGGCCGCGTGCTCGACCATGGCGAACCGAAATACCTGAATTCGCCGGAAACCCCCTTGTTTTCCAAGGGATTCGAACTATATGGGTTGTTCGAGGCGCGCCAGGCCATCCGCGACGCCGGCTACGTGCTGGTGACGGAAGGCTATATGGACGTTGTTGCGCTGGCGCAAATGGGTTTCCCGCAAGCGGTGGCGACTTTGGGCACGGCGTGCACGCCGACCCACGTGCAAAAGCTGCTGCGCCAGACGGATAACGTGATTTTCAGCTTCGATGGCGACAAGGCCGGCCGCCGCGCCGCGCGCCGCGCGCTGGAGGCCAGCCTGGCCCACGTGTCGGACAATAAAACCATCAAGTTCCTGTTCCTGCCATCGGAGCACGATCCGGACAGCTACATCCGCGAATTCGGCGCCGAAGGCTTCGAGCAGCAAGTGCATGAAGCCATGCCGCTGTCGCAATTCTTGCTCAAGGAAGTGTCGGGCGAGCATGACCTGTCGGAACCGGAAGGGCGCGCCCGCGTGCAGTTCGACGCCAAGCCCCTGCTGCAGCTGATGGCGCCCTCGTCCCTGCGCCTGCAGATCGTGCGCGGCCTGGCATCGCTGACGCAGTCCACGCCGGCCGAGATCGAAGGCTTGTTCGAGCTGGCGAAACCCGTTGCCTTGGCGCACCGCGCGCCGCCAAAATCGGGCCGTCCCGTGCCGGTCGGGCTGGAATTGAAGATCATGCGCATGCTGGTGGCGCATCCGCCGCTGACGATGCGCATCGATGAAGCGGCCCTGGCCGCCTTCCAGCACCTGGGGCCGGACGCGGCGCACAGCCTGGGGCAGCTGGTGGCCGTGGGGCAGGCGCTGGGCGAGCACGGCAGTTTTGCCGCGCTGGCGCAGCAGTTGAAGGAGCTGGGCAGTGAATACGACGAGATCATCGGCGAGATCGCGGCCGGTACGGAATCCGATTACGACAGCGAACTGTCGTGGCTGGTGAGCACCATCCGCGAGATCAAGTTGAATGCCTTGAAGGCGGAATTGCAGCAATTGTTTGCCTCGGGTTTGCCATCCGAGAAAATTGGTGTACGCTACCGCGAAATCGTGCAGGAGCAGGGGGCGCTGGAGCGCGAGCGCGATGCGGAATTGGTGAATCGCTAATCTTGCTCTGAGGGTATGGCGCGCACTGGAAAAACATTTTTCGCGTGCTATAATTAAATGCTAAGTATTGTGTGCTTTGGCAAGCTAGTTCTGTTTCGTAAATAGTATTTGTTTTCAGTAAGTTAGGCTCTTGATCGGCGCAAAAAATCGTGTCGGCAGCCAGGGCCAACGGGCGTTTGCGGCGTCGCAAGCATGGCTTGCAGACGCTGGCAAGCCGCGCCAGGCTCTCGCTCCCAACGCGGTCGGATGCAGAATTTTCTGCCGACACGGCTGGCGACAGTCGGTGGACAGGAAGTGCTGCGTATCCCGCGGATCGTGGCCGATGAGGTGTAAGTAACGTAACAGTGTCGAACCTGGGTTGTCGGCAGGTTCGAAGATGGTGGTTCCCGCAGGTAGACAGGGAACTGGCAGCAAACTTTATCCTAATCCACCGTAAAGCAAGTCGTTGTGTAATCGAAAGCGCCTGTGCCAATCAAGAAACCCGAATCCAAAGCGGCTGCAAAGCCCACTAAAGTTACCACGAAAGCCGAAAAGGCGCTCGACCGGCCAGAAGCGCGCGTCACCAGCGCGCCCGTGGTCAGCCAGACCACCGACGCCGCCACCCTGGCGGCCATCGATACGTCCGGTTATGTCTTGCCGTCGGTAAAAGTGCCAGGCCGCCGCGGCCGCAAGCCTAAAGAATTCCAGCCAGAAAATGATGAAGTCGCCGCGCTGAACGCCGTCGAGCGGGCCGAGCTGAAGGCCGTCGACAAGGCCAAGGCCAAGGACCGCAAGGCGAAGGAGCGCGCGCTGCTGAAAGACGCGTTTTCGTCCGATACGGAAGCGAGCGAGGAAGAACTCGAGCGCCGGCGCCAGAAACTCAAGACCCTGATCAAGTTCGGCAAGGAACGCGGTTTCCTGACGTACGCGGAAATCAACGATCACTTGCCCGAAAACATCGTCGATCCGGAAGCCATCGAAGGCATCATCGGTACCTTCAATGACATGGGCATCGCCGTCTACGAGCACGCGCCCGACGCGGAAACCTTGCTGCTGTCCGATAACGTCGCCGTCGTCACCAGCGACGACGAGGCGGAAGCGGCGGCCGAGGCCGCACTGTCCACCGTCGACTCCGACTTTGGCCGCACCACCGACCCCGTGCGCATGTACATGCGCGAGATGGGCTCGGTCGAGCTGCTGACGCGCGAAGGCGAAATCGAGATTGCCAAGCGCATCGAAGATGGCTTGAAAGACATGATCCAGGCCATTTCCGCCTGTCCCGTGACGATCGCCGAAATCATCGCTGCCGCCGACCGCATCGCCAACGAAGAGATCAAGATCGACGAAATCGTCGACGGCCTCGTCGACGATAACGAACCCGTCGCCGCGCCTGTCGTGGCCGCGCCCGTCGAAGAAGACGAGGAAGAAGGCGAAGCGGAAGAAGAGGAAGAAGAAGCGAGCGCTTCGGGCGCCGCCGGCTTCTCCGCGGAACAGCTGGAAACCCTGAAACGCACGGCGCTGGAAAAATTCGCCGTCATTTCGCAGCAATTCGACAAGATGCGCCGCGCCTTCGAGAAAGAAGGCTACAACTCGAAGCCCTACGCCAAGGCGCAGGAAGCCATTTCGCAAGAGTTGCTGGGCATCCGCTTCACGGCCAAGGTGGTGGAAAAGCTGTGCGACACCCTGCGCGGCCAGGTGGACGAAGTGCGCCATATCGAGAAGCAGATACTCGACGTGGCCGTGAACCGCTGCGGCATGCCGCGCGCCCACTTCATCAAGGTCTTCCCTGGCAATGAAACGAACCTCGACTGGGTCGATGGCGAAGTCAACGCAGGACACGCGTACAGCGCCATCCTGGGCCGCAACATTCCGACCGTCAAGGAACTGCAGCAGCGCCTGATCGACTTGCAGGCGCGCGTCGTGCTGCCGCTGCCGGACTTGCGCAACATCAACCGCCAGATGGCGGCCGGTGAAATGAAGGCGCGCAAGGCCAAGCGCGAAATGACCGAGGCCAACTTGCGCCTGGTCATTTCGATCGCCAAGAAATACACGAACCGGGGCCTGCAATTCCTCGACCTGATCCAGGAAGGCAATATCGGCTTGATGAAAGCCGTCGACAAGTTCGAATACCGCCGCGGCTACAAGTTCTCGACCTATGCCACCTGGTGGATTCGCCAGGCCATCACGCGCTCGATCGCCGACCAGGCGCGCACGATCCGCATTCCCGTGCACATGATCGAGACGATCAACAAGATGAACCGGATTTCCCGCCAAATCCTGCAGGAAACGGGCGCCGAACCCGATCCGGCCACCCTGGCGATCAAGATGGAAATGCCCGAGGACAAGATCCGCAAGATCATGAAAATCGCCAAGGAACCGATCTCGATGGAAACGCCGATCGGCGACGACGACGATTCCCACCTGGGCGACTTCATCGAGGACAACAACACCCTGGCGCCGGCCGACGCGGCCCTGCACGCCTCCATGCGCGGCGTGGTAAAAGACGTGCTCGATTCCCTGACGCCACGTGAAGCGAAAGTGCTGCGCATGCGTTTCGGCATCGAGATGTCCACCGACCACACCCTGGAAGAAGTGGGCAAGCAATTTGACGTGACGCGCGAGCGCATCCGCCAGATCGAAGCGAAGGCGCTGCGCAAACTGCGCCACCCATCGCGCTCCGACAAGCTGAAAAGCTTCCTGGAAGGTAACTAGAAGCCAATAGGGCTTGACGTGCGCCCCTGATACCCCTATCCTCGCGTGTCCGTTTCCAAAACGGCCGCGCGAGGCGGGCATCAACAGCGCCGCCCCGCCACAGTCCCGGGCCTCTAGCTCATGCTTGGTTAGAGCAGCGGACTCATAATCCGTTGGTGCCGTGTTCGACTCACGGGAGGCCCACCAGAATTTGCAGCACTAGAATTAGCCCCGGCGGGTCACTGCCGGGGCTTTTTTATGCGCGAAATAATCAGAGCAAGGATCTGTTGTTTAGTCAGGCTAGCTGGTTGGTTTGCCAGCGGTATCTTTCTAACGCTACTGATTACATAACCGGTATCGCGCACTTTGCCTGCGATACAATCTGGTGTTCGCAATGGGGCGCGCTACAGCTCATTATCGTTATTCCATGCGTTTATAGTTGGGCTTGTGTCTGAATGGCAGACCTGACCCTGTAACCGTGCTGTGCCGCTAAATGTGGATGCGCTGAGAGTCGTCACTTTGCAAATTGGAAGGCATCCGTTGCGTGTTTTTAGTTACAAAGGCGAAGCTGTTGCTCAGGTAACTACTGCTGCATGGTATAAAGCACTGAAGCGTTGTGGAATTGAGGATTTTAGATGGCACGATTTGCGACATACATGGGCTAGTTGGCACGTACAGAATGGTACTCCGCTTAATGTATTACAAGAGCTTGGTGGATGGGAAAGTGCTCAAATGGTTAGGCGGTACGCACATTTTTCTGCCTCCCATTTAGCTCAGTATGCGGATCGATTACCAATTTTCACGACTTAAATTGCAGATTTTTTAAGTTGTTTTATTGTTTTCTGGAGGGATTATGGCGCGGGTAATAAGTTTTTTTAATAATAAGGGGGGGGTTGGTAAAACAACTACCTCTACAAATATAGCTGCCGGATTGGCTCAGAAATTTAACAAGAAAGTTCTCTATATTGATCTTGATCCTCAGTGCAATTCAACTTTGTTAATAACTGGTGAGGATGTCGTAACTGAGTGCTACTGGAGTAATCCAGGGAGCATTAAGACAATATTGAATGTTGTTGAACCTTTATTGGAAGATGATCCATCAATATATTTTGATGCAAGTATTATAAATAAAAATAAAAATAGATTTGGTGTTGATGTACTTATGGGGCATCCAAAACTATCCGCTATCGAAGATCGATTGGGCGAAGCTTGGGTGAAAGTAGCGGGGGGGGAAATTGGACCTTTGAGAAAAACGAATTGGTGTAATGCACTTCTGCAAGAAGTTCGTACGGAGTATGATTATATTCTAATAGATTTGGGTCCTAGCCTGGGGTCGTTGAATAGATCAGCTTTAATCGCATCAGATTATTTTGTTACGCCAATGTCAATCGATATATTTAGTATTATTGGGTTGAGAAATATTTCTGACTGGCTTACTGATTGGATAAGGCGTTATGAGCGAGGGATAGAAAACCTATTGCATAGCGGAAAAGAGTTGTCGCTGGACAAATATCCGGTTAGGCGTGATCTGCCAATTAAGCAGGGCTGTATTGGGTATACCACTCAATCTTATGCAACTCGAAAAAATGTCGATGGGCAACGGCGAACTACTCAAGCATTTGAGAATATTCTTTCGCGTTTTTCAGATGAATTCATGTTGAATTTGGGGGATTTTATTCATCCTTCACTTAAAACAGGATTGGTTTTGGGTGAAATTCCTAACATGTTTAGTCTGGCACCTCTCGCGCAAAAGAACTCTGTGCCCATTCGCGGATTAAAGGCAAGTGATGGGATTTTCGGCGCTCATTATTCTCAGGCAGCTATGTATTCGGGTATTTTTGATAGGGTGTCGGAAAATGTAATTGCTAATACCGGAGGTGGTAATGATTGATTGGCCAGACTCTCTTGTCGAGGAAATAGCTTCGAAGCGCGCAATTCTATTTTTAGGAGCTGGGATATCTTCAAGCTCAAAAAATGCTGCAGGGTTACGGCCGCCATCATGGAAGGCGTTACTTGAAAGGGCAAGTGCGAAGTTTTTAAAAGCAGATAATATCGCATTTGTTAATGAGCTTCTTGGAAAAGAGCTTTATCTTGATGCGGCTGAGGTGGTATTTGATGGGATTGGTCAACCCGAGCGCCGACGCTTTTTTCAGGACGTATTTTCGATTCCACGATTTGAAACTTCTGATTTTCACCAAGCTATTCAAGCTATTAATGCAAAAATTGTTGTGACGACTAATTACGATCAGCTTTATGAAGAGCAATGTGATGCGTTAGTGGCTGGTCGTGGTTATTCTGTTAGAAAATATACAGATAAGAGTATATTAAATGATGTTAGATCAAAGGATAATTTAATAGTCAAGGCGCATGGCTGTATGAATCATATTGAGGATTCGGTACACGTCAAGATAGTTGTCGCATAAATCTATTTTAGAATGCATCGATTT
>CAUSDR010000125.1:0-13690 GCA_963530105.1 uncultured Janthinobacterium sp.
GCCCGCATCCGCAGCGCCGCTGCCAGCCTGTCCCGCGCCGGAACCGCCGCCAGCGGCGGCCGCTGCCGCAGCCACGGCGGCGGCAGCGCCCAGCGCGCCCGCATTGCCCGTATCGGCGCTGCCTGTCACTTCCACCACGTTTTCTGCCGGCATGGCTTGATTGGCATCGCTGGTTTGCAGCAGTTCATCATCGTCGTATGGTTTGCGGTCGCCATTCTTGGCAACGGCGGCTTTTTTAACGGGGGTGGCGGGCTTGGCGCCGGCGCCTTCGGCATTGACGGGAACTTGTGCTGGATTTGGGGTGGTGGCCATTTGAAAATCTCCGGAAGAGGTTATGTGTTCGTTCAATTTTTTAAAGTATTAAAAAATCAATAAATATATTTTGTTTCCATGGTTTCTCCGGCGTGGCTTGGGCCGTGATTGATCTCGGGTGTTGCTGATGGCTGCAGTGGCAAGTAAAACATATCTGACTAAAAAACGCTGGTGCAAAAGAGTGCTGGTCCAAAAAAATAAAAAAATATTACTTTTATATTTGTTTCGTCTTGCGTCAAGTTTATCCCTGCTGCTTCGCCGCGGACTGGCTTGCCTGGCGATACTCTCTATCAAAATGCATGGTTTTCGCTACTGCCGAAGCTGCTGTCACTCTGATGGTAGTTTCAATTTCGAAACATTCAATTTCATTTTGATCACTGCCCATGCCACTATTCTGTCAAGATTTGCGTAAGGCAATAATCACGGATTGTCACGAATTACGGCTTTTCTGCTGAATCTGCCGCCCGGTTCCAGTATTTCTGCGGCTTTCATTCAAAAACCGTCTCGCTATCAAAATGCTAGTTGTTGCTTTTTGGTGTGCTGATTATCAAATTTAATTGGTAATAAAATACGATAGAAATAATTATTTGTAATTTTCATATCGATTAAAAGGTATCGAATGAATAGTCTTTATATTCGAAGGGGATTTTGATAATCACTATCGACTATGTAGTAATTATCGGCAGGCGCGAAAAGAGGGGTGTTGAAATGAAAAACGCCCCGGCGGGCGGGGCGTGGTGCAGGGGGAGGAGGGAAACGCTGGCGCGGCGGCGTCAGCCTTCCTCGCGCCAGCGGCGCAGGCGGATGGCGGCGTAAATCAGAGCGGTGCCTGCCGCCGCGCCCAGCCAGGCCGCAGGCAAGGTCAGGCTGGACCACGAGTTGCTGAAGATATCGATGCGCGACAGGCGCGAACCGTGCTCCAGGGGCTGCATCTGCGACAGCAGTTGCGGCTCGAACAGATACCAGCTGCCCGGGATGGTGCCCAGCAGGGCGCGGCCGATGACATTCATCTGTATCCAGCTGACATCGGTGTCCGTCTGCATCAGTTTGCCGGCCCAGACCGTCAGGATCAGTACCAGCAGCGGCACGCCGATAGCCCACAGGAACACTTTCGACCTGGCCCAGCTGGATACCATCAGCAGCCAGCCCACCGTTGGCAAGGCCCACAGGCAATACACGGGCAGCAGGCCGAACACGCGCAGCGGTCCCAGGTACAGGCCAGGCGAACTGGCCAGTTCGGCAAACACGTGGATGCCGTTGGCCGCCAGCACGCCGCTCAGTATCAGCAGCAGGGCCAGCGACGTGAGGCTGGCGGCGGCCGCCACGATCAGCGGCGCCACCAGCAGGGCGATGGCCGCTTTCGACAGCACCGTTTGCGCATCCGACACGGGCAGCGACTTCCAGAACAGCACGCTGCGGTCGCGGCGCTCGTCATACAGGGCGCTCAGGCAATAGAAAAACACCAGGAAGCCCAGCGCCAGGAACAGCGGCGCGGCCGTGTAGGTGTAGTTGTTGACGACATTGTCGATGATTTCCGCCCGGCGCGGGCCGAAGGTGCGGGTATTGAAAATGGCGCTCCAGGACACTTCCTCGCCATTCACGACCAGTGCCGTGCGCAGCTTGGTGCTGGCGATGCCCGTCAGCGTCATCAGGGCGCCCAGCAGCGTCATGACGACGCCGATCAGCGCCGGCGTCCACAGCAGCATGCCCTTGTGTTCCCACAGCTCGCGCCGGATCAGCCATTGCATTTTGTTCATGGGTGAAATGCTCATTGGTACGATCCTTTCATGGTCGCGACAAACAGGTCAGCCAGGCTGGGCGTGCGCACTTCGCCCAGGGCGGCCAGCTGGGCACGATCAACGCCATCGAACAGCATGACGGACTTGCCGAACACGCTGCGTTCGCTGATCGGCAGCAGGGCGCGCGCGGGAGTCACGTGCTGCGGGCCCACCATCACCTCGACATAGCGCTCGCCCACCTCTTCCATGCTCGAGGCCAGCACGATCTTGCCGTCGCGAATGAACATCAGGTCGCTGAGGATGTGTTCCACTTCCTCGATCTGGTGCGTGGTGATGATGATGGTCTTGTTTTCATCAAAATAGTCTTCCAGCAGGTTTTGATAAAACTGCTTGCGGTACAGGATGTCCAGGCCCAGTGTCGGTTCGTCCAGCACCAGCAGCCTGGCGTCGATGGCCATCACCAGCGCCAGGTGCAGCTGCACGATCATGCCTTTCGACATGGCCTTGACCTTCATCTTCGGCGCCAGCCGGGTATGCGCCAGGTAGCGTTCGGCCTTCGCGCGGTCGAAGCGTGGATGCACGCCGGCAATGAAATCGATGGCGTCGCACACGCGCAGCCAGCCGGGCAGAATCGCCACGTCGGCGATGAAGCACACGTCGTCCATCAGGGCGTCGCGCTGCGTGCGCGGATCGCGCCCCAGCACGGACAGTTCGCCGTCGCAGCCCGTCAGGCCCAGGATGGCTTTCAGGGTGGTGGTCTTGCCCGAGCCGTTCGGCCCGATCAAGCCGACGATGCGGCCCGGCGCGATGTCAAAGCTGATGCCGTCGACGGCCACCTGCTTGCCATAGTGCTTGCGCAAGCCGCGCGCGCTGATGACGCTGTCCTTGTTCAATGTAGTCATGCGCTGTCTCCGTGTGCGCCGTCGTCGCGGCTGGCCTGCAGTAGTTGTCCCAGATCAAGACCCAGGCGGTTGATGTGTTCGAGCAAGCCTGGCCACTCTTCGCGCAGGAAGCGCTCGCGTTCGCTGGCCAGCAATTTGTCGCGGGCGCCATCCAGAACATACATGCCGAGTCCTCTGCGTTTTTCCACCAGCGCATCGTCGACCAGTTCCTGGTAGGCGCGCGAGACGGTGATGGGATTCAATTGGTAATCGGCCGCCACCTGGCGCACCGAGGGCAAGGCGTCGCCGGGCTGCAGCACGCCATCGAGCATCATGCCCACCACTTTCGCCTTGAGCTGGCGGTAGATGGGGCTATTGTCGTTCCATTCGCCGCTCATGGGATGCGCTCCGACAGGGGCAGGGCGGGATGACGCGCAAGAGGTGCTGGGGACATCGGGGCTCCTTGTTGTCTTCTTAAGGTAGTGTCTTGTTGAACTGGTGTTGTAGTTAACTATAACACCAAAAATAAACATGTCAACAAGAGATGTATTTATATCCATGTGGCCGTGCCGACGGCCCGCGTGCCGCCAGCTATGGACATACGGTGAGCGGCCCGGCACCCGGCACCCGGCGCCAGCGTGAGGCTGGCCAATGGCACGGAAAAGCTGGCCATCATGCCCAATGGCGCCGTCCGTTTCGCCGGCACGCTGTGGCAGCCGCCAGCCATGATGGCGACCTCGGTAACAGTGCCGGGGACCTGGCTTGCGTGATCGCGCAGGGCGCGGCAACGGTGGCTATGCGAACGTCAGCACGCTCGCCGTGCCTTGCCTTGCCTTCCTGACTTCCTGACTTCCTGACTTCCTGCCCTGCTGGCTGGCGTGCAGGAAGGAAATCGAGAATGTTTACGGGCAGGTGCAGGATGCTGCCGGCAATTATTACCTTGCCGGCGCCGTGCTGCGGCCATCCTGACGTCGGCATCCTTGCCTACGGCAACAACACCTTGTTCGGCTTCACGACCCAGGCGGTGCTGCAGACGCCATTGCCCTAGGCGTGGCCGTGTCCAGGCGCGGCTACAGCTGTGGCAGCCGCGCCTGCAAGTCCAGCGCATTGAACAGGGCGGCGCCTGACGCCGTGTTGTCGAAGATGCACCAGCTGCCTGCCAGCGCCGGTTCGCGCAGCGTGCTTGCCAGGCTGGCCAGGTATGCCGCGGAATACGCCGAGTAATAGATGGTGGGGCTGCCATGCAGGCGCAGGTAGGCGGCTTCCGTCGTCGGCACATGCGGCCCCGGCTGGCCGGCGGGCGGATCGGCGCGCACACGCGTGATGCGCTGCGCGGTCAGGAGGCCGGTGGCGTCCGCCGCGAACCAGCTGGGGTGGCGCGCTTCGCAGGCCAGCATGCCGTCGAAGTGTTGCCGCAGGGCTGACAAGAACGTGGCGGCGACGTCCGCTTCAAAACGCAGGCTGGGCGGCAGCTGCACCAGCACGCAGCCCAGCTTGTTTCCCAGCGCGCCCGCTTCCGCCGCAAAACGCTCCAGTTCGGCCGCGCATTCGCGCAAGCGCAGTTCGTGCGTGATGCGGCGTGGCAATTTGACACTGAAACGGAACGCCTCGGGCACGCTGGCGGCCCAGCGCGCGTATGTGGCGGGCTGGTGCGGGCGATAGAAGGAACTATTGATTTCCACGCAAGCGAGTACCCGGGCGTAGCGCTGCAAATGGCTGCCGTTGGCGGGGAAATGGCTGGCGGCGGCGCTGGAAATGCTCCAGCCGGCCGTGCCGATCAATGGCGTGAGAGTGCGCGAGGTCATGCCGCCATTACAGCAAAGCCAGGCGGACGCGGCTATCGGACAAACGCCCGTGAAGCGGTCGGCGCAGGCCTAGTCGATGATGTCGCCGTTGAGGTCGTGGCGCGTGATGTTGCCGCGCGTATCGATGGCGATCCAGCCGCCGCGCGGCGGTTCCGGCGGCGTCACGTCGCATTCCCAGTCGGGCAGGACATAGCGCAAGGTATCGCCGACCTGGTGCAGGGCAGGGCGGTGCGTGTGGCCGTGGATCATGACGGTGCTGGCATGTTCGGCAAATACTTGTGCCACGGCATCTGGCGTGACATCCATGATGTCGACCGATTTTTCGCCGTTCTGTTCGCGGCTGCTTTGGCGCAAGCCGTCGATGATGGCCTTGCGCTGCGCCAGCGGCATGGAAAGGAACTGCTTTTGCCAGGCCGGTTGGCGCACCATGGCGCGAAATTCCATGTATTTGACGTCTTTCGTGCATTCGGCGTCGCCATGCAGCAAGACGATGCGCCGGCCGGCAATGGTGGCCACGTGCGGTTCGCTGAGCAGGGTGGCGCCGGCGGCGGCGGCGAAGCCGGAGCCGACGAGAAAGTCACGGTTGCCGGCGATCCAGTAAACGTGCACGCCGGCATCGCTGACGGCGCGGATGGCGGCTGTCATGCGCGCATTGAACGGGTCTTCCAGGTCATCGTCGCCGGCCCAGTATTCGAACAGGTCGCCTAACAAGTACAGCGCTTGCGCGTATTGCGCATGGTGTTCCAGGAAAGAAAGAAACGCCGCGCTGGTGCGCGGGTGCGAGCTCTGCAGGTGCAGGTCGGAAATAAAGAGTGCGGCAGGCATTGTCATCGTTCAACGCTCCCGTCGGGTAGGGATTGCTTGCTTGCGGGACGCATGATTGCTGCCTGGCTTGTCTGGTGTATGAAATGCATTGTTGACGGTGGCTCTGAAAACCGTGGCGGGCAAGCCCGATGCCGGGCCGGGTAGCACAGCTGTACCAAGAGTACAGCGCGCTACGGCAACCCGGCAGTGGGCTGCGCAGTAGGTTTGCAGGCGACCTTAAGCGGCTTCGACTTTTTCGATGATGACGTCGGTCACTGGCACGTCGGCGAACATGCCGGCGCGCGAAGTTTTCACGGCGCGGATGGCGTCGACGACTTCTTTGCCGTCCGTCACTTTACCGAACACGGCGTAGCCCCAGCCGTCCTGGCCAGGGTAGTCGAGGAAGCTGTTGTTCTTGATGTTGATGAAGAACTGGGCCGATGCCGAGTGCGGGTCCGACGTGCGGGCCATGGCCAGGGTGTAGGTGTCGTTCTTCAGGCCGTTCTTGGCTTCGTTTTCCACGGTGGCGTCGGCTGGCTTCTGTTTCATGCCTGGCTCGAAACCGCCGCCCTGGATCATGAAGCCGTCGATGACGCGGTGGAAAATCGTGTTGTCGTAGTGGCCGGCTTGCATGTAGGCCAGGAAGTTGGCAACCGTTTTCGGCGCTTTTTCAGCGTCCAGTTCAGCGGTGATCTTGCCCAGATTGGTGGTGATGATGACGGAGGTCATGATGATCCTTAATAAATTGGATGAATAATTTGATTCGGCGGCGCCGGCGGGCCGGCACCGCAAAAACGCTATTTTACAGTTTTGCGGGCGCGGACTTGAGTAAAGTCGCCGATTCGATCACCACGGGCGTGACGGGCACGTTCTGGTGCGGTCCCTTGTCGGCGACGGGCACGGCCTTGATCTTGTCGACCACGTCCATGCCGCTGACGACCTTGCCAAAGACCGTGTAGCCGAAACCGTCGCGGCCAGGGTAGTCGAGCGCGCCATTGTCGTTGACGTTGATGAAGAACTGCGCCGTGGCCGAATGCGGGTCGCCCGTGCGCGCCATGGCGATGCTGTAGGTGACGTTCTGCAAGCCGTTTTGCGCTTCATTCTTGATCGGCGCCTTGGTGGCTTTCTGCTTCATGTTCTTGTCGAAGCCGCCGCCCTGTATCATGAAGCCATCGATGACGCGGTGAAACACGGTGCCCTTGTAGTAACCGGTTTTAACGTACTGCAAGAAATTGGCCACGCTTTTCGGCGCCTTTTCCTGGTCCAGCTCCAGCACGATTTCGCCCATATTCGTTTTCAGGGCCACGTGCGGCGTCGGGTTGAGAGCGGCGGCCGGGGCGGCAGGCGCGGCAACGACGGCGCCGCCCAGGGTCAGGCTGGCGAACAGGGCGCAGAAGCGGGCCAGGAAAGACAGGCGATGCGGTTTGGTTTCTTGCATGAAAGCGTCCTTAATCGTTATTTTTCTCTAAACTTGTTTTTATGGCAAAAGAAATGAGTTTCGGTTGAACATCGTAAAAACCTGATCCATATCGGGCCAGTATGGTTTTTATCAATGTTATACTTGACCGCTAACGCCCTAATTCTAACAAACAAGAACAACAATATAGCGGGTCGATCAGTATCGGCGCACACGGCAGTTCAGTGGCGCGGCACCCCCGGTGTCCGCGCCTGTCTGTCGTGTTGCCGGGCTGGCGGCCGCTCCACTTGCAAAGTACGATGAGCAATCTAAAGATTTACAACACCCTGGCGCGCGAGAAGCAGGTATTCGTCCCGATGGAAGCTGGCAAGGTACGCATGTACGTGTGCGGCATGACCATCTATGACTATTGCCATATCGGCCATGCGCGCATGATGATGGCGTTCGACGTCATCTACCGCTGGCTGAAGGCGTCCGGTTTCGACGTGACGTATGTGCGCAACATTACGGACATCGATGACAAGATCATCCGCCGCGCCGTGGAAAACGGCGAGACGATTTCGCAGCTGACGACGCGTTTCACCCGCTACATGGATGAAGACACGGCCGCGCTGGGCATTTTGACGCCTGACCATACGCCGCGCGCCACCGACTACGTGCCGCAGATGCTCAGCCTGATCGAGCAGCTGGAAGCGAAGGACCTGGCGTACCAGGGCGCGGACGGCGACGTGAACTATGCCGTGCGCAATTTCCCCCATTACGGCAAGCTGTCGGGCAAGTCGCTCGACGATCTGCGCGCGGGCGAGCGTGTCGACGTCAACACGGGCAAGCGCGATCCGCTCGACTTCGTGCTGTGGAAGTCGTCGAAGGAATCCGAGCCGGAAGAAGTCAAGTGGGATTCGAAGTGGGGCAAGGGCCGCCCGGGCTGGCATATCGAATGCTCGGCCATGTCGTGCGCCTTGCTCGGCGAACAATTCGACATCCATGGCGGCGGCGCGGACTTGCAATTCCCGCACCACGAAAACGAGATCGCCCAATCCGAAGGCGCGTTCGGCCACACCAGCGTGAATTACTGGATACATAACGGTTTCGTGCGCCTGGACAATGAAAAAATGTCCAAGTCTCTCGGTAATTTCTTCACGATCCGCGAAGTGCTGCAAAAATTCGATGCCGAAGTGATCCGCTTCTTCATCCTGCGCGCGCACTACCGCAGCCCGCTCAATTATTCCGACGTGCACCTGGACGATGCGCGCCTGTCGCTGACCCGCCTGTACACGGCGCTGGCCGACGTGGCAGTGGAAGAGGGCGCCATCGACTGGAGCGAAGCCCATGCCGCGCGCGTGCGCGAAGCCATGGATGACGATTTCAACACGCCGCTGGCCGTGGCCGCCCTGTTCGATCTGGCGACGGAAGTGAATAAGAGCAAGTCGCCGGCGCTGGCGCGTCAATTGAAGGGCCTGGCGGGCGTGTTTGGCTTGCTGGAGCGCACGCCGCAGCAATTCCTGCAAGCGACCGTCGGCGCCGCCGCCGGTGGCCAGGATGAAGCGGCCGGCATCGAAGCGGCCATCGCGGCGCGCAGCGCGGCGAAAAAGGCGCGCGACTTTGCCCAGTCCGACAAGATCCGCGCCGAGTTGTTGGCGGCCGGCATCATTCTCGAAGACAAGCCTGACGGCTCGACCAACTGGCGCCGCGCATGATGCCAACGTCCAGGGAAAACGGGGAAGCGCCCAAAGTGACGGACTTGGCGCCGGTGGTCCAGGTGCCGCACTACTGGGAAGAGGCGAAGATCGAGCTGATGAAGCGCGACCGCATCATGAAAAAGCTCATCCCGCAATTTGGCGACCTGCACCTGGTCGGCCATAGCGACCCGTTTACCACCCTGGCCCGTTCGCTGGTGGGGCAGCAGATCACGCCCAAGGCGGCCGACGCTGCCTGGAAAAAACTGCTGCTGGCGTGCCCGAAATGCACGCCCACGCAAGTGCTGAAGGCGGGCGCCGAGCAGTTGGCGGCCTGCGGCTTGTCCAAACGCAAGACCGAATACATCCTCGACCTGGCCGACCATTTCAAGGCCAAGCGCGTGCACGCCAGCCAGTGGGACCAGATGGATGACGAAGCTGTCATCGCCGAGCTGGTGCAGATCCGCGGCATCGGCCGCTGGACAGCCGAGATGTTTTTGATATTTAATCTGCTGCGACCGAATGTCTTGCCGCTCGACGATCCTGGTTTGATCCAGGGCATCAGCGTCAATTATTTCTCCGGCGAACCAGTTTCCCGCAGCGATGCGCGCGAAGTTTCCGCCAATTGGGAACCGTGGCGCACCGTGGCGACGTGGTATTTGTGGCGCAGTCTCGACCCTGCAGCCGCGCCTGCCGCAACCGATGCAGCCCCCGGCGCACCAGCCGGTACGGTAAAATAAACATAGATGACGCCGCGCGCCCTGGCGCCGTGGCCGGTAAAACCTGGAGGTACAATGACTAAAACGACTTTCCTCAATTTTGAACAGCCGATCGCGGAACTCGATTCCAAGATCGAAGAGTTGCGCTTCGTGCAAGACGATTCGGCCGTCGACATCTCGGAAGAGATCGACCGCCTGGCCAAGAAGAGCCAGCAGCTGACCAAGGATATCTACGCCAAGCTGACGCCTTGGCAAGTGGCGCAGATCGCGCGCCACCCGCAGCGCCCTTACACCATGGATTACGTGAATGAAATCTTTACCGATTTCCACGAATTGCATGGCGACCGCAGCTACGCGGACGATTTGTCCGTCGTCGGCGGCCTGGCCCGCTTCAACGGCCAGCCGTGCATGGTCATCGGCCACCAGAAGGGCCGCGACACGAAAGAGCGCGCCATGCGCAATTTCGGCATGCCGAAGCCGGAAGGCTACCGCAAGGCCATGCGCCTGATGAAAGTGGCGGAAAAGTTCAACTTGCCGATCTTCACCTTCGTCGACACGCCAGGCGCCTTCCCCGGCATCGACGCGGAAGAGCGCGGCCAGTCGGAAGCGATCGGCCACAACCTGTACGTGATGGCGGAACTGAAAGTGCCGCTGATCGCCACCATCATCGGTGAAGGCGGTTCCGGCGGCGCGCTGGCGATTGCCGTGGGCGATGCCGTGCTGATGCTGCAATACTCGACCTACGCCGTGATTTCGCCGGAAGGCTGCGCCTCCATCCTGTGGAAGAGCGCCGAGCGCGCCTCCGACGCGGCCGAAGCGCTGGGCCTGACGGCGCACCGCCTGAAAGCCATGGGCCTGATCGACAAGATCATCAACGAACCGCTGGGCGGCGCCCACCGCGATCCGAAACAGATGGCCACCTTGCTGAAACGCGCACTGGCCGATACCTTGCGCCAGTTCCACGGCATGAAAACCAAGGACTTGCTGGCCGCGCGCCACGAAAAACTGCTGAGCTACGGCAAGTTCAAGGAAACGACGCCGAGCGAGTAATTTGTTGAAACCCAACGGCAGAGTCCGGGGTCAGACCCTTTGGGTCAGACCCCGGCAGTCAAGGCCTTGGGTTAAAGCAAGCATCACACACCAGGGACAGGCAGGTAGCCGAACACATTCGGCTATCCACCTGTCCCTCTTTGCATTCCCGGAGTCCACATTGAAAAAGCAACAAACCGCCACCGTCGCCGATATCTTCGCCAGTGCGCTGGACGCCTGCGCGCCGCCGGCCGGCAGCGCCGTCGGCATCGCCCTCAGCGGCGGCCTCGATTCCTCGGCCCTGCTGCACCTGGCGCATGCCTGGGCGCAAGAGCAGGGCGTCGTCCTGCACGCCTTCCACGTGCACCATGGCCTCAGCCCGAATGCGGATGCCTGGCTGGCGCACTGCGCACAGTTGTGCGCCGGCATGGGCATCGCCTTCGAGGCGCGCCATGTCACGCTGGAAAAGAACGCCAAGACGGGCACGGAAGAGGCGGCCCGCAAGAGCCGCTACGCGGCCCTGGGCCAGTTGTGCGCCGCGCATGGCGTGCGTCTGCTGCTGACGGCCCACCACCAGGATGACCAGGCGGAAACGGTGCTGCTGCAATTGCTGCGCGGCTCCGGCACGGCCGGCCTGTCCGGCATGGATGGCGCCAACAGCGCGCCCGAGCTGCTGGGCAATCCTGACCTGGTGATGGCGCGCCCTCTGCTGCCTGTGTCGCGCCAGAAACTGGAAGGGTACGTGGCGAAACATGCGATTGCGCACATCCACGATGAATCGAACGACGATCCCCGCTTTGCCCGCAATGCCTTGCGCCAGCAGGTGATGCCCTTGCTGGCGCAAGCCTTTCCCGGTTTCCAGGAACGCTTCGCCCGCAGCGCGCAGCATGCGCAGTCGGCGCAGCGCCTGCTGACGGAACTGGCGACGCAGGACCTGGCCGCGTGCCTGGATGGCGAGTGCATCGAGTTGGCGAAGTTGCGCGCGCTGAGCGCGGACCGCTGCTACAACCTGCTGCGCCACTGGTTCGGCACGCGCGGCTTGCGCATGCCGTCGACGGCGTGGCTGGCGGAAATGCTGGCGCAGTTGCTGGAAGCGCGGCCCGATGCGCAATTGCTGGTGACGCATCCCGACTGCCACGTGCGCCGCCACCGTGACCGTTTATACCTGACGCCGAAGCTCGCCGACCTGGCCGGCATGCGAGAGCGTGACGACGCCGGCATTCCCGGCCTGGAAAAGGCCAGCCAGGAATTTACCTGGAAAGGCGAGGCCAGCCTGGCGTTTCCCGCGTATGGCGGCGTGCTGCATTTCGATGCGGTGGACGAGGGCGGGCAGGGCATTGATATTGCCTGGTTGCAATCACAAGCGTTGAGCATCGATTTCCGCCAGGGCGGCGAGCGCCTGAAGCTGGCCTTGAACCGTCCCACCAAGAGCTTGAAATACCACTACCAGGCGTTCGACGTGCCCGCCTGGGAGCGTGAGCGCCTGCCCCTTGTCTGTGCGGCGCAACAATTGCTGTATGCAGCTGGTATTGGCCTCGACTGCCATTGCCTGAGCTTGCTTGATCGTCCACGCATCACCTTGCGCTGGCAGTCCTGCTGAGCGTAGGAGCCGCCGCCACGGCCACTCTTGGAGTGGCCGGGAAGTGGCTGTTCAAGCCAGCTGGACTGCATGGATTGGTTATTTCCATATGTGTAATTGGTATGAGCTAATGCGCTTTTTAGCTTGTTATTTTGCATTGCGGCATGTAGAGTAAAGCCCTCCTTTTTTATTCTTCTTGAGCGGAAACTTCACTCTTATGGCTTTAATCGTCCACAAATATGGCGGTACGTCGATGGGCTCGACTGACCGTATCAAGAATGTCGCCAAGCGCGTTGCCAAGTGGCACGACGCTGGGCATCAAATCGTGGTGGTGCCATCCGCCATGTCGGGCGAAACCAACCGCCTGATTGGACTGGCCAAGGAAATCATGGATCAACCCGATCCCCGTGAACTTGACATGATCGCCTCGACAGGCGAACAAGTGTCCGTCGGCCTATTGTCGATGGCACTGCTGGCGATCGGCAAACAAGCCGTATCCTATGCTGGCTGGCAAGTCGCGATCAAGACCGATTCCGCCTTTACCAAGGCACGCATCCAGTCGATCGATGACGAAAAAGTCAAACGCGACCTCGATGCGGGCAAGATTGTCATCATTACCGGTTTCCAGGGCGTCGACGAGAACGACAATATCGCGACCCTGGGCCGCGGTGGTTCCGACACGTCGGCCGTGGCCATCGCCGCCGCCATGAAGGCGGCCGAGTGCCTGATCTTCACGGACGTCGACGGCGTCTACACGACCGACCCGCGCGTGGTCTCCGAGGCGCGCCGCCTGAAGACCATCACCTTTGAAGAAATGCTGGAACTGGCTTCGCTGGGCTCCAAAGTGCTGCAAACGCGTTCGGTGGAATTCGCCGGCAATTACCGCGTGCCCACGCGCGTGCTGTCGTCGCTGACCGACCCGATGTTGCCGCTGGAAATAGAAGCCAATTCAGGCACCCTGATTTCGTTTGAGGAAGATACAAACATGGAACAAGCAGTCATCTCCGGCATCGCCTTCAACCGCGATGAAGCCAAAATCACCGTGCTCGGCGTGCCCGACCGTCCAGGCGTGGCGTACCACATCCTGGGACCGGTGGCGGACGCGAACATCGAAGTCGACATGATCATACAGAATCAGTCGGTCGACGGTAAAACGGACTTCACCTTCACCGTTTCGCGCGGCGAATATGCGCGTGCCCTGGCCGTGCTGGAAGCGAACCGCGAATCGCTGGGCGCGGCCAGCATCACGGGCGACGCGAAAGTGTCGAAACTGTCCGTCGTCGGCGTCGGCATGCGCAGCCACGTGGGTGTCGCATCGCAAATGTTCCGCACCCTGTCGGAAGAGGGCATCAACATCATGATGATCTCCACGTCCGAGATCAAGATTTCCGTGTTGATCGATGAAAAGTACATGGAACTGGCCGTGCGCGCGCTGCATAAAGCGTTCGAGCTGGAAAAAGCTTAAAAATGTAAAAATATTGCCCCACGCCCTTGACCAAAGGGGGGGCAATCGATATTATGACGTTCGTCGCTGCAGCGCAGTTAGCTACAGAGACATAGTTGAGTAATCAGCTAGGAGACGTGGCCGAGTGGCCGAAGGCACATCCCTGCTAAGGATGCATACGGCTTATACCTGTATCGTGGGTTCGAATCCCACGGTCTCCGGCAGTATTGTGTAATAGCCCCTTTGAAGGGGCTTTTTCTTTTTGCGCTACCGCCATTTCTAGCG
>CAUSDR010000126.1:0-13671 GCA_963530105.1 uncultured Janthinobacterium sp.
GGGCGTTGTAATTGCCCAGCGGCTGCGTGTAGCTGATGGCGGCGACAAAGGTGCGCTCGTTGGTGGAATTGACCTTCAGGGCGCCGGCCATGCCGGACAGGTCCTGCGCCTGGGAGGACAGGGGCAGCATGCTGGCCAGCAGGGCCAGGACGGAGAAGCGTAGGCGCATGGTGTTTCCCAATGGTGGTGAGGCACGCGGAAGGGGCAGGGCGTCATGCGATAACGCAAGAATCCGGCACATTGCTTACAGTTGTAAATTATTCCAGTCAGAAATAATCTCTGCAGTGTATAAGAAAGTGAGAATGTGTGAGGCGCGCAACAAATTTCTTGTTGGAAATTCATTGCTGCATGGTAACGGCAGCGGCGGGGGAGTGCGCCGGCCTGGAATGGCCGGCCGGCGCGGTAGGGCAGGTATTACTGGCTCAACACGACCTTGTCGGCATAGTATTCCGTCTCGCCGAAGCATTGCGTCGGCACGCCCTTGTGCTGGCTGTAGGTGACGAGGATGCGCTTGCCGGCGGCGGCCGTCAGCTGCTTGGCCACTTCTTCGTCGCGCACGCTGAACTGGAATTTTTCCGGGATGGTGCCCGGCAGCGCCGTCAGCAGCAATTCGCCTTCCCAGGTCTTGCAGATCCAGCCCCGCTTGGAGAACTTTTGCAGGTAGCCTGCCCGTTCGCCTTCCGAATACGAGAAGCTGAGGGCCATCCAGGTATAGGCCGCCAGCAGCAGGAAGCCGGCCACGAGGAAGATGACGAAGGCGAAGGTGACTTTTTTGGTCGTAGGGGTCATGGTGGGGGTGTGTAGGGTAAAAGGATCAGTCCTTGCGGCCGGCTTTCCAGTTCAGGCCAAAGCTGTATCGCTCGTCCATGGCCTGGTGCGCCGTGATTTTACCTTGGCCGCCAAAGTATTCCACCAATTTTGTCACCTGCAGGTTGCCGCCGTGGTTTTCCAGCATGGCGATGGCGCACATGGCGTGCTGGCTGTCGCTGTCGAGGCGCACTTCCACCGTCGGCTGGCCGGGTATCTCGATCGTCACGACGCCATCCGTGGCGGCCCAGTTCGGCACGCCTTCGTAGATGAACGCATACACGAGCACGCGCTTGATCTGGTCGAAATGGGTGCCGTTGATGAAAATGTTTTCACCGCTGCTGACGCTGCCCGTGCGGTCGTCGCCTTCCAGGTGGATGTATGGCGGGCGGTCGTAGGCGCCCCAGCTGTTGCCCAGCGCCTGCACGGCGCTTTTGCTGCCATTGCTCATCTCGAACAGGCAGCCGATGTCGAGGTCGATGCCGCCCGAACGGCTGGCCGGCTTGTTGAACAATTTGCCGAGGAAGCCCGTGTCCAGCTTCGAGGCCGGTGCCTGGCCTTGCGCGGCGTTCTGGTTCCAGTTCAGGTTGACGCGGATGCGGCCATAGCCGCCGCTGTCGCGCTTGTCGAGCGAGATTTTGTCGCCGCGCTTTTCCAGGCGGATTTTCGACAGCGAGATCTTGTTCGCCGGCGGCGGCGCCGCTGGCGTCGGCACGGGTGCTGGCGCGGGAGCGGGAGCTGGCGCCGATTGCGCCGCCTCGCTGCCGCCGAAGTGCTTCAGCAGGGCCGCCAGGCCGCCGGCGAAACCCTGGCCCACGGCGCCGAAGCGCCAGCTGCCGTCGCGGCGATACAGTTCGCCGATGATGACGGCTTTCTCGTCCTGGAAGTCATTGCCCGTGAAGGCAAACGTGGCCGCCTGGCCCAGCGCCATGCTGGAGTTGCCCAGCGCGCGCATGCTGCCCTGTTCCGTCGCCGCCGTAAACACCAGCTTGTCGATGGCGGCGGGCAGGCGCGCCAGGTCCACCTGGAAGGTGGAGCGGGAGCCATTCAGTTCCAGCGTGACGGCGTTGTCCGGCGCACTTTTCTGGTTGTAGAACACCATGTAGCGGTCGTCCGACAGCTTGCCTGCCGCATCGACGCCGAAGCAGCTGACATCGACTTCCATCGAGCCGGAAACGATGTCGAGCGTGACGGCAAAAGGACCGTTCAAGCCCAGGTCCGCCAGTTTGCCTTTTTGTCCGCGTGTGAAATTGGTCATGGTCGTGCTGTCCCTTCGTCGCTGGAGAGTTGAGTGTTCAAGGAGTGATGCAAATGCGGGCCGGCCGCCGCGGCGCCGTCGGCGGCGTGGCGGATGCCGAACAGGCGCGCCTGCTCGATGATGCGCAGCGCCCAGCTGCTGTGCGTGGCCACTTCGCACATCGATTCCTGCATGCGGAACACGGCCGGGCTGTCCGGGTCGATGATGCGCAGCGCCAGTTCGATGTCCGACTGCGCCACCTGGTAGTGGCGCTCGATCTGCGGCACCTGGTCCGGGTGGATGGCGGTCTTGGCGATCATGCCGTGCGCCATGTCCTGCGCCACTTCCGCATCGAGCCAGCTGCCCTGCGACAGGTGCTCGAAGACGGGCGCCGTCAGCTGGAAGCCGTGCGGCTTGAAGATCGTCACCAGGCGGCCGATGACCTGGCCCAGCGGCGTTGAATAAATGGTGCCGCTGGTGGGGCGGCGCAAGCCCAGCAGGGCCAGCAGATCGTTGCCGCCGATGCGCAGGGCCAGGATGCGGCGGCGCACGTCCGGCGCCGACAGCACGATGCGGAACTGCTTCATTTCCTCGTCGTCGAACACTTCCACCGTTTCCAGGGTCGGCATCAGCAGATGGTGGGTGTGGCGCACGAGCTCGAAATAGGCGTCAAAATTGTGGCGCGTCGACTTGGGCAGCACGAAGCCGCTCAATTTGTCGGCGCCGGGCATGGCCAGCACGCGCGCCAGCACGTCGAGGTTACGCACGCGCACGAAGCGCAGGGTATCCGATTCCGTGGCCATGTTTTGCAGCGCCAGCGACAGGTTGAACAGCGCGTAGCTGAGATCGCGCTCGGCGATGGCGTCTTCGGTGCACAGAATCACCGAGCGCAGATGGCTGAATTTGTCGCCATTGGCGATCGCCAGCAAATCCTTGTGCGTAGTCGGCACGTACATGGAGGCACCCAGCGCCGCCTTGTGCTCGCTTTGCGGGTGTAGGGAGTTGTTATCCATCGACTGCGCTCCTGATGAGGGCAACCGCCTGGTAAGGCAGCGCCGGTTCTACGGTGACGGGTATGGCTTTTTCCTGCGCCAGAAGCAGCAAATGTGCCACGTCCGGGGCATTCATGTCGCGCACGATCAGGCGCTCGGGCACGCGGCGCAGCAGCACGCGCGTCGCTTCGCCGATGCCTGGCTTGATCAGGTTGATGTCGCTGATGCCGTACGCCTGCTGCGCCTGCGCCATGTAGGCTTGCGAGCGCGCCGCCATGGCGGGCGCATCGCTCGCCTCGGCCAGCGGGATGCCGCTGCTGGCGGCGACCGCCATGGCGTCGGCCACCAGGCCATCGGCGAATGCGCGCGACTGGTCGTGCGCTTCGAACTGCGCGTAGTACACGCAGCCATGGAAATCGTCCGCGCCGATGGCGTCATTGAGCACGGAGCGGCTGACGAGGCCCGAGACGGTGGCATTCAAGATGCTCGACGGGATCAGGTAGTCGCCCGACGAGGCGGCGCAGGCGGCCGTGCCGGCCAGGTCGGACAGCACGAACAGGCCGCCGTCGATGGCCGTGCCATGCGCGGCATTGAAATCGTTGACGGTCTGGCGCAGCTCGCGCGAAATCACGCCCTTGCCCGTCCAGCCGTCGACGAAGACGATGGATTCGGCGCCATGACCTTGCGCCAGGATGTGGCGCAGGGCGTTGGTATCGATGCCGCGGTCGCGGATGATGGAAACGGAATAGTGGCTGCACTCGCGCTGGAACACCTGGCGCAGCAAGTGGCCCAGGATGACGCCCACGGGCGTGCCGGCGCGCGCCAGCGACACCAGCGTGATGGCGCCCGTGCGGCGCGCCGCGATCAGGGCCGCCAGGCGCAGGCAGTCGCGCGCCATCTGCAGCCGGTTGGCGGCGAACGCGCTCTGGAACAGCGCCAGGTAGGCGGGCGAGGGCAGGGACTCGGGCGACAGCATTTCGCTGTAGTGGCGCTGGCCGGACTGGATCAGACGCTCCTTTTCCGCCAGGTCGAGGATGGGTTCGAGCGCCATGGGCGTCAGCAGGAACTCCACGTCATCCTGGCGGTAGCTGCCGCTGAAATGCGGTGTGGTTGCCGTCATAGCGCCGCCACCGTGAGTGCCGCCAGCTGGGTGCCGTTGGGGATGATGGCGTAGTCGCAGGCGGCCATGAAGCGCGCGTCCGAGCGGCTGTCGCCCATGCCGAAACTGAGGATGGGGCCATGTTCGGCTTCCAGCTCCGCGCGCAGGTAGGCCACGGCGCGCGCCTTGTTCAGGGTTTTCGGCAGCACGGCCAGGTTGTTGCCGTTGCGGTGGATGAAGTAGTCGGCACCTTCGCCGGCGATCCACTGTTGCAGCACCTGCTCCTCGATGTCGGCCAGGCGCTCGCCGCGCGCTTCATGGTCCTTGACGACGATGTAGAACGGCGTGTTGTAGTCTTCGATCAGGCGCGCGCGCGACGGCATGCCCGCCTTGGCCTGGAAATCGTCGATGATGCGCATGGCGTCGCGCAGGCCGGGCAGGGCCGTCTGCATGTCGTTTTGCATCAGCGCCAGCCAGCCGGCGTCGAGCGCGCCGCCCGGCTGCAGCACGATGCCGCCGTAATCGAGCACGCTGTAGCTGGTAAACGGCAGGTCGACGCGGCGGAAGGCATCGCCATTTCTCGCCGTGGCGGGAATCAGCGTCATGCCGCTTTGCGCGAAATCAAAGAAGGCGCGCTGGCGCGCCGTCGTGAACGAACAGGCGTCGCCATTCTTCAGGTACGCGGCCGCTTGCAGGTCGGTCTCGCCAGGGCATTTTTTCGGGGTCTGGAACAGTGTGTCGTCCAGGTCAACAAACAGGAATTTCTTCAATTTTGGTCTCTGACTGAAAGTGGAACAGGCGGCCATTCAACTGGCCGGCGAGTTGCATGAGGGCCGGGCTGGCCGGGGTTTCATGGCAGATGAAAACGTGCTGGTACTGGCCAGGCGCTACGTTGTACAGGTAATTGGCGATGCCTTCGCCGTAATTGTCGTCGCAGGAGACGATGTGGCCGACCGAGCCCCACGACAGGATGGGCGAGCGCGTGGTCGACTGCACCACGACGCTCTTGCCCAGGTTTTCCAGTTCGCGCGCCAGCAGGAAGGACGGGTGCATGAATTCGCCCGTGCCCAGCACCAGCACGGAGTCGCCGGCGCCGATTTCCTGCGCCAGCTGCACGGCCAGGCCTTGCGGCGGGCTCAGTGCGCGGCCCACGCCGATACGCCCGAAGGCGGCGCTGGCGCCCCGTTCCGCGTTCGCCTCGAAGCGCTGCGCGCTGGACGCCACGGGAGCCGGCGCATCACCGGCCTGGAAGGCGTAGTGGCCGGAGAGGGCCGCGCCGATGCTGGTGGGCAGGCCGAAACGCTGCGTGAGGCCCGCGTTGGCGGCCTGGCCCATGAAATTGGTGATCACGCCCAGGTGCAGCTTTTCCAGCTGCGGGTAGCGCGCGCGGCACACTTGCACCAGGTTGGCGAAGGTATTGCCAGTCGACGCTTCATCGTCGATCAGCACCAGGCTGCGGGCCGTGGAAAACAGCGCGCTGGCGGCGTCGGACAGATGCAGGAACTGGCGCGGCGCGTGGCTGTGCGATTCCTCGAATTCGAAGAAGGGCACGCTGCCGACGCGGTAGCGCGAGCTGTGCAGGAACAGCGCCTTGCCATTCTGATTGGCGCGCAGCCACGCTTCGAACACGCCCTGGCCCAGGCCGACGGCCGTTTCCGCCATGGCGATGAAGACGACGGGGCCGGGCAGGCTGGGAGGAATCTGCGCGGCCAGGTCGTCATGGATGGCTTCCATGGCGCGCGGCGTCACGGGCCAGTGCTTGCCCAGCACTTTCGACAGGAACAGGAAGCCCCGCTTGGCGTTGGCGCGCGCGGCAAAGCCGATCAGCCAGTCCAGCGGAAAGCGCGCCTCATCCACTTTCAGGGTCAGTTCGCCCGTCGGCATCTGCTTCTTGACGAGGTTCATGGCAGCTCCACGGCGTAGGCGGCTTCGGCCACGCGCATGCCCTCGCGGATGGCGGGCACGGCGAGCTTGTCGAAACCCTGGTCGAAACCGGCCAGCGCCAGGTAGGGCAGGTTCGGGCCGGCCGCGCACGCCATGCCGATGCCGCCCGACATGCGCGGATTGATTTCCAACAAAGCCAGGCCGTTCGCGCCTTCGCGGAACTGGATGTTGAAGACGCCGTTCAGGCGGTAGTCGCGCGCCAGTTTGGCGCAGGCGGCCAGCAGGTCGGCGCGCAGCTCGATCAATTGCCCGCTGCCACCCGCGTGCAGCTTCTTGCGCGGCACGGCGCACACCAGCGCGCCCTGGTTGGCGACGCAGTCGGCGCTGTATTCGTGGCCATCGAGGTATTCCATCAGCAGCAGGGTTTTAAACGTTCCCATCTGCGCCAGGCCGCTGCGCAGCTCCTGCGCATTGACCTGGTAGGCGGCGCCGGCCAGCAGCAGCTGCGCGCTGGAGCGCTCTTCATCGAGCACGGCAAAGCCCAGGCCATACACGGATTCGGACGGCTTGATGCACAGCTTGCGGTGCAAGGGGCGCAGTTCGGCGTAGGCGGCGTCGTATTCTTCGATGCTGGTGACGGCGCGGTAGTCGGCCGGTCGCGCCATGGGCAGGTCGAGGCCGTCGCAGAAGCGCGCCTTGTCGTGCATCAAGGCCAGGGTGTCTTCACTGGCCACGCTGAGCACGCGCGTGCCGATGGCGGCGAAGCGCGCGCTGGCGCTGCCGACCAGGCCCGCTTCCTTGCCGGGCCAGAAAATCGTGATTTCGCGGTCGCGGCAAAACTCCAGGCACCACTCGACATAATTGAGACCCGTCAGGCCCGACGGTTCAACCGCGTATTCGTGGGCCGACAAAAAGGCGGCCGCATGCGCATTCGTGTTGCTGCATACGATGTGGTAGCGCGGCTGGCCGCCGTTGGCGGCCAGATCGGCCTCGCGGATCAGGCGCATGGCCGTGCCGACGGAGGAAAATGTTTTGTTGAACCAGACTCTTTGCATGTACGGGGACCGGGTAAAGAAAGGGAAAGCCGCGCGCAGGTGCGCGCGCGGGGAGTGTAACCAGCCAGACTTAACCTGGCCTTAGAATTTTTTTGAACTACAACGTTGAGCAACAAACTCACAGCGCCTGACAAAACCGTAGCGAGCGGAAGGAAGAGGTGGCCGAGAAGCGCAACCGTACTAAGTACGGGGGCGCCGAGCCGGTGAGCATCGCAGGCCGCCTATGCCGACGCGCAGTAGGTTTGGTCAGGTGCCTCTAGCCGGCCTTGCCGGAGGCAGTCCATTTCAGGAACGCATCGCGGTTGCGCGAGCAGATGAAGACCTTGCCGGAGCCGGAAAAGCGCAGCACGATGCCTTCGCCGCTGGTGACGCTGTTGACGATATTGCCCAGGAAGCCGCCGATGCCGCCGCCGCTGGCGCCGCCGCCCGTGGTCACGGAAATCTCGTACTTCAGACTATTGTCCCAGCACACCACGTGCGAGTTGTCGATCACGACATCCTTGCCCGGCTCGACGTCGAGCTGGAACATGGAGCCGAAGCCCGATACCACCACTTGTCCCGTGCCGGCCGTCTCCATGACGAAGAAGCCGCCCGACTGCGCGAACAGGGCGTTGCCGATGCTTTGCGTGCGCACCTTCATTTCCGTGCCCGAGGTGGCGGCGACAAAGGCGCCGTCATTGAGCAGGTACTGGCGCGCGCCCACGTCGACCACTTCGATGGCGCCCGGCAGGGTGGGCGAGAGCAGGCAGTCGCCGCTGCCGCGCACCGCTTCGATATGCTGCTGGAAGAACGATTCGCCATTGGCGAAGCGGCGCATGATGGCGCTGCCCAGGCCACCCGTCATCTTGCCCTTCAAGTCCAGCGCCGTTTCCATCATCACCATCGCATCGGATTCGCAATAGATGGTTTCGCCCTGTTTCATGCTGACGTGGAGGAAAGGATCGACGTCGCCGGTGACGCTAAATACTGGCATGATAAATCTCCAAAAAAAAGCCGCCTGAACTGTGCAGGCGGCAGTGATGATATGACATAAATGCAATTCACCTCGGAAAACCGTTGCGGGCAAGCCCGCAAGGCTAGCGAGCGTGAATGTCAGGCATTGACGCCGAACGAGCGGGCGAGGGGGCCCAGGCCGCCGTTGAAGCCCTGGCCGATGGCCTTGAACTTCCATTCGCCGTTGTAGCGGTAGATTTCGCCAAATATCATCGCCGTTTCCGTCGAGCTGTCTTCGGACAGGTCGTAGCGGGCGATTTCGCGTTCGCCTTCCGCGTTCAGGCAGCGGATGAAGGCTTTCGACACCATGCCGAAGTTCTGGCGGCGCGCGTCGGCGTCGTGAATCGTGACGGTGATGCTGATGCGGTCGATGTCGGCCGGCACGCGGGTCAGGTCGATCTCGATGCGCTCATCGTCGCCTTCGCCTTCGCCGGTCTGGTTGTCGCCCGTGTGGACGACGGAGCCGTCGGTCGACTTCAGGTTGTTGTAGAAGATGAAGTCAGAGTCGCCACGGACTTTGCCGTCGCTTTTCAGGAGGAAAGCGCTGCCGTCAAGGTCGAAGGTGGCGCCGTCGGTCGAACGAGGATCCCAGCCGAGGCCGACGATGATCTTCTTCAGGTTCGGTGCTTCCTTGCTCAGGTTGACGTTGCCGCCTTTTTGCAAACTGATTGCCATGTGGTGCTCCTTTTAGTAATTTAGCTCAAATAACCGGCCGGTGGCGTGTTTTGCCGCCTGCGCCGGTTGTCATGCCTTCATGGGACGAGCGTGCGAAACGTTCGTGCCATTACTCTTGCAACTGGGGACGATCTCCCCGATTTCAAGCTTGTGCCGCGTGCCGTTTGCGATAACGCAAGGATGACCACAGCGAGACCAGGATGAAGGCCACGCCCGACAGGCCCGTGAACCACTCCGGAATATGGTACTTGACGGACGCCAGCATGATCAAGGCCAGGATGCCGATGGCATAGTGGGCGCCGTGTTCCAGGTAGACGAATTCGTCCAGCGTGCCCTTGTGCACCAGGAACACGGTCATGGAACGCACGAACATGGCGCCGATGGCCAGGCCCAGCATGATGATGACGACGTCGTTGGTGATGGCAAAAGCGCCGATCACGCCGTCAAAGCTGAACGAGGCGTCCAGCACTTCCAGGTACAGGAAGCCGCCGATGCTGCCGCGCGCCACGGTTTTCACCAGCTCGCCATTGCCGTTTTTCGCCGGGACGGCATCTGCCTCGTCGTCGCCTTGCAGGTCCGGTTCGCCTTCTTCCAGCAAGCCGCTGATCCAGTTCACGCCGATGTAGACGGCGATGCCGACGATGCCCGACGCCAGCACGCTGTATTTTTCATCCACGGGACCCATGGCCACGCAGGCGGCCACGGCGCCCATGGTGATCAGCACGGCCAGGCTTTCCGTGCCCAGCGCGTTGACTTTTTCCTCGGCCCAGCCCAGCCAGTGCAATTCCTTCTCGTCATCGAACAGGAAGTTCAGGAAGACCAGCAGCAAGAAGGCGCCGCCGAAGGCCGCCACTTGCGCATGGTTGTCCGTCAGGTGCTTGGCGTAGACGTCCGGCGTGGTGGTGGCCATGGTCCACACGTCGACCAGGCCCAGGCCCGTGGCGACGGAGACGATGACCAGCGGGAACAGCAGCCGCATGCCGAACACGGCCACGAGGATACCCACCGTCAAGAACAGTTTTTGCCAGAATTCATTCCAGTGGCGCAAGACCGAGGCGTTGACCACGGCATTGTCGAATGACAGCGACACTTCCATGATGCCCAGCACGCCCGTGATCCACAGCGCCTGGATCATGCCTGCCGTGCCGCCGTGGCTGTAGCCCCACCAGCCCGACACCGCCATGAGGATGAAGGTAACTAAGAAAGAAATTCTGAAATGCCGCATGGATACCCCGTTGTGTGGAAAGACGTTTGACTATCGGCGCCGCGCTGTGCGCCGCACCAGTGTTGATATACGTCAATTGTTGTATATGCCATGATTTTATATTACTTGCCGCCGGGGGCGGCGTTTTATACGGCGGGGGACAGACAGTTCTGCTGGCGCGGTTGATCTGCGATAATTGCGGCGCGCCTGTCCCGTTGCTACAGCGCCTGACACACACATCATATATATAAGAAGGAATACCCCGTGGATATCGCTTACCTCGTCACGCCCCTGATCACCTGGATCCTGGTCGGACCGATCAAATTCCTGATCAACAGCGCCCGCACGCGCCAATGGGCGTTCGGCCTGGTGGGCAATGGCGGCTTTCCCAGCAACCATAGCGCCGTCGTTTCCAGCATGGCGACCCTGATCGCCTTGCGCGAAGGCATCGGCCACCCCGCCTTCGGCGTGGCCGTGACCCTGGCCTTCATCGTCATCATCGATGCCAACAGCCTGCGCCAGCACGTGGGCAAGCAGGCGGCGGCCATCAACCGCCTGGCCGGGGAAGCATCCAGCCCCGCGCACAAGACTTTGCGCGAGCGCATGGGCCATACCCTGGTGGAAATCGCCGGCGGCCTGTGCACGGGCGTGGCGATCGGCTTCCTGATCAATGCAGTGTTTTCTAAATAACCTCTGTCTGCGCGGCCTGGCCAGGCCGCCACGCGCGAAACAACCCCGCCTGAAGGCGGGGTTTTGCGTTTCAGGACGTAAAAACTACGTTTCATCCACCGATTAAAGCATTACAGGAAACCGCCGATTGACATGGCCAGATGCGCTCATGGATACTTTGGCGCTTGTGGTTTTAATAAAAATAAATGCCGGCTATCACCTGTCGCCCTATCCGGGTCGCCGGGGTGATCGCGGTGCTATCTATCCGGAGAATTACCCATGTTGCGCAAAACCCTGTTTGTTCTGGCAATCGCTTCTGCCTTGGCCGCTTGTGGCAAAGAGTCCAAAGATCCTGGCAAGGGCGGCAAGGACGACAAGGCCAGCACCGCCGTCAATTTGCTGGTATCCCCGGAAGACGTGCTGACCATTCAAAGCAACGCGCTGGCCTCCGGCCCCGTGATCACCGGTTCCGTGCAGCCCGAGCGCAATGCGGACCTGCGCGCCGAAGTGTCGGCCGTGGTGATCCAGGTCATGAAGGAAAATGGCGAAGCCGTGAAGCGCGGCGACATCCTGGTGCGCCTGGACGAGACAGCCATCCGCGACAGCCTCAATTCGGCCGAGGAAGCGAGCCGCGCCTCGGGCCAGGTGCTGGAGCAGTCCGAACGCATGTTCCAGCGCATGAAAACCCTGCGCGCCTCGGGCATGACTTCGACGCAGGCGCTGGAAGACGCGGAAATCCGCCGCAACAACGCCCAGAGCGATTTGTCCGCCGCCAAGAGCCGCGCCGCCCAAGCCCGCCAGCAGCTGCAGCGCACGCTCGTGCGCGCGCCGTTCGACGGCATCGTCAGCGAGCGCAAGGTATCGAATGGCGATACGGCGCAAATCGGCAAGGAATTGATCCGCGTCATCGATCCGACCAGCATGCGCCTGGAAGGCCTGGTGTCTGCCGACAAGATCGGCGTCGTCAAGGTGGGCCAGCCGGTGTTGTTCCGCATCAATGGTTATCCGGGACAGGATTTCGCGGGCAAGGTGCGCCGCGTCGATCCAGCCGCCAACGCCGTCACGCGCCAGGTGGCCGTGCTGGTCGATTTCAATGACAAGGAACAGCCGCGCGTGGCGGGCCTGTATGCGGAAGGGCGCATCGAGACCGATACCGTCAGCGCGCTGATGATCCCCGATTCGGCCCTGGTGAAGGCGGGCGACGTGACGTACACGTGGAAGGTCAAGGACAAGGCATTGCACAAAGTCAATCTGCGCATCGGCGCGCGCGACGTGCGCACGGGCCAGTGGGAAGTGCAAAGCGGCCTGGCCAGCGGCGATACCGTGCTGCGCACGCCCGGCTCGACCTTCAAGGATGGACAGAAGGTGGAATTGACGGCCGCGAAGGCCGTGCCTGCCGCCGCCGTGGCCAGCAGCAGCTCGGCCGTTGCCGGTAAAGGAAACTAAGCCATGTTCCTGTCCGATTTCAGTATCAAGCGGCCCACCGCCACCATCGTCCTGATCCTGGCGATGATGTGCGTCGGCTTGCTGGCGCTCAAGAAATTGCGCGTCAACCAGAATCCCGACGTCGAAGTGCCCTTCATCGTCGTCAGCATTCCCTATCCTGGCGCCTCGCCCGACACGGTCGAGCGCGAAGTGGTGAACCGCCTGGAAAAATCGCTGCAAAGCATTTCCGGCGTAACCGAAGTCAACAGCGATTCGAACGAAGGTTCGGCCAGCATCTTCCTGAAGTTTTCCTTCAAGACGAATTTGATCGAAGCGTCCGACGATATCCGCAACGCCATTGCCGCCGTGCGCTACAAGCTGCCGCTGGAAATGCGCGAACCGATATTGCAGCGCATCGATCCGGGCGCCGAGCCGATCATGCAGCTGGCCCTGTCGTCCAGCGCGCAAAGCCATGCGGAAATCTCGCGCCTGGCCGAAGACGTGCTGTCGGACCGCTTCCGCGCCGTCGATGGCGTGGCGCTGGTCAACGTGGGCGGCTCGCTGAAACGCGAACTGTCCGTGCTGCTGCGCGCGGAAAAGTTGCGTGAATACAACGTTTCCGTCAGCGACGTCGTCACCGCCCTGCGCAACCAGAACACCAATGCGCCCGTGGGCAAGGTGCGCGGCACGCTGGACGAAAAAAGCATCCGCCTCGTGGGCCGCATCGAGTCGCCGGCCGACTTCGAGCAAGTGGTGATCAAGCGCCGCGGCGAGGAAATCGTGCGCCTGGCGCAAGTGGCGACCATCCAGGATGGCTTTGCCGAAGTCAACAGCTTGAGCGTGCGCAGCGGCAAGCCGAATGTGGGTATTTCGATTACCCGCGTGCGCGACGCTTCCACCGTCAGCGTGGCCAACAAGATCCGCGACATGGTCGAGGAAATCAACAAGACCTTGCCAAAAGGCACACTGCTGCAAGTGACGCGCGACGGCGGCGAGAATGCCCAGCATAGCTTGAACAACGTGATCGAATCGCTGGTGCTGGGCGCCGTGCTGACCATCTTCGTCGTGTATGCGTTCCTCAATTCGTGGCGCTCGACCCTGATTACGGCGCTGAGCCTGCCCACTTCCGTCATCGCCGCCTTCATCGCCGTGTGGCTGTGCGGCTTTACGCTGAACTTCATGACCTTGCTGGGCTTGTCGCTGGCCATCGGCGTGCTGATCGATGACGCCATCGTGGTGCGCGAAAACATCGTGCGCCACATGCAGATGGGCAAGGACCGCCGCACGGCCGCGCTGGAAGGCACGGCCGAGATCGGCATGGCCGTGGCCGCCACCACCTTCTCCATCATCGCCGTCTTCATTCCCGTGGCCTTCATGCCGGGCATTTCCGGCGAATGGTTCCGTCCGTTTGCGCTGACGGTGACGTGTTCGGTGCTGGTCAGCCTGGGCATCTCGTTTACGCTCGACCCCATGCTGTCGGCCTTCTGGGGCGACCCGGTCGAGGAACATGCGGCGCCGAAAAAAGGCATCGGCCGCGTGCTGGAGAAATTCAACCACTGGTTCGACCATCAGGCTGACCGCTACGGCAACGTCATCGCCTGGGCCCTGCATCACCGCCGCTGGATGGCCGT
>CAUSDR010000127.1:0-13644 GCA_963530105.1 uncultured Janthinobacterium sp.
ATTTATTTCTTCGTGAACATTTGATATTTTAAGTATGACGCCAATCCGAAGATCGACGCTGCACTTGCATCAAATGTCCACACTTATCGACTGTTAATTGTTAAAGAACTGTATTCGGTACTGCTTTCGCGCTATCGACAAAGCGTTGTGTTTGTCAGCTGCGAAGAAGAAAGAGTATGAGGCATTTCGCTACATCCGTCAACATCTTCTTTTTTGCTACATCGCCGTTTCCGGTGATCCTCAAGTGCCGCATTTGACTGCGTCTCATTGGGGAGGCGAACTATAGCAAAGCGCCCCCGCGGAAGCAAGGCTTTTCCGGGGTATTTGCGGCCAACTGCTACAATTTCACCCCCTCAGCGCAAATTTGCGCCCATCCATAGAAGATTCACCATGAAACAACAAGCTCAAGGATCAGGCCTGACCCTGAAACGAGCTGGCTTTACCACTGGCTTCGGCGTGCTCGCCGCCACCCTCGGTTCCGCAGTCGGCCTCGGCAATATCTGGAAGTTCCCCTATCTGACGGGTGCCAATGGCGGCGCCGGCTTCCTGCTGATCTACCTGCTCGCTACCTTATTAGTAGGACTGCCCGTGATGATCGCGGAAATCACCCTGGGACGCCGCGCCAAGGTCAACCCCATCTCGACCATGGAACAGCTGGCACCAAAGGGCAAGCCCTGGTGGCTGGTTGGCCTCATCGGCATGATCGCCGCCTTCCTCATCGTCGCCTTCTATTCGGAAGTGGTGGGCTGGGTGTTTGCCTATATCGCCAAGGCCATCGACGGTTCCATCCTCAGCAGCGACAAGCTGGTGACGGAGGCTGCCTTCGCCTCGCTGATCAGCAATCCCTTGCAATCGCTGCTGTGGCAATGGGGCGTGCTGCTGTTTATCGGCGGCATCCTGATGCTGGGCGTGACCAAGGGCATCGAGGCGATCGCCAAAAAACTCATGCCGCTGCTATTTCTATTACTACTGCTGCTCTGTGCGGTCAGCCTGTCGCTGGACAAGGCGGCTGAAGGCCTGGCGTTTCTGTTCCGTCCTGATTTTTCCAAGCTGACGGGCTCCGTCTTGCTGACGGCCATGGGCCTGGCCTTCTTTAAGTTGTCCGTGGGCATGGGGACGATGATGACCTACGGCAGCTATTTCCGCGATGACCAGAATATTCCCGTCACCACCTTGCGCGTGATGGCGGCCGACCTAGGCGTCTCCATGCTGGCCGGCATTGCCATCTTCCCCGCCGTGTTCACGTTTGGCTTCGCCCCCAGCGCGGGGCCGTCGCTGGTATTCATCACGATTCCCGCCGTGTTCTCGCAAATTCCGATGGGACAAGCCCTGATGGTGGTGTTCTTCATCCTGGCCGCCGTGGCCGCCACGGGGGCGATGCTGTCGCTGATGGAAGTGCCCGTGGTGATTTTCCATGAGCGCTTCGGCTGGACGCGCACCAAGGCCACCGTCGTCACCATGCTGCTGCTGGCCGTGCTTGGTTCCGTGTGCGCCCTGAGTAACAGCACCCTGGCCGACTTCAAGCTGTTCCACTTGAATATGTTTGATCTGTTCGACTTTGTCTCGTCGAATATCTTCCTGCCCGTGGGCGGCATCGCCATCGCCTTGTTTACCGGCTGGGCCTGGGGCAAGCAGCATTTCATTGACGCGATCAGCAATCACGGCCAGTTGCAAAACAAAACCTTGGCGCATGTGCTGCTGTTCCTGCTGCGCTTTGTCTCGCCCGTGCTGATCCTCATCGTGATGCTGAAGGGATTGAACGTCTTTTAATCAGAGTACCCGGGTGTAGGTCTGGCGCACCAGCACCCGGTCGCCGCAGTCGAAATGCCACCACTCGCTGTTGATGCCAAAGAAACCCGCCTGGAACATGGCGCCGCGCAACAAGCGGCGATGTGCAATGTGCTGTTCCGTGATTTCCCCCTTTTCCAGCAAGGTCAGCTCCAGCGCCGGGTGCGAGCGCTCACTCAGGTCATCAAAGCCCGTGCCCATGTCCAGTTCCTGCCCATCCGGCCCGACGATGGTGATGTCCAGCGCCATGCCGAACGAGTGGATCGAGCCGCGCGACGGTTCCGCGATATAGCCCAGCAGCTCCGTGCCCTGCAGCGCATCCCACAGTTGCTGCTGCACCCGCTGCGGGCGCAAGGCATCGAGCACCAGCAAATGATGATCGGGCCGCCGCCCGGCCAGCCAGGCCACGGCCAGCTCCAGCGCGGCGGCCGCATCGCGGTGCAGCCAGGCGCAATCGATGGGACTGTATAAGTCGCGGCCGACAAAATTGTCGGGCGTGGCATAGCGCAAGTCGATGGCGATGCCCTCAATACTGCTCAGGTGGCGAAATTGCGGATCGCTGCCGACCGCTTCCAATTGCAAACTTGCAACAGACATCAGACTCCTCTTTCCAGGCAATTACGTGCCGCCACGCCGATGCTGTCGGCCAGGCGCCGCGCGCCATGCGACAGCGGCGAGTGGCTTGCCGTCAATAAATACAGTTGGATGGGGATGGCGGGCGCCCAAGGCCGGCGCTGCAGGCGCTCGGGCGAGCCGGACGCGGCTGTAAAGGGATCGACCACGGCCATGCCGGCGCCCGCTTCCACCAGCGAACGGGCGATTTGATAAGTCTGTACCACGGTGGAAAAGACGGGGTGGATATCCTGCGCTTCACAGGCGGCCACCACCAGCTCCCCCAGCGGATCGTTGTCGGCATGGCCGATCAACTCGCCAGACAAGCCATGCGCCGTCAACGGCGTGCCGCAATCGGCCGCATGCCAGGTGCCCGCCGGGGCGATCACCGTCATGACGCCATGCGCGAGCGGTTCGGCCACGATACCCGGATGCCGCGGATCTTGCAGGGAGACGGCCAGATCCGCTTCGCCCAGACGCAAGGTATTGACGATCTCGCCCGTGTGATGGGTGGCCAGCTGGCAACGCGTGTGGGGAAAGTCGCGCCGCCATTGCGTCATGGCGAACGGCAAGACGCTGATGGCGATCGTCGGCGTGGATACCAGGCGGATGGTTTCCACCGCATGGCCCTTCAGGCTGGCTGCCAGGCGGCGGATGCCCAGCAAATCCCGGTTCAGCTTTTCCGTCTCGACAAACAGCCGGTGCGCCTCGGGTTTCGGGTACAGCTTGCCCCGCACGCGCTCGAACAGCGGCATGCCCAATTGCAACTCGCAATGCTGCAAGACCTTGGTCACGGCCGGCTGCGAGATATGCAGCACTTGAGCCGCGCCGCTGATGGTGCCAACTTGCATGATGGCGTGAAATACTTCGATATGACGCAGCCGCATGAGCTATTCCTTTACCTTGCCGTGGCCGCCAGGGCCGTCAACGTTCAGCATATAAGAAAAAGTCATGGGCTGGAACCGCAGTGCTATTTTGCAACAACAGCAGGTGCGGCAAGCGCCGGGGCCGGCGTCGTCAGCACTTCCAGCAGGGCCGCCGTTTCGCCGTCCGGCGTGCCATCGAACAATTTGTTGCGATATTTCATCTGGAAGGCGATCAGCACATTGCGCGTCGCTTCATCGAACACGCCCGTATTCGGCGTGGCATAGCCGTGCTGGGCCAGTTTTTTCTGGAACCAGACGGCGTCCGGCACTTGCTGGTCAAAAATGGCGCGCTGCGCGGCAACCCGGTTGGCGTCCGGCCAGACGATCAGGCCCGCATCGGCCAATTGGCGCCATGGGAACAGCGGTCCCGGGTCTTGCTTGCGCTGCGGGGCGATTTCGTTGTGGCCCAGGATATTTTCCGGGGCAATGTTGTAGCGCGCCTGGATATCTTTCAGCAGCGGGATCAGCTCGTCGATCTGCGCCTGCGAAAACGGATACCAGATACGCCCTTCCGGCGTGTCCTTGAAGCCCGGGTTGACGATCTCGATGCCGATCGAGCTGACATTGAGCTGTGTATAAGTCTTCCAGTTACTCACACCCGCATGATTGGCCTGGCGCGATTCGTCGACCAGCACGTAAAACTTCGGCTTGTCCGTGTCCGTCAGCAAATAATGGCTGCTGACTACTTGTTCCGTCAGGATCTTGATCGAGCGGGGCAGGTCGCTGACCGTGTAATGGATGACGATGAATTTCACGCGCGGACTCTGGCTGCGCGCGCTCAAGCTATGGTCGAGGTGCGGCGCGGGCGTGGTACAGGCGGAAAGCAGGGCCACCAGCATGGCGAGAGCGATTTTTTTCATGAAAGATCCGTATTCGGGTTAATAAAATGTTCCAGTGAGCGCGGCAGCCGCTTTCGCCGCTTGCCGGGCCGCAGCCTCATGTGGACGGGCAACTTTCTGCTCCATCTGCAACGATACAGGCAAAGCGGCGCGCATGGCTGACGCGATGACCGGATGCAACTGTGCCGCGCGTCCCGCCAGCACCACGGGCCGCGGGCCGTGGCGCGCCGTCAGGGCCAGGGCCAGGCGCGCCAGTTCCTGTCCCGCGCGCTGCAAGATGTCCAGCGCCAGCGGGTCACTATCGGCACTGGCGGCAACCGCCAAGGCCAGCCGGCCGATGCTACCGCGATCCTCGCCATACATGAAGGCGCGCGACAGCGACCAGTCGCTGCCGCCGACATGCGCAAACACGGCCTCGGCCATGGGCGACGCTTGCCAGCTGCCGGGCGCTTCGTCTTCGCGGCGCCAGATCTGGCGCAAGGCTTCGCGCGCGATCCAGTAGCCGCCACCGCCATCGTCGAGCAGCACGCCGCGCCCGCCCGCGCGGTGAAACACGCCCTGCTGATCGATCCAGGCGGCAATCGAGCCCGTGCCCGCGTAGACCAGGTAACCTTGTCCTGGCGCAAAACTGTCGCGGTAGGCGATCTCGATATCGTTGCACAGGCTGACGTCGGCGGCGTCCAGCGCCAGCAACTCCGCCAGCGTTTGCGCCAGCGCAATGTCGTCGCCGCCAAAGCCCGTCAAGCCCGCCACCACGGCGCGCGGCCGGCCAACGGCCAGCACGGCCCGGGCCAGCTTCGCAAAGGTGGCGTGCAATGCTGCGCGGCCAGATGCGCTGCTCATTTGCAAGGCAGACAAGCCTTCCACCGCGCCGTCGGCCACGATGGCGCCATCGGCACGGGCCAACGCCCAGCGCGTCTGCGTGCCGCCCGCGTCGATGCCCAGGCCCAAGGGAGAATCGGCCTGGCTAGCTGTAGGGATAGAAATCATGGCATGAGTGTAAAGCCAAGCGTAGCGTGCAGGCATGAAAGCTTGCGCATGTTTCATGCCTGCAGGTTATGGACTGCCAGTGAATGGCCGGGAATTACTTGCCGGCGGCCGCAAACGGCGCGCGCACGGTGACGCGCGCGCTTTCATTGCCAAGGCGGTCCACGGCGCTGACCACCACCGCGTTGACTTTGCCTGTCGCATCGTCGACCAGGGTCAGTTCGCCTTGCAGGCCCGTCACGACCGTGAAGCGCCAGTCTTCGCCATAGCGGGCCCAGATGGCATATTGCGCCACGGGCTTGCCGCCGCCCGCCGTCAATTTCAGGTTCAGGCTGGTGGAATCGCGGCGCGTGGCCACGGCCGGCGTGCCGGGCGCTTCCTTGCCCAGCCACGGCGTGGCGGGAATCAGGGCAGGGCTTTGATACACGGTGGCCTTGAGCTGGTCGCTGACGCCCTTGCGGTTCTGCATCAGGGGCACCATGCTGAAATGCACTTGCCCGTTCGCGCCGGGGCGCGTGCGCGTCACTTCCACCTGCTTGATGATCTCTTGCGGCGTGAAGGACTTGGCGGAATTGTCGATGCGGCTCGTATACAGACCCGGCCACACGTGGCGGCCATACGGGTTTTGCGCCAGCCAGTAGTCAAGCAGCACGCCAAACGCCTGCGGCGCCTGCGCCACGGGCCAGTACAGCTGCGGCGACAGGTAGTCGAGCCAGCCCTTGGCCAGCCACAGTTCCGCATCCGCATACAATTTATCGTACTGGCTGAAACCGACAATGCCGGCAGGGCGGCGGTCGGGACGGCCGATGCCGAACGGGCTGATGCCAAAGCGCACCCAGCTCTTCTCGCGGTGGATGCCTGTATACAAGGCTTCGATCAGCTGGTTGACGTTCTGGCGGCGCCAGGACGGGCGGTCCAGCTGGCCGCCAGCCAGCAGATATTGCTGCCAGGAAGGTTCATCGGGAAACGGCAATTCGCGCTTGGCGCCGCCATTGCCCGCATCCAGCGCGGCTGTTTCCGCGCCGGCACCGGCGCCGGGCGCGTCGATCGGATACGGATAAAAGTAATCGTCGATGTGCACGCCGTCGATATCGTAGCGGCGCACCACGTCCAGTACCACGTCCGTCGTGTGTTTCGAGGCAGCCGCTTCACCCGGGTCCATCCACAGGTAGCGCCCGTATTGCTTGACGGCCGCCGGGTTGGTGGAGGCGAAACTGTCGCGCGCCAGCGGCGACTTGGCCGTGGCGTGGCGCGCGCGGTAGGGATTGAACCAGGCGTGCAATTCCAGGCCCCGCGCATGCGCCTGCGCCACCCAGAAGGCCAGCGGGTCATACAGGGGCAATGGCGGCTGGCCTTGCTTGCCGGTCAGGTATTCCGACCATGGCTCCAGCTGCGACGGGTAAATCGTGTCGGCGCTGGGCCGCACCTGCAGCACAATCGCGTTCAGATTCAAGGACTTGGCGCGGTCGAGGATGGCAATCGCCTCCGCCTGCTGCTTGGCGACCGGCAAATTGCTGCGGCTGGGCCAGTCGATATTCGCCACCGTCGAGACCCAGGCGGCACGGAATTCGCGCGGCGCCGGCGGCGGCACTTCGCCCTTGATATGCTGCACGGGCGGCACGGCAGGCAAGCCCGCTTCTCCTGGCGTCACGGCGGAAGGCAGTTTGGTGCTGGTACAGCTGCTGAGCAATGTGGCGGTGGCCAGCGCGGCCAGTACGCCGGCGCTGGCGCCCAGGCGTTTTTTGAAAGTAGACAACAAAACAATTCCTTGCAGTGGTGGAGCGCAGGTCTATCGGTGCGGGCATTTTACTGTGCGCCCGCCATCCATGCGGGCGCACGCGGCAAAAGAATCAGGCCTCGGCCTTCTTGCCGAATTCCGGGTCGATCTTGACCAGCGCGGCCATGATGAAGGCGGGAATGGTGGCGATGCAGACCCAGATGAAGAAGTGCTGGTAACCGAGCATTTGCTGAATCCAGCCGCTGGCCATGCCCGGCAACATCATGCCCAGGGCCATGAAGCCCGTGCAAATGGCGTAATGGGCCGTTTTATGCGCGCCATCGGACACCATGATCATGTACAGCATGTAGGAAGCGAAACCGAAGCCATAGCCAAATTGCTCCAGCGCAATGCCTCCAGCGATCACATACAGGTTGCTGGGCAAGGCCGTGGCCAGGTACACAAACACCAGGTCGGGCAAGTGGACGGACAGCACCATGATCCACAGGCAGCGTTTCAAGCCGAAGCGGGAAATGATGTAGCCGCCCAGCAAGCCGCCCAGGGTCAGCGCGATGACGCCAATGGTGCCATAGACGAGGCCCACTTGCTCCGTGCTCAGGCCCAGGCCGCCCTTGGCGACAGGGTCGAGCAGGAAGGGCGCGGCCAATTTGAGCAGTTGCGCTTCTCCCAGGCGGAACAGCAGCAAAAAGCCCAGGATGACGAAAATATCCTTCTTCCTGAAAAAGGCGGCAAAGGTGGCGACGAACTCTTGCAACGGAGACACACCGGCATCCTGGATGCTGGGGCGGTCATCCTGCGGTTTCGGCAAGACAAAGTAATGGTAGAGGAAGAGAGCGATGAACAAGCCCGCCAGAATGGCAAACACGACGGACCAGGCCAGCTGCACATTGCCCGTCGCATGGGTCAGGTAGCCAGCAAGAAACACCAAGCCGCCCTGGCCCGCGATCATGGCCAGGCGGTAAAACGTGCTGCGCACGCCGACAAAGGCCGCCTGCTGGTGCTCTTCCAGGCCCAGCATATAAAAGCCGTCGGCGGCGATATCATGCGTGGCGGAACTGAAGGCCATCAGCCAGAAAATCGCCAGGCTGATCTGGAAAAAATGGGGCAGCGAGGTCGTCAGGGCCACCAGCGCCAGCGCGGCGCCGATCACCAGCTGCAAGCCGACGATCCAGAATCGCTTGGTGCGGTACATGTCGATGAAGGGCGACCACAGCGGCTTGATGACCCACGGCAAGTACAACCAGCTGGTATACAGCGCAATATCCGTATTGGAAAAACCGTAATTCTTGTACATGATCACGGACAAGGTCATGACCACGACATACGGGATACCCTGGCCAAAATACAGGGAAGGGATCCACAGCCACGGCTTATTTGACGGCTTATTCGCGCGCGCCGGGGCGGTTTGTTTCACAAGCTCCATTACATCCTTCGTTGTTGCCCAGACAGAAGAATGCCGCGCCATCGGATCAGGCCGCCAGTGCCGCCCGCACACTGCCGTCCGCTCTGGCCAACAATGCCTGTGCCTGGTTTGTGTTGATTTTTTTAATCAAGGCAACGATGGCCACCTTGACGTGAAATTGGCATTGCTCCAGCACGGTCCTGGCCTGCGCCTCGCTGGCGCCGGTGGCATGCATGGTCAGTCGCACGGCCCGCCAGATCAGCTTGGCGTTGGTCGGCTTCAAGTCTACCATCAAGTTTCCGTAAGTTTTATGCAAACCCACCATCAAGGCGCTGGAAATCGTGTTCAGCGTGATTTTTTGCGCCGTGCCCGCTTTCAGACGCGTGCTGCCGGAAATGACTTCCGTGCCCGTGTCGAGCACGATGCCGCAATGCGCCTCGTGCGCCACGGGGGCGCCCACATTGTTGGCGATGCCGATCGTCAACGCCCCGGCCTTGTTCGCGGCCAGCAGGGCACCCAGCACATATGGCGTGGCGCCGGAAGCGGCCAGCAGGATCACCACATCGTTCTCTTGCGGCTGCAGAGCCAGCAAGTCCAGTTCGCCTTGCAGCAAATCATCTTCCGCCCCTTCGACAGCCGCAAACATGGCGCCCGTGCCGCCCGCCAGGATGGCGACGGCCCGCTCCGGCGGCCAGGAAAACGTGGGATTCAATTCGACACTGTCGAGCACGCCCAGGCGTCCCGACGTGCCGGCGCCCACGTACAGCAGGCGGCCACCGGCGGCGATGCGGGGCAGGGCGGCCGTGATGGCAGCGGCAATGTCGGGCGACGCCAGCCGCACGGCTTCGACGGCCCAGAACTGGTCATCGACCAGCGCCGCCACCAGTTGTTCCACTGGATACATATCCAGATCCGGATGCCGCCGGCTCGGGGTTTCAGTTTTCAACATGATGTCGAACATGGTTGAAGGTGAGACCAGTTTAATACCGATGTGCAAGATCAGCCATGAAAGGATGGCGGGCGGGCATAACGGGAGTTTATGGCTGCGGCACGGACGTGGCGTCCCAGGCGGACGTCGGTACGGCGCTCAATCAGTGGCTACATTCGTTCATTCAGTGGCCCAGAGGCAAGTTTCAAGCCCATTTATGTCTATACTGCGGTTCGACGCCAACATCCATGACACGCCATGATCGCTCGCCAATTGCTGTTCCTGTTTAGCGCCCTGGGCGCCATCAACGGCATTTTCCTGGCCGTCTATTTTTTCAGCCGCCGGCCTCGCTGTCTTGCCGACTGCATGCTGGGCGCCTTGTTGCTGGCCGTCGGGGTGCGCACCGCCAAATCCGCCTTCCTCTACTTCAATCCTGCGATCGCACTCGAATTCCGCCAGCTGGGCCTGTCGGCTTGCCTGCTGATCGGTCCCTTGACCTATCTCTATGTGCGCGCTTTCCTCGCCGGCCTCGCGCAATTGCCAGCCGGACAAGCATGGCGCTGGCATCTCGGCCTGTCCTTCCTGCTGATCGGCATCGGCGTGGCCTTTCCGTATTCCGCGTATCGTGCCGCGTGGGACCTGTCGAGTCATGCAATTCATGTGTTCTGGCTAGGCTACCTGCTGGCGGCCGCCAGGCTGCTGTGGCAAACCCGCCGCGCATGGTGGAACGACGGCCATCGCATGGCGACCAGCAACATGCTGATGCTGAGCGTCTTCGGCGGCAGCTGCGTCATGCTGGCGGCCTACGCGAGCACGCCGTTCACGTCCTATATCGTTGGCGCCCTGTCATTCACCTTTTCGCTGCATGTCGCGGTGATGGTCTTTCTGCTGAGAAAGGAAATCCTGGCGCCTGCCGACGCGCAGCAAAAGTACCGGCATAGCCGCCTGACACACGAAGATGGGCTCGCCGTGCTCGCCGCGCTGGAACAACTGATGACCGGCCAGCAAGCCTATCTGAATCCGAACCTGACCCTGGCCCAACTGGCCAAGCGGGCCGGATGCTCGCAGGCGCAGGTGTCGCAGGTGCTGAATGACAAGCTGGGCAAGAGCTTCACAACCTACGTCAACGCCTACCGTATCGCCGAAGCGCAACGGGTATTGACGGACGAGCCGCAATTGAACATGGATAGCGTCGCCGAGCGCTGCGGCTTCAATTCCAGTTCCACCTTCTATTCCACCTTCAAGAAAGTTGCCGGGCAGACGCCCGCCAGCTTCCGGGCCCAATCCAGCCCGGCGACCAGGGCCATTTCCGCATGAAATTGCTCCGGAAACGCCATTCCGGAGTCTGAAATCGCGTTTGGCGACTGACTTTCCCCCGGCACTTCGATAAATTATCGAGCACCAGCGACCCGACACGGTCGCTGCTCCGATAAACGTCATTCTTCATTCGAAGGTATAGCCATGATTCAGTTTTTATTGCGAACGATACTCGCCTGTTGCTTGCTCAGCATCACCGCCGTCGCCAGCGCCGCAAGCGCGGAGCAGGACGGCAATGCCATCCGCGAGACCGTGCGCCTGTACATGCATGGCACCAGCTACAACGTACAGAGCGAGATCAACCAGGCCTTCCATGCAAGCTCCCGCCTTTACCTGGACGGTAAAAACGATGCGGAATGGGAGTTGAGCGGTCCGGAATACGCCAAGCTCTTTTCCCAGGAGAAAGCAGGGCAATTCAATGGGCGCCACGGGCGGCTGATCCAGGTCGATGTGAGCGGCAAGGTGGCCACCGCCAAGGCCGAGATCCACATTCCCCAGCAAGGGGTGCGCTATGTGGATGTCTTTCTGTTGAAAAAGATCGCCGGCACCTGGAAGATCGTCAGCAAGTCGGCCGATCGCGAGCCAGCCGCCCCGCGCCAGGCTCGCAAGGTGCTGCTGGTCGTATCAAATGTACATCAGTATCCGGGCACAAAAGTTAACGCAGGCAACAATTTCCCCGAACTGGCCTATACCTATGATGTATTCCGCAAAGCGGGGTACGCGGTCGACTTCGTCAGTCCAGAGGGCGGCGCCGTGCCGCTGGAAATGATCGTCACATCGGACGCGCTGCTCAAGAAGCATCTGTACGACAGTGATTTCATGTGGGCGCTGGCGCATACCCTGCCCGTCTCCGAAGTCAGGGCAGACGACTATGCGGGCATGGCTTTCGTCGGCGGCGGCGCGGCCATCGTCGGCATCCCGGACAACAAGGCGCTGCAGGATATCGCCTTGCGCATTTACGAACAGCAAGGCGGGGTGATCGCGGCAATCTGCCATGGCACCGAAGGCATCAAGAATCTGAAGCTACGCGACGGTACTTTCCTGATCCAGGGCAAGGTGCTCACCTCCTTCCCCGATGCGTTTCTGAACAGGGAATCGCCGGTATACAAGGCTTATCCCTTTTCGGCGGAAGCGAGCATCACGCGCCATGGCGGCATATTCCGGCACGGCGCCAACGGCAAGAGTCACGTCGAGGTCGACGGCCGGCTGGTGACGGGCATGAGCTGGGAATCGTCCGTCGGCGTGGCGCAATCCATGATCCGCCTGATCGAACAGTAGCGTGGTGGCGGCTCTGCCGGGAAACGCCGCCGAGTGGATAGGCCGGCGCCATGCGGGCCGCGCGTCACGACGGTGGCGAGCGGTTTGCTGGCGGCTTGCGTCGAGTCACGTCCGCCGCGCTGGCGTGCGGTGAGCGGTGCGGATTCGTCAGGGAGACGCGCGCGCTGTTTACAGCTGGCTGGGCGAGCGGCGCATTTCCGCCACGAAGTCGTAATGATCGCTGCGGCAATACGAATGCGTCAATTCCACCGCTTCGCCCGACTCCAGGTAGGCGATGCGCGTGATGAACAGCACGGCCTGGCCATCGGGGATGCCCAGCTGCTTGGCCAGCTCGGCCGTCGCATTCATGGCGCGGATGTGCTGCAAGGCGCGCACGGGAGCCTTCTTGATGTTGCTCAGGTATGCATACAGCGAGTCGCCCACGGCGCCCGGATCCGACACCACGCTGAACGGCAGCACGCTCACTTCATACGCCATCACCACGTCGTCGGCCAGGCGCAGGCGCTCCAGGCGCGCCACTTTCGTGTTCTGCGCCAGGCCCAGGCTCAGCTGTTCATCGCTGCTGGCGATCACGACATCGCGCTTGAGCCAGCGCGAACCGGGACGGTAGCCGCGCTGCTGCAGTTGCTCGGAAAAGCTCGACAGGTTCGACAGCGGCTGCTCGATGCGCGGGGCAATATAGTTGCCCGAGCCACGGCGGCGCACCACGAGGCCTTGCTCGACCAGCTGGTCGATGGCCTTGCGGGCAGTCACGCGCGATACGTCGAGCAGTTCGGACAGGGTACGTTCGGATGGCAGGGCCTGGTCTACCTGGTAGCGGCCGTTGCGTACGTCATCGCTCAGCTTGCGGGCGATCTGCATATATAAAGGCGAATTGTCATTTAAATCGACCTTGAGTTCTACGCTGGTCTGGCTCATACAGTTCTCCTTGTCCTCCTAGTGTAATAGCGATGGCGCTCGCGCGTGTCCCGTCCGCCCATGAATAAATGGAAAATAACCATAAATAACGGTTATACACTTAAAAAAACGATGTTTTACCGTAGGTATAGCTTTGCATTATAGATAAATAAGCAATTTTCATTGGCCTTCGACACTTTCCCGCTCTATGCTGCTCCTGCCTTCAATCCACCATGAATCAGGGAAAGCATGATCAATAAAATGACGGGTTTGCTGGGCTTGCTGCTACTGGGAACGACCTGGAGCGCACTGGCAGCACCGCCGGGCGGCGGCGCCGGCAAGATGGTGCCTGCCGCACAGCAGCGCGCCCTCGATGCAGCCCTGTCCGCCATCGTCGACGATGCGGCGCATCCGCTGGCCAGCCTGTCCGTGCTGGCCATCCGCCATGGCAAGGTGACGTACCAGCAGCAGTTCGGCTACCGCCACCTGGGCGCCACGCCGGCGGACCACGTGCCGGCGACACCCGCCACCCTGTTCCGCATCGCCTCGGTGTCGAAGATGATGACCACCGTGGGCCTGATGCGCCTGGTGGAACAGGGCAAGCTGAGCCTGGACCAGGATGTCGGCATTTATTTGGGCTTTTCCCTGCGCAACCCGCACTTTCCCCAGCAGCCCGTGACCTTGCGCAGCTTGCTCAGCCATACCTCTTCGCTGCGCGATGCTGGCGGCTACGCGTGGGGGCCGGAACGCAGCCTGCGCGACGTGTTTACGGCCGGCGGCGACCTCATGTGGGATGCGGCGGCGGCGCCGGGCCGCTATTTCACGTATGCCAACCTGAACTGGGGCGTGATCGGCACCGTCATGGAACAAGTCACGGGCGAGCGCTTCGACCTGCTGATGCGGCGCCTGCTGCTCGATCCCCTGGATTTGCG
>CAUSDR010000128.1:0-13446 GCA_963530105.1 uncultured Janthinobacterium sp.
GTGCCGCCCGCCGTCGCCATGCCGCCGCTGCCGCCCAGCCCGGCCATCCCCATGCCCGGCCTGCCGCAGCCGGTCGGCTCCTGCGACTCGGGCGGTTGCCGCGACGCCTCCGGCGCGCGCTACAACGGCACGGGCAATGCCACCCTCGATGCCAACGGGCGCATCTGCCACCGCAACGGGGTGTTCGTGCAGTGTTTTTGAGTTGTCCAGCGCGGGACGGCTTCAGTTTTTGCTGAGCGGAGCCAAAGTGGCTACAATTGCCGCCAAGGTTACGCAAGGTTACGTTTACGTAAACGTCATGTAACTGTGGCATCATGCGGCATCCACTTCATTCGGGCCGGGCACACGGCCATCACCATACAGGAGACTTCATGCAGATTCAGGACAATGTATTCATCATCACGGGCGGCGCTTCGGGCCTGGGCGCGGCGACGGCGCGCATGCTGACGGCGGCGGGCGGCAAGGTCGTGCTGGCCGACGTGCAGACCGAGGCGGGCCAGGCGCTGGCCGCCGAGCTTAACGGCGTGTTCGTGCAGTGCGACGTGACGTCCGAGGAAGACGGCCTGGCCGTGGTGGCGGCCGCGACGAAACTGGGCACCTTGCGCGGCCTGGTCAATTGCGCCGGCGTGGCGCCGGCCGTGAAAACCGTGGGCAAGGATGGCCCGCATCCGCTGGCGCTGTTCCAGAAAGTGGTCAACATCAACCTGGTGGGCACCTTCAATATGTGCCGCCTGGCGGCCGACGCCATGGCCAAGCTGGACGCGACGGCCGAGGGCGAGCGCGGCATCATCGTCAACACGGCCTCCGTGGCCGCGTATGACGGCCAGATCGGCCAGGCCGCGTATGCGTCGTCGAAGGCTGCCGTGGTGGGCCTGACCCTGCCGATGGCGCGCGACCTGTCGCGCAACGGCATCCGCGTCATGACGGTGGCGCCCGGCATTTTCGAAACGCCGATGCTGCTGGGCATGCCCGCCGAAGTGCAGGATGCGCTGGGCAAGATGGTGCCGTTCCCGTCGCGCCTGGGCAAGCCCGGCGAATACGCGCAGCTGGTGAAAGCCATCGTGGAAAACGTCATGCTCAATGGCGAGACCATCCGCCTGGACGGCGCCATCCGCATGCAGCCAAAATAAGGGCAGGCGGGCAATGCCGGGGCGTTGTTGCATGGCCCGGGCTTGCCATGTTTTGCACCATCCGGACTGTCTTCGGCCATTCGCCGGGACTTGAACATGGCCAGGCACGCCTGTGAAGGCAGCGCCCGAACGGGCATTTGATGTAGGATACCCCCGTATGGGGCGTACAGCCTTGCCTGGCTGTGCGCCCTTTTTTTATCGGAGAATCCATGATCACATTGAAGCCGCTGGCGCTGAGCCTGACCTTGCTGGGGGCCCTGGCCGCCAGTCCCGCCTTTGCCGAGGTGCCGCAGAAGGCGCCGGAAATCGCCACCGCGTACGCGGAAAAATCGGGCTGGACGTCGCAAAAGTTCATGGTGGCCGCCGCCAATCCGCTGGCGGCCGATGCCGGCTACCAGATGCTGAAAAAGGGCGGCAGCGCCATCGACGCGGCCATCGCCACGCAGCTGGTGCTGACTTTGGTCGAGCCGCAGTCGTCGGGCATCGGCGGCGGCGCCTTCTTGCTGTATTCCACGGCCAAGGGCGTGCAAGCCTTCGACGGACGCGAAACGGCGCCCGCCGCCGCCGATGAACACCTGTTCCAGAATGCCGATGGCAGTCCCGTCTCGCGCGCCACGGGCGTGGTGGGCGGGCGCTCGGTGGGCGCGCCCGGCGTGCTGCGCATGCTGGAACTGGCGCACAAGGAACACGGCAAGCTGCCGTGGGCGACGCTGTTCGGCCCCGCCATCAAGCTCGCGCATGGCGGTTTTCCTGTCAGCCAGCGCCTCAACGGCCTGTTGAGCTGGGACCAGGCCCTGAAGCGCGACCCTGTCGCCGCCGCCTACTTCTATGACCAGGACGGCAAGGCCTGGCCCGTCGGCCACGTGCTGAAAAACCCGCAGCTGGCGCGCACCTTGCGCGAAATCGCCCGCGGCGGCGCCGACGCCTTTTACCAGGGCCGCATCGCGCGCGACATCGCCGCCAAGGTGGCGTCGCACCCGACCAATCCTGGCAAGCTGACGGCGCAGGATATCGCCGGCTACCAGGCCAAGGTGCGCGTGCCCGTCTGCAGCGACTACAAGGCGTGGACCGTGTGCGGCATGCCGCCGCCATCGTCGGGCGGCATCGCCATCGCGCAGATGCTGGGCATCCTGGAAGTGAAGGATATCCGGCCGTACCCGCCCGTCGACGGCGTGCTCGATGCGCAAGCCATCCATTTGTTCTCGGAAGCGGGGCGCCTGGCCTACGCGGACCGCAACCGCTACGTGGCCGACACGGACTTCGTGCCGCTGCCGGGCAACGGCGTCGCCTCGATGCTGGACAAAACCTACCTGGCGCAGCGCGCCGCGCTGATCGGCGACAAATCCATGGGCAAGGCCACGCCTGGCACGCCGCCCGGCATGCAGGTGGCGTGGGGCATGGACAACGCGCTGCAGCGGCCATCGACGTCGCACCTGGTGGCGGTCGATGCCTTTGGCGGCGGCCTGTCGATGACCACCAGCGTGGAAGACGCCTTCGGCTCGCGCCAGATGGTCGACGGCTTTTTGCTGAATAACCAGCTGACGGATTTCTCGTTCGATTCGCGCGACGCCGACGGCCCCATCGCCAACCGCGTCGAAGCGGGCAAGCGCCCGCGCAGCGCCATGTCGCCCACGCTGGTATTTGAAAAGGGCACGCACAAGCTGGTGCTGGCGACGGGGTCGCCGGGCGGCTCGTCCATCATCAACTATGTCGCCAAGGTGCTGGTCGGCACCATGGACTGGGGCTTGAACGTGCAGCAGGCCATCAGCCTGCCGAACTTCGGCAGCCGCAACGGCCCGACGGAACTGGAAAAGGACCGCGCGCCGGCCGCCCAGGTCGAGGCGCTGCGGGCCATGGGCCACGAGGTGCGCGTCATCGAACAGAATTCCGGCCTGCAGGGCATCATGCGCCTGAATGCGCATGGCAAGGATTTCTGGTTCGGCGGGGCCGATCCGCGCCGCGAGGGCATGGTGCGGGGCGACTGAAATTTCCACAAAGTATCAAGACCCTGCTAATCTGCCGGCATGGGAATGCAAAATAAAACTGGCTTGATACTCACGGGAGGGGGCGCCCGTGCCGCTTACCAGGTGGGCGTGCTGCAGGCGATTTCGGCGATTCTGTGGGAAGCGGGCTGGGCGCCGGCGCGCAATCCGTTCGACATCATCTGCGGCACCTCGGCCGGCGCCATCAACGCCACGGCCCTGGCCTGCCGCGCGGACAACTTCGGCGAGGGCGTGCAAAAACTGCTCGACGTGTGGCAGCACATCGAAGTCGAGCAAGTCTACCGCGCCGATTCGCTGGGCGTGATCCGCTCGGGCGCGCGCTGGCTGTCGCTGCTGTCGTTTGGCTGGCTGCTGCGCCAGTGGCATGCGGCGCCGCCCAATTCCCTGCTCGACAATACACCGCTGGTGAGCCTGCTGCACCGCATGCTCGACCTGCCGCGCCTGGACGCGGCGCTGGCCGACGGCCTGCTGCATGCGCTGGCCGTCACGGCGTCGTCGTATTCGGGCAGCCGGCACATGACGTTTTACCAGACGGCCGAGGATATCGCGCCCTGGGTGCGCACGCAGCGCCTGGCCCTGCCGGACCAGATCGGCGTGGAACACTTGCTGGCCTCGGCCGCCATCCCCTTCATCTTCCCCGCCGTGCCCCTGTACGTGGGCGGCCAGCGCGAATACTGCGGCGACGGCTCGATGCGCCAGCTGGCGCCGATCTCGCCGGCCATCCACTTGGGCGCCAACAAGGTGCTGGTGGTGGGCGCGGGACGCATGACGGAGCCGGCGCCGGGCGCGGCCGAATCGGCGCGCTACCCGAGCCTGGCGCAGATCGCCGGCCATGCGCTGTCGTCGATCTTCCTCGACGGCCTGGCCGTCGACATCGAACGCCTGAACCGCATCAACCTGACCCTGTCGATGCTGCCGCCCGAATTGCTGGGCAAGACGGCGCTGCGGCCGGTGGAGCTGCTGGTCATCGCGCCGTCCGAGCGGCTCGACGCCATCGCCAGCCGGCATATCGGCAGTTTGCCCCGTCCCATCCGGACCATGTTGTCGGGCATCGGCGCGGCCGAAGCCCGCGGCGCGGCGCTGGCATCGTATTTGTTGTTCGAATCGACGTATACTAACGAGCTGATCCGTCTTGGACAGCGCGATACGCAGGCCCGCAAGGACGATGTACTGGCGTTTTTCGGTTCTTGAGACGGCCCCCGGGAAGCGTTCCCGGAGTTTTCGCGTTTTTTTGACAGGACGATTGTGCTGGTATTCCGACGTGTTTTCGATGCGGTGTTGTTATTTGGTCTACTTTCGAGTGGCTGGGCCGGGGCCGCGCCTGCGCCCACCCTGCGTTTCGACCAGCTCAGCGTCGAACAGGGCCTGGCGCAGGAATCCGTGCTGGCCATCGCCCAGGACCGGCAAGGTTTCATGTGGTTCGGCAGCCAGTCTGGCCTGAGCCGTTTCGATGGCTACCGCATGGTGGTCTACAAGAATATCGAGGGCGACAAGACCAGCCTGGCCGACAACTGGGTGGGCCAGCTGCATGTCGATAGCCAGGGCCAGCTGTGGATCGGCACCGACAATGGCCTGGACCGCTTCGATGCGGCCAGCCAGACCTTCATCCATTACGGCATGGCGGAAAAGAGCCGGCGCGGCAATGGCAACCGGCATATCCGCGCCATCCTCGACGATGGCGCGCGCGGCTTCTGGATCGCCACCGCGGACGGCTTGCAGCATTTCGATCCCGCCACGGGGCATTTCCGCACCTGGCATCATGAAGAAGGCAACCCGCACAGCCTGGGTGACAATGAAATCAAGGCGCTGGCGCTGGATGCGCAAAAGCGCCTGTGGATCGGCACGGTGTCGGGCCTGGACATGCTGGCGCCGGGCAGCGAGCGCTTCGAGCATTTTGCCATCGATGCGGAAGCCGGCTCGAAATACAACGTCATCCAGTCGCTGCTGGTCGACCGCCAGCAAAACCTGTGGATCGGCACCATGGCCGGCGTCGAGCGCTGGCGCCTGGGCGGCGCCGGCCAGCCGCCCCAGGCACGCCTGCGCCTGAATGAAAAACAGGGCTTTTCCGCCATCCGCGTCGCCAGCCTGTACCAGGATGTCGATGCCACCGTCTGGCTGGGCAGCAATGCCGACGGCCTGTTCCGCTGGCTGCCCGAGAGCGACACCTTCCTGCAGTACCGCCACCAGACGGGCGACAAGTTCAGCGTCGCCGACAACCAGCTGTCGTCGCTGTACCGCGACCGCGCGGGCACTTTCTGGGTCGGTTCCTGGTACAACGGCGTGAGCCGGGTCGACCTGGGCAGCGGCGGCTTTTCGCGCATGGCGCGCGCACCCGGCGACGTGGGGGCGCTGGCGGACAAGAAGGTGCGGGCCGTGGCCGATGCCGGCAACGGCAAGCTGTGGCTCGCCACCAAGGGCGGCCTGAAACTGTATGACACGCGCGACGGCAGCTCGCAGCTGTTCGACCTGGGGCGCGCGCCCGGCATGTCGCGCGACGAGCAGGTGACGACCCTGTACAAGGCGCCGGACGGCACCTTGTGGGTGGGCGGCTCGACGGGGCTGCACCGCTTCGATCCGCTCCAGGGACGCTTTCATACCACGCGCTTCGCCGCGGGCGACCCGAACAGCGACACCATCCGCAATGTCGTGAGCGACCGCAGCGGCATGCTGTGGGTTTCGACGCGCGGCGGCGTGCACCGCTTTGACCCCGTGAGCAAGCGCTACACCACGTTCCGCCATGATCCGGCCAACCCCAACAGCCTGTCCGACAACATGGTGCGTCCCGTGCTGGAAGACCGCAAGGGGCAGCTGTGGATCGGCTCTTTTCATGGGCTGGACTTGCTGGACCGCGCCAGCGGCCAGTTCCGCCATTACCGCCATGACCCGCAAAACCCGCATAGCCTGAGTCACGACGAGGTGCATTTCCTGCATGAAGACAAGCGCGGCGTGCTGTGGGTGGGCACGGCCAACGGCTTGAACCGCATGGACGTGGGGGCGAAGGGCGAGATCCGTTTTCGCCGCTATCTGCGCAAGGATGGCATGGCCGACGACGCCGTCGCCAGCATCCTCGGCGACGACAACGAGCAGCTGTGGCTGAGTACCAACAGCGGCATCACGCGCCTCGACACGCGCAGCGGCCTGTTTCGCAATTACGACAGCGCCGACGGCACGGTGGAAGGCTCGTACTTCGACGGCGCGGCCTTGCGCGCGGCCGACGGCACCATGTATTTCGGCGGCTTCAATGGCATGACGGCGTTCGTGCCGCAGGATATCCATGACAACCGCGTGCCGCCGCTGGTGGCCATCACGGAACTGCAGATCTTCAACAAGCCGGTGGCCATCGGCCGCGGCGAATTCGCGCGGGTGCTCAAGACCGCCATCGACCATACGCGCACGCTGAGCCTGACCAGCCGCGAGAGCGTCTTTTCGCTGGAATTCGCGGCCCTGCATTTCGCCGCGCCGCAGCGCAACGTGTTCGCCTACCGGCTCGAAGGCTTCGACCAGGACTGGGTCATGACGAATGCGGGCCGGCGCTTTGCCACCTACACCAATCTCGATCCCGGCAATTACGTGTTTCGCGTGAAGGCGGCCAACAAGGACGGCGTGTGGAACGAAAGCGGCGCCACGCTGGCCATCACCATCCTGCCGCCGTTCTGGAAAACCTGGTGGTTCCGCACCCTGGTGGCGGCCCTGCTGCTGGGCGCCGGCTACGGCATCTACCGCCAGCGCATGCGCGCCGTGCGGCAGCAGCAAAATGAGCTGGAAAAACAGGTCAGCGAACGCACGGCCGAGGTATCGCAGAAAAACGCCCAGCTGCAGATCAAGGAAATCGAAGTGCTGGCGCAGTCGGACAAGCTGGCGCAGGTCAACAGCAGCCTGAAAAAAAATGAGGAAAGCTTGCGCCAGGCCAAGCGCAAGGCCGAGGATGCGACGCGGCAGAAATCGGAATTCCTCGCCAACATGAGCCATGAAATGCGCACGCCGCTGGCCGGCGTGATCGGCATGCTGGGCTTTGCCTTGCGCGACGAGCAGCTGCACGACGCCACGCGCGAGCAGATCCTGCGCGGCCAGGCCAACGCCCAGTCGCTGCTGGTGATCATCAACGACTTGCTCGATTTTTCCAAGATCGAGGCGGGCAAGCTGAGTATTGAAAACATCGACTTCGCGCTCGGCGCGGCGATCGAAAACGTGGTCAGCCTGTTCGAGGAGCAGGCGGCCGCGCGCAGCATCGGCTTCGCCATCGATTTCGCGCCCGACCTGCCGCCGTTCGTGGTGGGCGACCCGACGCGCCTGCGCCAGGTGCTGGTCAACCTGGTTGGCAACGCCTTCAAGTTCACCCAGCGCGGCGCCGTCAGCGTGTGCGTGGAGCGCGCGGGCACGGCCAGGGCGGCGGGCAGCGGCGGGCGCCAGGTCAACCTGATCCGCTTTACCGTCAGCGACAGCGGCATCGGCATCGATGCCGACGCGATGGCCCGCCTGTTCCAGAAGTTCGAGCAGGCCGACGCCAGCACCACGCGGCGCTATGGCGGCACGGGGCTGGGGCTGGCGATCTGCCGCCAGCTGGTCGAATTGATGGATGGCGAGATCGAGGTGGCCAGCACGCCGGGGCAGGGCAGCACGTTCGCGTTTACCTTGCCGCTGGCCGATGGCGTGGCGCCGCCGCTGGTCCCGCAGGTGGCGCTGGCGCCGCACAGCCACCAGCTGCGCGTGCTGTGCGCGGAAGATTTCCCCACCAACCAGATCATCATCCGCGTCATGCTCGAGGAACTGGGCCACCGCGTCGACGTGGTGGCCAATGGCGTGCTGGCCGTGGCGGCCTGCGTGCATACGCGCTATGACCTGATCCTGATGGACGGGCGCATGCCGGAAATGGACGGCGCCACGGCCACGCGATTGATCCGCGTGGGCGGCTGGCCGGACCAGCCCGTGCGCGACCAGGAACTGATGATCGTGGCCCTGACGGCGAATGCCAGCGAAGAGGACCGCAGCCGCTACCTGGGCGTGGGCATGGATGATTTCCTCAGCAAGCCGGTGGACGAGGCGGCGCTGCATGGCTTGCTGGCGCGCGCCATCGAGCGCCAGCTGCAGCGCGGTTTCATGTTGCCGCGCATGCCCTCCAGCGTGCCGCGCAACGTGGCGCGCGGCCAGGCCGAACTCGATGCGCTGTTTGGCGTCGCGCCCAAGGCGAACGCCATGCCGGCGGCGCCAACCCAGTCCGGCCGCGGCGGCGACCTGCAGCGGCGCATCCGCGTCGCCTTCGTGGCCGACCTGGAAGGGCGCCTGCACGAACTCGATGGCGCCCTGGCCGCGCAGGACCAGGATGGCGCCGGGCGCCTGCTGCACGGCTTGAAGGGCAGCGCCGCGTATCTCGATGAAACGGAACTGCACATGCTGTGCACGGAAATGGAGGAGGCGGCGGACGCCGGGCGCTGGACGCAGGTGGCCTTGCATCTGCCGCGCCTGCGCGCACTGCTGGCGCAAATCGCCGTGCCAGGCAAGGAAATGTAAAATAAGCAATGCCGGCCATCGGAAACGCGGCGAAACTGGGTAGAATACGCGCAGGCGCCATGATGCTGCCGGCTATGGAGAGAGCAATGAAAGTACTGGTGGTAGACGATGATGTCGTTTCGCGCATGGTGTTGATGCACCTGATCGACAGCTGCGGCGTGCATGATATCGTGGAGGCCGAGGATGGCGCGGCGGCGTGGGAGCAGCTCGAAGGCGGTCTGCGCCCGGCGCTGTGCTTCTGCGACTTGCGCATGCCGCGCCTGTCGGGCATGGAGCTGCTGCAGAAGATCCGCTCGGACAGCGCCCTCGACGCCATGCCGCTGGTGCTGGTGTCGTCGGCGAACGATCACGATACGGTGCGTGACGCCGTGCAGGCCGGCGCCGCCGGCTACATCGTCAAGCCCTTCCAGCAGGAGCAGGTGCGCCAGCATATCGATGCCTGTTTCGACGTGGCGCCATTGCCGGCCGAGGCGCCGCGGGCGACGGCGCAGCGCCTGGGCATCGATGAAGAGCGCCTGCAGGCTTATCTGACGGGTTTCCAGGGCCAGGTCGGCGCGGCCGGCGAGCAGGTGGAAGCCTTGCTGGCGCGCGGCGAGCCGGTGCTGGCGCGCCAGCAGCTGGAACGGCTGCACCTGGGCTGCCGCACGCTGGGCCTGCATGGGGCGGAGGCGGAAATGCTGGCCTTGCTGCAGGCGGCGGTGCTCGATGGCGGCCAGATGCAAACGGCGCTGGGCGCGCTGGCGCGCAGCGTGGCGCAGCAATTGCGCCTGCTTGACGCCGAGGATGACGCTGGCTGAATCCGCTGTTTTCCCCTTGCTGGAAAAATACTTTAGGTTTAAAGTATCTGCTTCCGGGCCATGCACGCTTGCCCGCCACCAGCCAGGATGAGCATGAGCAGCGACCCTTCGCCTACCAGCGCCACTCCCCGGGATGACTTTGCGCGCGCGCACCTGCCGCCGCGCGAGCTCTGGCCCCAACTGTGCTTTGATTTGCCGCAACTGCGGTATCCGGCGCGCCTGAACTGCGTCGCCGCGCTGCTCGATGCGGCCGTGGCCGGCGGTGGCGGCGCGCGCACGGCCATCCTTGCCGATGGCCAGCGCTGGAGCTACGCCCGCCTGCTGCAGCAAGTCGACCGCATCGCCCACGTGCTGCGCAGCGACCTGCGCCTGATCCCCGGCAACCGCGTGCTGCTGCGCGGCGCGAATACGCCCATGATGGCGGCCTGCCTGCTGGCCGTGCTGAAGGCCGGCTGCATCGCCGTGCCCACCATGCCGCTGCTGCGCGCGCGCGAACTGTCCACCATTCTCGCCAAGGCGGAAGTGAACGCCGTGCTGTGCGCGCAAGGCTTGCGCGCGGAACTCGATGGCTTGCCCGGCTTGCCGCCCATGCTGTGCTTTGGCGCCGATGGCGCGGAACTGGAGCGGCGCATGGCGGCCCATGGCGCGCCCTTCACGGCGCACGACACGGCGGCCGACGAGGTCTGCCTGATCAGTTTTACCTCGGGCACGACGGGCGTGCCCAAGGGCACCATGCACATGCACCGCGACTTGCTGGCCATCTGCGACTGCTTTCCCCGTTCCATGCTGCAGGCGCGCCCCGATGACATTTTCATCGGCACGCCGCCGCTGGCATTCACCTTTGGCCTGGGCGGCCTGCTGCTGTTCCCTCTGCGCTTCGGCGCGGCCACCGTGCTGCTGGAAAAGCTCACGCCGGACACCCTGCTGCAGGCGATCGACGCCTACGCCGCCACGATCTGCTTCACGGCGCCCACCTTTTACCGCCAGATGGCGCCGCTGGCCGGCAAGCACGGCTTGCGCAGCCTGCGCCTGTCCGTGTCGGCCGGCGAAGCGCTGCCGCTGGCCACGCGCGACGCCTGGCAGGCGGCCACGGGCCTGGCCATGACGGACGGCATCGGCGCCACCGAGATGCTGCACATTTTCATTTCCGCCACGGGCGAGGGCATCCGCCGCGGCGCCATCGGCAAGGCCATTCCCGGCTACCAGGCCTGCATCGTCGACGAGGCGGGCGTGCCGCAGCCGCCCGGCGTGACGGGGCGACTGGCCGTGAAAGGCCCCACCGGCTGCCGCTACCTGGCCGATGCGCGCCAGGGCGAGTACGTGCAGCATGGCTGGAACCTGACGGGCGACACCTTCGAGATGGATGCCGACGGCTATTTCTATTACCGCGTGCGCAGCGACGACATGATCGTCTCGGCCGGCTACAACATCGCCGGCCCGGAAGTGGAAGAGGCGCTGCTGCGCCATCCTGCCGTGGCCGAATGCGGCGTGGTCGGACGCGCCGACGAGGAACGGGGCCAGATCGTCGAGGCGCACGTGGTGCTGAAGGACGGTTTCCAGGGCGGCGACGCGCTGGCGGCCGAACTGCAGGATTTCGTGCGCCAGCAGATCGCCCCGTATAAATATCCGCGCGCCATTCGCTTCCTGCCCGCGCTGCCGCGCACGGAGACGGGCAAGCTGCAGCGCTTCAAACTTCGCACGGACACCGCATGAATATCGTCTGCATCGGCGGCGGCCCCGCCGGCCTGTATTTCAGCCTGCTCATGAAGAAGCAGGACCCCGCGCACCGCATTACCGTCATCGAGCGCAACCGGCCGTACGACACGTTTGGCTGGGGCGTGGTGTTTTCCGACCAGACCCTGGGCAACCTGGCCAATGCCGACGAGCCGACGGCGCGCGCCATCCTGCAGGCGTTCAACCACTGGGATGATATCGACATCCACTTCAAGGGCGAGAGCGTGCGCTCGGGCGGCCATGGCTTTTGCGGCATCGGCCGCAAGCGCCTGCTCAATATCCTGCAGGCGCGCTGCGAGGAGCTCGGCGTGGAACTCGTCTTCGAGACGGAGGTGCAGGATGACCAGGCCATCGCGCGCCAGTACGGCGCCGACCTCGTGATCGCCAGCGATGGCTTGAACAGCCGCATCCGCACGCGCTATGCGGCCAGCTACCAGCCCGAGATCGAGCAGCGCCATTGCCGTTTCGTCTGGCTGGGCACGCGCAAGAAGTTCGAGGCCTTCACGTTTGCCTTCCGCCAGACGCCGCACGGCTGGTTCCAGGCGCATATCTACCAGTATGACGGCGATACGTCGACCTTCATCGTCGAAACGCCGGAACATGTGTGGCGCGCGGCGGGACTCGATGCCATGAGCCAGGAAGAGGGCATCGCCTTTTGCGAGGCGCTGTTCGCCGCAGAACTCGATGGCCATGGCCTGCTGAGCAATTCGCCGCACTTGCGCGGCTCGGCCCAGTGGATCACTTTCCCGCGCATCGTCTGCCGCCAGTGGGTGCATGTGCACGATGGCGTGCCCGTGGTGCTGATGGGCGACGCGGCGCACACGGCGCACTATTCCATCGGCTCCGGCACCAAGCTGGCGCTGGAAGACGCCATCGAACTGGCGCGCTGTTTTGGCCGCGATGGTGACGCCAGTGCGGCGCTGGCCGCCTACCAGCAGGCGCGCGCCGTCGAGGTGCTCAAGATCCAGAGCGCGGCGCGCAATTCCATGGAGTGGTTTGAAAACGTCGAGCGCTACAGCGCCATGGACGCGCCGCAGTTCGCCTATTCCATGCTCACGCGCAGCCAGCGCCTCTCGCATGAAAACCTGCGCCTGCGCGACCCCGCCTACGTGGCGGAGTATGAACAGTGGCTGGCGCGCCGCGCCGCCGCGCAGGCCGGCGTGGATGCGCCGGACGGCCCGCTGCCGCCCATGCTCACGCCATTCCGGCTGCGCGGCGTGCTGCTGAAAAACCGCATCGCCGTTTCGCCGATGGCGCAGTACAGCGCCGTCGATGGCGTGGCCGGCGACTACCATTTGATGCACCTGGGCGCGCGCGCCATGGGCGGCGCCGGCCTCGTGTTCGCCGAGATGACGTGCGTGTCGGCCGAGGCGCGCATCACGCCCGCCTGCCCCGGCATGTACAGCGAAGCGCACACGCAGGCCTGGCGGCGCATCGTCGATTTCGTGCACGCCAGCAGCGACGCGAAGATCGCCCTGCAACTGGGCCACGCGGGCGCGAAAGGCTCGACGCGCCCCATGTGGGACGGCATCGACCTGCCGCTCAGGGAAGGCAACTGGCCGCTGCTGTCGGCCTCCGAACAGCAGTATTTGCCGGGCGTGTCGCAGCTGGCGCGCGCGGCGACCGACAGCGACCTGGCGCGCATCGAGCAGGACTTCGTGCGCGCCACCCTGGCCGCCGCCGTGGCCGGTTTCGATTGGCTGGAACTGCATTGTGCGCACGGCTATCTGCTGTCGAGTTTTATCTCGCCGCTGACCAACCGCCGCACGGACGATTACGGCGGCAGCCTGGAAAACCGCTGCCGCTATCCGCTGCGCGTGTTTCGCGCCATGCGCGCGGCCTGGCCGCAGGATAAACCCATGAGCGTGCGCATTTCGGCGCACGACTGGGTCGAGGGCGGCATCACGCCCGACGATGCGGTCGTCATCGCGCGCCTGTTCAAGCAGGCGGGCGCGGACCTGATCGACTGCTCCTCGGGCCAGGTCAGCAAGCTGGAACAGCCCGTGTACGGGCGCATGTTCCAGGCGCCGTTCGCCGACCGCGTGCGCAACGAGGCGGGCATCGCCAGCATGGCCGTCGGCTCGATCTTCGAAGCCGACCACGCCAACAGCATCATCGCCGCCGGGCGTGCCGACCTGTGCGCCGTGGGCCGGCCGCACCTGGCCAACCCCGCCTGGACCCTGACGGAGGCGGCGCGCATCGGCTACAGCGGCGCGGCGGCACGCTGGCCGAAACAGTACCGCCCGGCGCAGCTGCAGCTGGAACGCAATCTGC
>CAUSDR010000129.1:0-13432 GCA_963530105.1 uncultured Janthinobacterium sp.
CCACCCTGACGCAGCTGACGGCCGCCAGCCTGGCGCACGCCATCCTGCGCGATGGCGCGCAGGCGGAAACCGTGTATGTGTGCGGCGGCGGCGCGCAGAACGCCAGCCTGATGGCGGCGCTGGCGCGGGAATTGCCTGGCATGGCGGTGGCATCGACGGCAGCGCTGGGCGTGGCGCCCAGCCAGGTCGAGGCGCTGGCGTTCGCCTGGCTGGCCTGGCGTTTTACGCAGCGCAAGCCGGGCAACTTGCCGGCCGTGACGGGAGCGCAGGGTTTGCGGGTACTGGGCGCGCTGTATCCGCGTTGACTGGAAACAGGGGACAAGCACGAAACAGCGTTCCAGAAACACAAATAGCGGATCATCGATCCGCTATTTTCTTACTTGCCCGACATGACTACTGGCGCGCCTGAAACACCTTCAGGGCAAGCCCATGCAGCGCCGCCAGCGGCGCTTTCTCAGCTGTGCTTATACCGAGAACGAGGAACCGCAACCGCAGGTGGACGTCGCGGTAGGGTTTTTAATCACGAACTGCGCGCCTTCCAGGTCATCCTTGTAGTCGATTTCCGCGCCGACCAGGTACTGGTAGCTCATGGAATCGATCAACAACTGGACGCCGTTCTTGACCATGGTGGTGTCATCTTCATTGACGATTTCGTCGAAGGTGAAGCCATACTGGAAACCCGAGCAGCCGCCGCCTTGCACGAACACGCGCAATTTCAGGTCGGGATTGCCCTCTTCTTCGATCAGCTGCGCGACTTTTTCAGCGGCGCTATCGGTAAAGATAATAGGCGAAGGGATCACATCTTGCATTTCAGCGACGGCATTCATATCAGGCACTCCTACTAGAAAACATTAAGTCATTATAGACTGTTGGCGCAACTCGCGCTGCCGCCGCCGCGGATGCGGCTGAACGGTGTTGTTCCTGCTCACATTTCCGACACGGCCAGGTGCAGCACGGGGTCGGCGCTGTCGTGGCGGCTCAGCTTGCCTTGCACCAGCGCGCCGCTGTGCATTTCCAGCACCTTGTAATACACCTCACCTACAATGCGGGCTTTGGGCTGGATTTCAAGCATTTCGGACACGTACACGGGGCCGTTGATCTCGCCGCTGACCACCAGGCACGAGCAGCGCACTTCGCCATCGATGCGACCCGCCTCGCCCAGCACCACGTAGGTGGGGTCGCCCGGCTCGCCCGTGACGTTGCCGCGCACATGGCCATCGATGCGCAAGCCGCCGCAAAACAGCAAGTCGCCCTCGATCCGCGTCGAGGCGCCGATCAGGGTATCGATGGGGTTTTTCGCGTTGCGCTCGAACATGAACGTCATCCTGTGGGGGTACGTGGCAGTCCAATTTATCACAGGTCCGGCAAAAAGGCGCCGGACCTGCGCAAGCCGCCGTGCCTATATTTAAGGCATGACGGCGATATGTTGCAAACCGGCCGTTTCTTTCAAGCCAAACATCAGGTTCATGCACTGCACGGCCTGGCCCGACGCGCCCTTCACCAGGTTATCCTGCACCACCAGTACGATGACGGTGTTGCCGCCTTCGGGACGGTGCAGCGCCAGGCGCAGCATGTTCGAGCCGCGCGTGGAACGGGTTTCCGGGTGCGAGCCGAACGGCATCACGTCGACGAAAGGCTCGTCCTGGTATTGCTTTTCAAATAAGGATTGCAATTCTTCATTGCTGACATCCTTGTTCAGCTGCGCGTACAGGGTCGAATGCATGCCGCGGATCATCGGCACCAGGTGCGGCGTGAAGGTCAGCGCGACCTTGTCGTCCGTGAAACGCTGCAGTTGCGCCGTCGTTTCCGGCAGGTGGCGGTGGCCGGCCACGCCATAGGCCTTGAAACTGTCGCTGCTTTCCGAAAACAGGATGCCGATTTCCGCCTTGCGGCCGGCGCCGGACACGCCCGACTTGCAGTCGGCGATCAAGCCGCCCGCGTTGACCAGGCCCGCCTTCAGCAGCGGGTAAAAGCCAAGCTGCATGGTGGTCGGGTAGCAGCCGGGGTTGGCGATCAGCGTTGCCTGCTTGATATCTTCGCGGTTCAGTTCCGGCAAGCCGTACACGGCCTGTTCGATCAATTCCGGCGCCGTGTGGGGAATCTTGTACCACTGCTCGAACTTGGCCTGGTCTTTCAGGCGGAAGTCGGCGGCCAGGTCGATGACTTTCACGCCGGCGGCCAGCAAGGCCGGGGCTTGCGCCATGGCAACACCATGCGGGGTGGCGAAGAACACCACGTCGCACTGCTCCAGGTTGGCCTTGTCCGGCGACGTGAACGCCAGGCTCACGTGGCCGCGCAGGGAAGGATACATGTCAGCAACGGGCAAGCCATCTTCCTTGCGCGAGGTAATCGCCGTCAACTCGACATCCGGATGGGTTGCCAGCAAACGCAGCAATTCCACGCCCGTGTATCCAGTGCCGCCGACGATGCCAACTTTGATCATGTTCTTTCCTTGTAGAGGTATTGCTTGGAGAGGGAGGGGAAACTGTCCCCATGGGGTTTTTCGCGTATTTTACAGCGCAACGACGCATTCCGCTGAAATGCAAAAAAGCCGCGGGACCGAAGTCCAGCGGCTTTTCGACCAGCACCCGAAGGTGCTGTAGCGTAATAATTAACGCTTCGAGAATTGCTTTGCGCGACGTGCTTTGCGCAGACCAACTTTTTTACGCTCGACTTCACGTGCATCGCGGGTCACGAAGCCGGCTTTCGCCAGTTCCGGTTTCAACGCTGCATCGTAGTCGATCAGAGCGCGGGTGATGCCGTGACGAACTGCACCAGCCTGGCCCGACTCACCGCCGCCATGGACGTTGACTTTGATGTCGAAACGCTCGACATTGCCGGTCAGTTCCAGTGGTTGACGGATGACCATCAGACCCGTTTCGCGCGAAAAGTATTCGTTTGCTGGTTTGCCGTTAACAACGATCAAGCCTGTGCCAACTTTGATAAAAACCCGAGCCACTGCACTTTTGCGACGGCCGGTTCCATAATTGTAATTACCGATCATGTCAGTTCCTTAGAGAACAAGTGCTTTAGGTTGCTGAGCAGCGTGCGGATGGGAACCTTCCGCGTACACTTTCAGCTTCTTGATCATTGCGTAGCCGAGTGGGCCTTTAGGCAGCATGCCCTTGACCGCTTTCTCAAGCGCGCGACCTGGAAAACGCTGTTGCATTTTCTGGAAGTTGGTTTCGTAGATGCCGCCTGGATAGCCAGAGTGACGGTAGTAAATTTTCTCAGTAGCTTTGGTACCGGTCACACGCAGTTTGCCTGCGTTGATGACGACGATGAAGTCGCCGGTATCGACGTGAGGAGTAAATTCTGGTTTGTGTTTGCCGCGCAGTCGGAGTGCCACTTCGCTGGCAACACGTCCGAGGACTTTGTCCGTCGCGTCAACCACGAACCAATCGCGCTGGACTTCATGTCCTTTAGCGGAAAATGTTTTCATGTTGACTTCCTAATAGATTACACGCTCAAATGGTGGTTCCGCCGATGCTGCTAAGCGGACTCTGCCTTATTTACTTTTCCTGAGCGAACGGAAAGCCGACAAGTATAAGCGGCTTTGCCTTGCCGCGTCAAGCCGCAATGCAGGCAGGCTGCGGCCCGGCGGGCGGCACATGGACAGGCATTCCTCTATTACAATACAAAACGCTTACAATTTTCGGAGAGTACGATGGAATGCAAAGTCAGCTGGAATGGCCCGTCGGGCATGAGTTTTCGGGCAGAAACGGGTTCCGGCCACCTGGTGACCATGGATGGCGCGCCCGACGGCGGCGGCCACAACCTGGCGCCACGCCCGATGGAAATGGTCTTGCTGGGCACGGGCGGCTGCACCGCCTATGACGTGGTGCTGATCCTGAAACGGGGCCGCGAAGCCGTCAGTGGCTGCGAAGTCACCCTGAAGGCCGACCGCGCCGAGACCGACCCGAAAGTATTTACCAAGATCCACTTCCACTTCACCGTGCGGGGCAAGGCCCTGAAACCGACGGCCGTGGAACGGGCCGTGGCCTTGTCGCATGACAAATATTGCTCGGCGTCTATCATGCTGGCGAAAACGGCGGAGATTACCCATTCCTTCGAGATCATCGAAGAAAGCGCCTGACCAAACCTACTGCGCGTCGGTATAGGCGGCCTGCGATGCTCACCGTGCTCTAGCACGGTTGCGCTTCTCGACCACCTTTCCCTTCCGCTCGCTACGGTTTTGTCAGGCGTTTCACGGCTCAGGCATGCATAAAAAAGGCGCTCTTCAGAGCGCCTTTGTTTTAAATGTAATACGCGGTTTTCGTCATGACTTTGCCCATGATGCCCATCAGCGCCTTCACGGGCGCCGGGGTGTCGATGGCGCCCAGGCGCTGGGCGGCGGCGCCGTGCTCGACTTCATCGATGGCCATCTGCTTGACGATGGCGCGCGACTTGGCGTCCTGCGGCGGCAATTCCTCCAGGTGGCTGGCCAGGTGCGCTTCCACCTGGCGCTCCGTTTCCACCACAAAACCCAGGCTGCGGCCGTCGCCCATGCGCGCGGCGATGGTGCCCAGCGCGAACGAACCCGCATACCACAGGGGGTTGAGCAGGCTCAGACGCGAGCCCAGCTCCGTCAGGCGCTGCGCCGTCCAGGCCAGGTGGTCTTCCTCTTCGCGTCCCGCTTCATCGAACTGAGCGCGGATGGCCGGGCTGTGCGCATAGCGCGCCTGCGAGTTGTACAGCGCCTGCGCGCACACTTCACCGACATGGTTGACACGCATCAAGCCGGCGCTGTGGCGCTGCTCGGCCGGGCTCAGCTGCGCATCGGGCGCGTGCGCGGCCGGCGACGGACGCGAGGCCGACGCCACGCCAGCCATGACGCGCAAGGCCTTGTCGGCGCCAACAATCAAACGATCCAGGGGGTCAAAGTAGCGGTGGGCGGTCATCGTGGCTATTCAGGTAAGGGAAAACATGAATTATAGGACCATCACGGCCAGCCATGCCCACGCCGCGCGCAGGGCGAACGGGGCTTTATTGACTTGTGCGCGCTTTTTCCTGCTCGATCCAGTCCACCACGGGACCGATGGCGTCGAGGCCGGACAGGCTTTTCGCCACGCCCAGGTTCAATGAAATCAGGAAAGAAATGCTGTCGACGGGAATGTCCGGGCAGTGTTCGGCAAAGGCGGCGAGAAACCGTTCCGATTGCAGCACGCGCAAGACTTTTTCGCCGCTCATGAATTGCAGCACGCTGGCAATGCTGTGTCCGCCACCTATCGAATGGTAGATGAAACGGTTATAGCGGGCATCGATCTGCTTGAAGTCGAGCGTTTCTTCCGTCATCAGGCCGGCCAGGTAGTACAGCCCCAGGCTGACGCGGAAGAAACCGATGGCCTCGGCGCTGGTCATGCCGGCGCGCGCCACGGCCAGCACCTTGTCCTGCATCGCCTGATCGATCGTTTGCATTGCCCTCTCCCGCGCCGTCCCCCGGCGCCCACCAGGCCAGCTTGCATGAAGATGCTGTTTTTTTCAATAGACCAAACGATATTTCCATCTTGCAAGTTACATTTTTTGCATGCTACTCTTGCTTCTCCCTGTCGAATGGATGAACCACATGATTGAAGTCAAGCACCTGGCAAAACGTTTCCGCATGCCGCCGCACAAGGGCAAGGGCGTGCGTGCCAGCGATCCACGCGAACACGACGGCTGGTTCCATGCCGTGCGCGATGTCAGTTTCAGCTGCGCTCCCGGCGAAGTGCTGGGCTTGCTGGGCCCGAATGGGGCCGGCAAGACCACCACCCTGCGCCTGCTGTCGACGGCCCTGCAGGCGGACGCGGGCAGCGCCCTCGTCAACGGCGTCGATGTCTTGCAGCAGCCGCTGGTGGCGCGCCAGAGCATCGGTTTCCTGTCCGGCTCGACAGGGCTGTATGGCCGCCTGACGGCGCGCGAGAACGTGGAATATTTCGGCCGCCTGCATGGCATGCCCGCCGACAAGCTGAAACGCCGCTGCGACGAGCTGTTCTCCCTGCTGCAGATGGAGGAATACGGCGGCAAGCGGGCCGATCAATTGTCGACCGGCATGAAACAGAAGTGCGCCATCGCCCGTACCGTCGTGCACGAGCCGCAAGTGGTGATCCTCGACGAGCCCACCACGGGCCTGGACGTGATGTCGGCCAAGATCCTGCTCGACTTCATCGCCAGCTACAAGGCGCTGCGCGTGCCGCTGATCTTTTCCACGCACCACCTGCACGAGGTGGAAAAACTGTGCGACCGGGTCTGCATCATCAACCGCGGCACGACCGCCTTCAACGGCACGGTCGGCGAACTGCGCCAGCTGGGCGGCAGCGCGGACTTGTACGATGCCTTCGTCAGCGTCATCAACCAGGGAGCCTGAGGCCATGTGGACCATTTATATCAAAGAACTGCTGGAACTCACGCGCGACCGCAAGACGCTGATCTTCACCATCCTGATCCCGATCTTTGCCATGCCGCTCATCTTTGGCGGTTTCGCTTATCTTTCGAACAATATGTTCAAGAACGCCAAGACGGCGGAAATGCGCTACGCCCTGTTCGGCCAGGAACATTCGCCGGGCCTGAGCGCGCGTTTTGCGCAACAGCACAATCTGCATGCGGTGCCGCTGGCCAGCGAGGCGGACATCCGCCGCGCCATCGGCGACGACACCATCAAGTTCGCCGTGGTCATTCCGCCGCATTTTGAAGAATCGCTGCAACAGCAGCAGCAAGCCAAGGTGACCCTGCACTACAACAGCGCCAGCACGGTCGACGTGACCCAGCAGCGGGTGCGCGAGATCGTCGACGCCTACAACGCCGGCCTGCGCGAAGGCGCGCTGTCGACCCTGAACCTGAGCCCTGCCCAGCTGGCCTTTGCCCTCAATCCCATCGTGCTCGACAAGCAATCGACGGCCAACGAGCGCGAACAGATGGGCGCCATCATCGGCGGCATGCTGCCGTACCTGCTGCTGATGGTGTGCCTGACGGCGGCCATGTACCCGGCCATCGACCTGGGTGCCGGTGAAAAGGAACGGGGCACCCTGGAAACCCTGCTGCTGGCGCCCGTGCCGCGCAGCGCCATCGTGCTGGCCAAATTCCTCGTGCTGTTTACCGTCGGCATGACCTCGGCCGTGCTGATGGTGGGCAGCATGGGCGCCCTGCTGGCCATCTTCGGCAGTTCGCTGGAAGGCAACATGGCCGTCATGGTGCGCAGCATCGGCTTGCCCGACCTGGCCATGGTGACCCTGATGCTGGTGCCGACGGCGGCCATCTTCGCTTCGCTGCTGCTGTCGATCTCGATCTATGCGAAAAGCTACAAGGAGGCGGCCGGCATGATCACGCCGCTGATGCTGTTTGTCATCCTGCCCACGGTCGCGGCCATGCTGCCCGGCGTCGAACTGAACTGGATCTGGGCCATGGTGCCGCTGACCAACGTTTCGCTGGCCATGAAGGAACTGGTCAAGGGCACCATGGATTACCGCATGTTCGGCGTGATCCTGGCCTCGACCACCGTCATCGCCGGCGCCCTGCTGATGCTGTGCCGCTGGTGGTTCAACCGCGAATCCGTGCTGTTCCGTAACTAGGCACGCAGCTGCGTGCGGCGGGGTGCCGTCCACCCCGTCCATCTGCACTCTGGGCACGCGAAAATGCCGTGTATCGCATGCAACTGCCCAGTACGTCTTAAATTCAATACAATGCCAGCATAGACAAGCCCCGCACCATGGGGCGGCAACAGCATGAGCAAGGAGTTGTATGGAATTGCAGATCCGCAAACTGTCGAAGACCTACGCGAATGGCGTGGTGGCGCTGGACAATGTTTCGCTGACGATACCGCCAGGCATGTTTGGCTTGCTGGGGCCGAATGGCGCCGGCAAGTCGACCCTGATGCGCACCCTGGCCACCCTGCAGGAATGCGATTCCGGCTCGGTCTTCTTTGGCGACTACGACGTGCTTGACGACAAGGACGACATCCGCCGCATGCTGGGCTACCTGCCGCAAGACTTCGGCCTGTACCCGAAAGTGACGGCGTATGAACTGCTCGACCACTTCGCCACCCTGAAAGGCTTGTCGCAGCGGTCGCGCCGGCGCGAGGTGGTGGAAGGCCTGTTGCAACAAACCAATCTTTTCGACGTGCGCCACCAGCGCCTGGGCGGCTTTTCCGGCGGCATGCGCCAGCGCTTCGGCATCGCCCAGGCCTTGCTGGGCGACCCGAAACTGATCATCGTCGACGAACCGACGGCCGGCCTCGATCCGCAGGAACGCGTGCGCTTCCATAATTTACTTTCCGACATCGGCGAAGACAAGACGGTGATCCTGTCGACCCACATCGTTTCCGACGTGGCCGACCTGTGCGCCAACATGGCCATCATCAACAAGGGTCATTTGTTGCTGTGCGGCAAAACCCAGGGACTCATCGACGAAGTCAGCTGCAAGATCTGGGCGCGCTTCGTCGAAAAGAAGGAACTGGCCAGCTTCCAGCAGCGCCACGCCGTCATTTCCACGCGCCTGCTGTCGGGCCGCACCTTGATCCACGTCTACAGCGACAACGATCCCGGCGATGGCTTCGAGGAAGCCATCGGCGACCTGGAAGACCTGTATTTCGCCACCATTGCCGGGCGCCACCACGTCGCCCCGCAGTGCGACTGAGGGGGAGCCATGTTTGCCATCGCCCGCTTTGAAGCGCGGCAGCGCCTCAAGCTGCTGTCCACCTGGGTGTATTTCGCCATGTTCCTGGCGCTGGCCATGCTGTGGATGGCCGCCGCCGGCGGCGTCTTCAAGGAAGCCAGCATCAGTTTCGGCGGCAAGTTCCTGATCAACGCGCCCCGCTCGCTGGCGTTCACGTGCAGCCTGCTGGGCTGCTTCGGCGCCGTGGTAGTGGCCGCCATGATGGGCCGTTCGGTGCAGCAAGACTTCGAATACGGCATGCAGCACTTCTTCTTCAGCGCGCCGATCAAGAAATACCAGTATGTATTCGGCCGCTTCCTGGGCGCCTACCTGGTGCTGGCGGTGGTGTTTTCCAGCATCGTGCTGGGCGCCTGGCTGGGCGCCTGGCTGCCCGGCATCGACCCGGAACGGCTGGGGCCGCAGCGCGCGCTGGCCTACCTGATGCCGTATGTGTTTACCCTGCTGCCCAACCTGTTCATCTTCGGCGCCATCTTCTTCGTCATCGCCGCCCTGACGCGGCGCATGCTGCCCGTGTATATCAGCTCGGTGGTCATGCTGATCGGCTACCTGGTGGCGCCATCGCTGGCGCGCGACCTCGACTACAAGACCCTGGCCGCCCTGATCGACCCCTTCGGCACCACGGCGCTGATACGCCTGACGGAATACTGGCCGAACGCCGAACGCAACACGCGCCTGGTGACGCTGGAAGGCGTGTACCTGCTGAACCGCGCCATCTGGTCCGGCTTTGCCCTGGTGGCATTGCTGCTGGGCTACTGGCGCTTCCACTTCCACGCCGCCCCCGACGCGGGCGCGGCCAAGCGCCGCAGCGACGGCGACGTGCCGCTGCGCCTGTCGAACGCCTCGCTGGCCACGCAGGAAACACCGGACTTCGCCCGGCGCAACCTGTTCGCGCTGCTCGTCCAGATGAGCTGGCTGAACCTGCGCGAAACCATCAAGAACATCTATTTTGTCGTCATCGTGCTGGCCGGCGTCCTGACCATGTATGCGGGCGCGCTGGACATGGGTTCCATGTATGGCACGAACACTTATCCCGTGACGGAAAAGGTGCTGGAGCTGGTCAGCGCCTCGTTCGCCCTCTTCATGCTGATCATCACCACGTTCTACGCGGGTGAGCTGGTGTGGCGCGAGCGCGAAACGGGCACGCACCTGATGCTCGACGCCCTGCCCGTGCCGAACTGGCTGCCCCTGCTGTCAAAACTGTTTGCGCTGATCGGCCTGCAAGCCTTGATGAGTATCATCATCATGCTGTGCGGCATGTCGATCCAGGTCTTCAAGGGCTATTACCGGCTCGACCCTGGCCTGTACCTGGAATCGCTGTTCCTGTCGCACCTGCCCTACTATGCGCTGATCGCCGTGCTGGCCATCTTCCTGCAAGTGGCCCTCAACCACAAATACCTGGCGTATTTCGCCATGATTTTGTACCACATCGCCAGCCTCAGCTTTGCTTCGCTGGGCCTGGGCGACCCGCTGCTGCTGTACGCCAGCACGCCGGACTTCGTGTATTCGGCCATGAATGGCGGCGGCCATTATGTGCTGCGCGAGCGCTGGTACTTGCTGTACTGGAGCGGCGCGGCCGTGATGCTGACGGTGCTGTCCCTGCTGCTCTGGCCGCGCGGCGCGCAGGACAGCTGGCGCATCCGCCTGCGCCTGGCGCGCCATGGCCTGACGCACGGCGTGCTGGCCAGCTTCGGCATCGGCTTCCTGATTTTTATCGGCGCCGGCGGCGTGCTGTTCTACACTTTCCACGTCGCCAACGATTACAAATCCGAATTCGCCCGCGACGCGGACCGCGCCAGTGTCGAGCGCCTGTACCGCAAGTTCGCCGCCACGCCGCAGCCGCGAATCACCGACGTGAAGCTCGACGTCGCCATCTACCCGGCACAGCGCACCCTGGCCGTGAAGGGCCGCTACGAACTGCAAAACAAGACGAATTTGCCCATCAGCCAGATCCTGGTGCAGCAAGACCCGACCGCCACCATGCGCCTGCGCTTTGACGCGCGCGTGCATCCCGGACTCGATGACGACACGCTGGGCTTTTATACGTATCGCCTGGCCACGCCGCTGGCGCCGGGCGCCACCCTGGGCCTCGATTTCGACATCACCTATGCGCCGCGCGGCATCTTCGGCCTGGGCCAGGACACGCCCGTGGTGGCGAATGGCACCTTTTTCACGCATGCCGTGCTGCCGCACATCGGCTACCAGCCGCAGCTGGAGCTGACGGACCCGCGCGACCGCAAGAAACACGGCTTGCCGCCGCGCGCGCGCGCCCTGCCACGCGACGATGCGCGGGGGCTGGCCGACAATTACGTCAGCAATGACGCCGACCGCATCCGTTTCGACGCCACCGTCAGCACCGTCGACGGCCAGACGGCCATCGCGCCGGGCATGCTGGACAATGACTGGATCGCGCACGGCCGGCATTACTTCCACTACACGATGGAACAGCCGATCCTGAATTTCTACTCGTTCCAGTCGGCCCGCTACGCCGTCAAGCATGAGCGCTGGCAAGATGTGTCCATCGACGTGTATTACCATCCTGGCCATGAATTCAACCTGGACCGTTTCGTGCGCGGGAGCAAGGAAGCGCTCGAGTACTACACGAAGAACTTCGGCCCCTACCAGCACAAGATTTTGCGCATCGTCGAATTTCCCCGCTACGCCACCTATGCGCAATCGTTCCCGAATACCATTCCGTACTCGGAAGGGCTGGGCTTCATCGCCAAGGTTGACGACAAGAATCCGAAGGACCTCGATTATCCGTTCTACGTCACGGCGCATGAAGTGGCGCACCAGTGGTGGGCGCATCAATTGGTCGGCGGCAACACGCGGGGCGCTACCGTGCTCAGCGAAACCCTGGCCGAGTATTCCGCCCTGATGGTGATGAAGAAAACCGTGGGCCCGGCCAAGATGCGCCGCTTCCTGCGCTATGACCTGAACCAGTACCTGATGGGGCGCAGCGAAGAACGCCGGCAGGAGCTGCCGCTGGCCGACAATGAAAACCAGCCCTACATCCATTACCACAAGGGCAGCCTGGCCATGTACTTGCTGCAGGACATCATCGGCGAAGACAAGGTCAACGGCGTGCTGCGCGACCTGCTCAAGACCTACGGCCAGAAAGGCCCGCCGTATGCCAGCGTGACGGCCCTGATTGCCGGCTTGCGCCAGGTCACGCCGCCAGAGCAGGCGTACCTGATCGACGATCTGTTCGAGAAAATCGTGCTGTTCGACAACCGCGCCCTGTCGGCCACGGCCACCAGGCGCGGCGATGGCAAATATGCCGTCACCGTGAAGGTGCAGGCGGGCAAGCTGACGGCCGGCGCGCAGGGCGAAGAGCACGACGCGCCCCTGCACGACCTGATCGAGATCGGCGTCGATGACGCGAATGGCCACCCGCTGCTGCGCGAACGCCAGCGCATGACGGCGCGTGAAGCAAGCTATACGGTGATCGTCGGCAGCCGCCCCGGCAAGGCAGGCATCGACCCCGACAACAAATTGATCGACCGCAAGCCGGACGACAACATGGTCACCGTCGAGATCGTCGAGCCGTAAGACAAAATGGCCGCCCAGGCATGTACCGGGCGGCCATTCTTACGTTACGGCATGAGTGTCTCAGGCGGCGGGACGCGTCACCAGGCTCAGGCTGATGCCCATCTCCGTCAAATGCTGCATGTCGGCCAGCGACAGGTCCAGCGGCGCATCGACCGTATCGTCGCCATTCAGCTCCAGTTGCAGTTCGGCCACGATGCGCGGCATGGTGAACGTCACGCCGCGCGAACGGCATTCGGCCAGGTAGCTGCGCACGTGCGACGGCAGCACTTGGGACTTGGCTGCCTGCGCGATCAGCACCTCGAAACCGGAATCGAGATACACGCGGCCCGCCCCCTTCGGCTCGCCCTTGCGCCATTCGCGCTCCGGATCCGTAGGCAAGACTTCCAGGATGGATTTGAGCGTGGGGTCGTCCCCATGCACCGACAGCTTCGCCATGTTCATATTGCAAGACTTTCTAGTCAGGACGCCACCGGGAAGGCGGCACGATCATCAGACCGACAAGTCTACGCATGGAAGGCAAATATGTCCACAAGGCAATATTTGATATCAAGCCATATTCAGCGCTAATCAGCGCTCGTTTGTGCTGCATCAACAGCAGGCGGCACCAGCTGGTTCCGCCTGCCACCGGCCATTACAAGGCCACGCCACGCGCCTGCAGGGCGGCCCGCACGCCGGCGCCATACGCGGCATCGGCCTGGTCGAAATGTCCCAGCTGGCGCTGCAGGGTTTCCGGGCGGACCTGGCTCAACGGTCCCGCCAGGTTGTCGAACAGGTTCTGCTTGCCTTGCGCCGTCAGCAAGCGGAACAGGTTGCCGGCCTGAGTGTAATCGTCTTCCGTGCCACGTCCATCGTAGCGCGCCGCGCCGCCGTCCAGCGCCAGCGCCGGCTCGCCATGGCCCAGCCCCTGCGGTGCGCTGCCAGCGGCCGCCACGTTCGCATAGTTGCGCGCCGCGCCGCCATTGCTGATCGCCATGCCGCCATCGCGCTGCTGGTTATGGAAGGGGCAGCGGGCCGCATTCACGGGCAAGTGCTGGTGGTTCGTGCCGACCCGGTACAGCTGGGCGTCGTGGTAGGCGAACAATCGGCCTTGCAGCATCTTGTCCGGCGAATAGCCCATGCCCGGCACGGCGTTGCCTGGCGAAAAGGCCGCCTGCTCGACTTCCGCATGGTAATTGTCCGGGTTGCGGTTCAGCTCGAAAATCCCCACGGGCAGCAGCGGGAAGTCCCCGAGCGG
>CAUSDR010000130.1:0-13380 GCA_963530105.1 uncultured Janthinobacterium sp.
ACTTCAGCCAGATCGCCGCGCGCAACAGCCCGGCCGTGGTCAACATCAGCGTCACGGGCAGCACCAAGGTGGCGTACGACCCATCGGCCCAGGCCGGCAATGACGATTTCGGCAACGATCCCTTCTTCGAATTCTTCCGCCGCTTCCAGGGTCCGCAAGGCGGGCAGCGCGGCGGCCGCGACGTGCCCACGCACGGCCTCGGCTCCGGCTTCATCGTCAGCCCCGACGGCATCATCATGACGAATGCCCACGTGGTGCGCGATGCGCGCGAAGTGACGGTCAAGCTGAACGACCGCCGCGAATTCCGCGCCAAGGTGCTGGGCACCGATCCGAAGACGGATATTGCCGTCTTGAAAATCGACGCCAACAACCTGCCCATCGTGCCGCTCGGCCATTCCAGCGACCTGAAAGTGGGCGAGTGGGTGCTGGCCATCGGTTCTCCTTATGGCTTCGACAGCACGGTGACGGCGGGCGTGGTCAGCGCCAAGGGCCGTTCCTTGCCGGACGATAGCAACGTGCCCTTCATCCAGACCGACGTGGCGGTGAATCCCGGCAACTCGGGCGGCCCGCTGTTCAATACGCGCGGCGAAGTGGTGGGCATCAATTCGCAGATCTACAGCCAGACGGGCGGCTTCCAGGGCCTGTCGTTCGCCATCCCGATCGACCTGGCCAGCCGCATCAAGGACCAGATCGTGGCCACGGGCAAGGCCAGCCACGCCAAGCTGGGCGTGACGGTGCAGGAAGTCAACCAGGGCTTTGCCGACTCGTTCAAGCTGGCCACGCCGGAAGGCGCGCTGGTGGCCAACGTGGAGCGGGGCAGCCCGGCCGACAAGGCGGGCCTGAAGTCCGGCGACGTGGTGCGCAAGGTGAATGGCCAGCGCATCATCGCCTCGGCCGACTTGCCGGCGCTGGTGGGCACCTCTTTGCCTGGCGACAAGATCAGCATGGATGTCTGGCGTGACGGCAAGATCGTCAGCCTGACGGCCACGCTGGGCAATGCGGCCGACAAGGTGGCCGAAACGGCCAGCAACGATGGCGCCGCGGGCAAGGTAAAACTGGGCCTGGCCCTGCGTCCGTTACAATCGGATGAAAAACGCGAGGCGGGCATCAGCGCCGGCCTGCTGGTGGAAGACGCCGGCGGCGCGGCGGCGAATGCCGGGGTGCAGCCGGGCGACGTGTTATTGTCGGTCAATGGCCGTCCCGTCAACACCGTCGAGCAGGTTCGCGACGTGGTGGAAAAATCCGCCAAGTCGGTGGCCTTGCTGATCCAGCGTGGACCGGACAAGATTTTCATTCCCGTGCGGCTGGGGTAAATACCGGGGTCAGTCACTTCGTGATCGGAATGTGTCCCATTGGGACACATTTCCCCGCCGGGTCTGACCCCAGCCTTTCGCTGTAGGGTTAATACATAAAAAAGGATCAGCCATGCGGCTATTGCTGGTAGAAGACGATACGATGATCGGCGAAGTGGTGCTCGATTTGCTGCGCGCCGAGCATTACGCGGTGGACTGGGTCAAGGATGGCGACATGGCCGATACGGCCCTGCAGACGCAGACCTATGACCTGGTGCTGCTGGACCTGGGCTTGCCGCGCAAGGATGGCCTCGACGTGCTGCGCTCCATGCGGCTGCGCAAGCTCGACACGCCGGTGCTCGTCGCCACGGCGCGCGATGCCGTCGAGCAGCGCATCGCCGGCCTGGACGCCGGTGCCGACGATTACGTGCTGAAACCGTATGACCTCGACGAATTGCTGGCGCGCATACGCGCCCTGCTGCGGCGCGCCTCGGGGCGGCCGGAACCCGTCTTCGAGCACCAGGGCGTGTCCATCAATCCGCTGACGCGCGAAGTGATCGCCGACGGCCACCCCGTCAACCTGTCGGCGCGCGAATGGGCCGTGCTGGAAGCGCTGATCGCGCGCCCCGGCATCGTGCTGTCGCGCGCGCAGCTGGAAGAAAAGCTGTACAGCTGGAAGGATGAAGTCAACAGCAATGCCGTGGAAGTGTATATCCACGGCTTGCGCAAGAAACTGGGCAGCGACCTGATTCAGAATGTGCGCGGCCTGGGCTACATGGTGCCGAAGGCATGAGGATGAAGGTCACGGTGACGCATTCGCTGCGCGGCCGCCTGCTGTGGTTTTTGCTGGCGGCCATCATCATGGCGGCCCTGGCGCAAGCCTCGATCGCCTACCGCAGCGCGCTGTACGACGCCGACCAGATCTTCGATTACCACATGCAGCAGATGGCCCTGTCGCTGCGCTCCGGCGCGCCGCTGGCCAACCACGCACAAGCCTTGCCCGCCGACCCCGTCAACAACGACATGGTGGTGCAGGTATGGACGCCGGACGGCGTGCAGGTGTTCCGCTCGATCACGCGCGCGGAATTGCCGCAGCGCGCCGTGCTGGGCTTTTCCAACGTGAAGGCCAACGGCACCACCTACCGCATCTTTTCCGTGCAAACCAGTTCCCAGACCGTGCAGATCGCCCAGGACATGGCCGTGCGCAAGCGCATGGCCGGCAGCCTGGCGCTGCGCACGGTCGGCCCCATCGCCCTGATGGCGCCGATATTGATGCTGGTGGTGTGGTGGGTCGTCAGCGGTTCGCTGGCGCCCGTCTCGCGCGTGCGCAAGCAGGTGGCGGCGCGCCAGGCGGACGACCTGTCGCCCGTCTCGGAAGCGGGCTTGCCCGACGAAGTGCGGCCCCTCGTGCATGAACTCAATTTGCTGTTCGGGCGCGTGAAAACGGCGTTCGACGCGCAGCAGCATTTCGTCGCCGACGCCGCGCATGAATTGCGCACGCCGCTGGCGGCCCTGAAACTGCAGGTATTGAGCCTGGAGCGGGCCGAATCGGAAGAAAAGCGCAGCCTGGCCATTTCCCGCGTCAGCGCCGGCATCGAGCGGGCCACGCGCCTGGTCGAGCAGCTGCTGGTGCTGGCGCGCCAGGAAGCGAGCGCCGCCAGCGGCGACCAGCTGCAGGCGGTGGACTTGAACGACGTCGTCAAGCGCGCGCTGGGCGACATGGCCGGCATCGCGCAGGCGCGCAAGATCGACCTGGGCCTGCATCACATGGACCCGGCCAAGGTGGCCGGCCAGGCCGACGCGCTCAATATCATGCTGCGCAACCTGGTCGACAACGCCATCAAGTACACGCCGCAGGGCGGCACGGTGGATATCGACCTGCGCGCCAGCCCCGTCGGCGTGACCTTGTCCGTGGAAGACAGCGGCCCCGGCATCCCGCCCGAGGAGCGCGAGCGCGTCTTCAGCCGCTTTTACCGCGTGCCCGGCACGGACGCCAATGGCAGCGGGCTGGGCCTGGCCATCATCAAGGCCATCGCCGAACGCCACGGCGCGCGCCTGGTGCTGGACAAATCCGAGCGCCTGGGCGGCCTGTGCGTGCGCGTGGAATTCCCGCAAGCCGTGAAAAAATAGCGTTTTGATCATGATCTTTGGCATGTTGCATTGACGTGCGCGCCGCTGGCCTATATTGTCTGCGCAATAAGCATTCAAGCAAATGGAGCGCAGCATGCAGAAGATCGGCTTTTCAGGAACCCTCGACCCCATCACCAACGGCCACATGTGGGTGATCGGGGAAGCGCGTTCGCTCGCCGACGAGGTGATCGTCTTCCTGTCGCAGAATCCCGCCAAGAAACCGCAGTTCCCCGCCGAAGACCGCAAGCGCATCATCGAGCAGAGCGCGCGCGAGTGCGGCTGGGACAATGTGCAGGTGGTCATCGTCAAGGGCGACTACACGGCGCGCGCGGCGAAAAAGCATGGCTGCGATTACCTGATCCGCGGCATCCGCACGACGGCCGATTTCGACTATGAAAACCTGATCCAGCAAACCAATGTGGACGTGCTGCAGGGGGCCAAGACCATCTTCGTCATGCCGCCGCGCGACCTCGGTTCCGTCAGCTCCAGCTTCGTCAAGGCGCTGGAAGGGCCGGTGGGCTGGAACTGGACCATGAAGAAATTCGTCCCCGGCCCCGCCTACCAGGCGTGGATACTCGACTGCCTGCGCAAGGAATGGGAAGCGCTGTGGCACTACGCCACGGCGTCCGAGGCCGACATCGCGCTGGCGGACCACTGGTTCGCGCACCTGACGGGGCCGCAGGCGTATGGCGGTCCTGACCGCCACTATCACAACCTCGACCACCTGGTGCACGGCTTGTCCGAGATCCGCGTGTGGGCCGACAATACCTATGCGCCCAAGCGCGACAGCGCGCTGGTCAAGAAAGCGTTCTGGTTCCACGACGCCGTCTACAGCCACGACGAGGACGCCCTGTATTCCAGCGAAGAGGCGAGTGCCCAGCTGTGGCTGGCCAGCGGCCTGGATACGGGCGACAACCTTGATGTAGCGCAACTGATACGCGCCACCGACCACTTCCAGGGGCCCGGCATCAGCCATGCGCTGAAGGACGCCATGCTCAGCGCCGACCTGGCCATCCTGGGCCAGGACGATGAAGTCTATCAAGCCTACACGCAAGCCATCGGCCGCGAATACGCGCACGTGGACAGCGTGCGTTTCAATGAACAGCGCGGCCTGGCCCTGCGGCACCTGTGCGCCAAGGCGCAGGCGGGCCAGCTGTTTGGCGATGCGTATTTTGCCAGCCAGTACAACGAGCGCGCCATCGAGAACATGCAGAAGGAAATCGCGGCGCTGGCGGGCGGCTGAACCTAGGCGCTGGCGGCGGCATGCGCCAGCGCATCTTCCAGCCGGTCGTTGCCCCAGAATAATTCGCCCGCGCTGATGAAGCTGGGCGCGCCGAACAGCTGCAAGGCTTGCGCCTGCTGCGTCTGGCGGCGCAGGCGCAGCTTGTTGTCATCGTTCAAGGCCAGCGCCAGGATGGCCCGCGCATCGAGGTCCAGTGCCGTCAGCACTTCGCTGACAGCTTCGGCGTTGTCGATGGCGCGGTCTTCGGCAAAATTCAGCATCATCATGCGGCGCGTAAATGCCGCGATCCAGCCCTGGTCGCCGCCGACCAGGGCCACGCGCATGGGCAGCAGGGCAGTGCGGGGAAAGGTGCCGGGCTGGCGCCACGGCAAGCCGTATTTTGCGCACTGGCGCGCCATGTCGCGCCACGCATGGTCGCCATTGATTTTTTGCAACACGAAGGGCGACGTCTGCCAGCCCAGCGACTGGAAGACGACGCCCAGCAGGAAAGGTTTCCAGACGATGCGCACGTTGTGCGCGCGCGCCAGCGCTTCGATGCGCATGGCGCTCAGGTAGCTGTAGCTGCTGCCGAAATCAAACCAGAATTCCAGAATGGGCGGGGACATGGCATTGCTTTCCATGGAGTGGCGCAGATTGCATCTTACATGCCTGGCCAGACGCCGTGCATGGCAGGGAATGATGACTCCCGCTCGCCATCCTGTGCCGCGATGTCACAATGTGTGAGTTTTTCCAATTGGCAATTCGTTATGATAAGGGCCGCGTATCGCCAGTGGCAGTCAGCGGGCGAGGGCGCATTTCCGCATGCCGGATGTCGGCGCTGCACCGGACGGAGCCAGCTGCCAGTTTCTGCGTATGTCCGCTGTCTCGCGTTTGGTGAAAATAAATTGCTCATGTCATACTTTTTGATTGCCTCCATGTCCCCACAAACTTTCCTTGTCAGTACCCTAGCTGTTGCGATGTTTTCGCCCCCGGCGCATGCGCAGCCGCAGCGCGTGCGTCTTGTCACGGCGTCCCACTTGCCGCAGCCATCAGACGTGGCAACCATCTACGTGGCAAGCTGCACGTCGGGGCAGTATCAGCTGACCGTCTCGCCTGCCCAAAAAATGGTTACCTTAAGCAAAAACAAGGAAGCGGACATCGACCTGAGCACGACAACGGTGGGCAGCCATCTGCTCGAACAGGACGTGCTGGTCAAGGTGGGGTTCAACTGTCCCCAGAATGCCATCAACATATTCCTGAAAGGCGTGAAGCTGGTTGATCTTGGCGCGCCGACGGGTTTTCGCGCCGCCATCACCGTTCGATCAAATGGTGACGTCGTGAACAGTCATTCCGCGGGCGAGGTTCGTATTGATGAGCTTGCGACGCCTGCCGCCGGCGTCAGCGTCATCGGGCCGCCACACTGAATGCGCAACAACGGGTTTTTCGTTGGGCGCACAGCCTTTGCGCACGCGTCCGGATGGCCGCTGTAAGAAAAACGGCGCGATGGCGCCCGGTAAAAAGATTGCCGGAGGAGCTAGCCCTTCCTGGCACGCGCAAGCGGGCAGCGCCGCCCATGCGATGACGCTGTGTGCATCTTGCTTGGGGGATGGATGCCACACTGCGTTGCGGTGCCCGGGATTTTCTGGTGCGCAGGAAAGCGGATGGGAGCGTCATTGCCCGTACCCGCAGCATCGGCCAGCCTTTTACGCAGCGGTACGGCGGCGGATACCCGTTCACTGCTGCGCCCGGCAACTTTTTCTTTGAAGAACATTATGGCGATACGCAAGCGCATGAATCACGTGGCAGCCGGCCTGCTCGACTCGTTTTACAGCCGCTGCAATGCGCTGCAAGGCTATTGGGCGCTGGGCATGCTGTACGAGGAAGTGCCGTCAGCGCCGTATCGCGTCACGCTCGACCTGCTGGCGCGGACTGCCGCGCCAGCAGGCCCGCGCGCGGAGCTGGTCGCCGCCCGCTATGGGGACTTTCTCACGCTGGCCTTGTTGAAAAAAAATTTACGCGTGGAGGCGTTGACCGAGGCCACGGTGGCGCTGCAATTCAAGGCCGACATTCTCCGCCCGCGCCTTCCGCCCCACTGCATCGGGGAGGCGTTTGCCTGCACCGTCAAGCTGCGCGGAGCAGGCAGCCTGGCGCAATATACGGCCGTCGGCGCCTGCCTGCCGAATGATACGCGCTTGTTCCGCCAGGGGGGACGGCAATGCGCGGACGAGGGCGCAGCCGGCCAGCCTGGCCCTGTCGCGCCGTAAGGCTGCCCATGCTGGCGCAGCCGCCTTGCGAATAATCAGATTAAAACTTCACCCACAGCCGCCCGAAATACGACGCGCCATTCAGGCCGAACTGCACGCTGTCGTATTTGAAACCGTTATCCGTCTCGTCCGCGTTCTGCGTGGTGGGCTTGACGTTGAAGATATTGTTGCCGCCAAAGGTCAGCTTGGTGTTCTTGCTGATGCTGTAGGTAAAGCTCAGGTCGGCCGAAGTCTTGGCCTTGTAGCGGGCGTTCGGCACGCCTTCGGCCGTGCCGCTGAAGGTGCCCAGGGTTTGCGGGCCAAAATAAATGATGCGCAAGTCCGACTCCAGCTTGCCCGTGATGTAGTCGAAGCCCAGGGTGGCCTTGGCGCGCGGACCGCCCTGTTCGATGAACAGGCGTTCGCGCTCGGACAACAGCACGTCTTCATAGCCTTGCAGCGAGGCCGGCGTCTTGACCTTGGTCACTTCCGTCTTGCTCAAATTCAAAGCCAGGAAGGTGTTCAGGCGGTTGCCGGCCAGCTCGCCCTTGTGCGATGCCGTGAGGTCCAGGCCGCGCGTGCGCGTGTCGACGGAGTTGACGAAAAATTGTGCTTCCGTCACGCCCAGCAGGGCCAGGCGCGCGCCCAGGTCCGGGTAGTTGTCGGCATTGAAGCGGCCCGACAGCACGATGCGGTCCTTGATCTTGATGTTGTACAGGTCGGCCGTGACGGAGATGGCTTGCGTCGGCGTCCAGGTGGCGCCCAACGTAAAGCTGGTGGATTTTTCTTCTTTCAGCTTCGGAATGCCGGCCGCATTGGCGACGGCGCCGCCATTCGGCGCCAGCACCACGTCGGTGGCCACGCCGCTGACGAAATCCGTGAAGGTGGACGAGAAATACACTTGCTGCAGCGATGGCGCGCGGAAACCCGTGCTGGCCGAGCCGCGCAGCAGCACCTGGGGCGCCAGTTTGTAGCTGGCGGCCAGCTTGCCCGTGACGGTGGAGCCGAAATCGCTGAATTTTTCATAGCGCAGGGCGGCCTGGGTTTTCAGGCGTTCCGTCCAGTCCAGTTCCACGTCGCCATAGGCGGCGATGCTGTGGCGTTTGGCCTTGGTGACGTCGCTGGGCTGGAAGCCGGGAAAGCCCTGGCTGCGGCCATTGCCGCCCGTGCCCACGCCGTCGGCGTCGATGTAGGAACCGGGTTCGCCGGCCATGATCTTGTATTCCTCGCTGCGGTATTCGGCGCCGAAGGCCACGTTCATGCCGCGCAGCACCGTATCGTAATAGCGGCTGAAATCGGCGTTGCTGGTCAGTTGCTGGAATGAAAAGCCGCCCGCGTCAAAGCGGCTGGCGCTGACGCCCTTGCCGCCATTCAACAAGTCGAGGTTGGCGATGGAGGCGTTCAAGGTATGGCTGATGTCGTAGCGCATCTTGTTGTAGCCATAGGTTTGCGAAAAGTCCGCGTGCCATTCGCCGATCTGGCTGCGGTGGCCGAGGGTGGCGTACTGGTCGTCGATCTTGCCATTGATGAAGGGCACGAAACCGTCCGGGTACATGGCGGCGGAATTGCGCGCTGGAATGTCGTCGCTGCCGATGCCGCCCCGGCCAAACGCGGCGCTGGAAGCGTCGCGCGTCTGCGCGCCTGCCGTGAAGTACAGCTTGCCCGTGGCGCTGGTGGCGTAATCGCCATTCACGTACAGGGTCTTGTTTTTGGACTGGGTGTCGCCGATGATGCGCATGCTGTCCGCGTCGGCCCGGTTCGAGCGGCCCCGGTCCAGGTATTCGCCGGTAATCGCCATGGTGCCCTTGTCGCCCAGCGCGATGCCGCAGTAGGCGGAAGTCAGGTAATTCTTGCCGTCGCCGGCCGAATACTGGCTGTAGCCGGCCACCGCTTCGCAGCCCAGGCTTTTTTTCAGTTCAATGTCGATCACGCCGGCAATGGCGTCCGAGCCGTACTGGGCGGCGGCGCCGTCGCGCAGCACTTGCACGTTCTTGATCGCCAGCAAGGGAATCGCATTCATGTCCGTGCCCGTGTTGCCGCGGTTGCGCGCGCCGAACAGGTTGACGAGGGCCGTCGTGTGGCGCCGCTTGCCGTTCACCAGCACCAGGGTCTGGTCGGAGCCGAGGCCGCGCAGGGCGGCCGAATCGATGAGGTCGGCGCCATCCGCGCCCGTCTGGCGCGTGGAGTTGAACGAGGGAGAAATGTATTGCAGCGATTGCGCCAGGTCGAACTGCCCGCCTTGCTCTGCCACCTTGGAAATGGGGATGATATCGACCGGCACCATGGTATCCGTGGCGGAACTGGCGACGCGGCGCGAACCGACCACGCTGACTGTTTGCACGGGACCCTCCGTGGCCACGGGATCGTTGCTCTGCGCCATGGCGGCGGGGCTGAAGGCGGCCAGGGCGGCGCTGCCATACAGGCTGGCGAGGATGGCTTGACGCAAGGTGGTAAGGGTCGGCACGCAGTATCTCCAAGTGGCTGATGAGCAAGATTCGTGACTTGATTCTAGTGCCAACATTTCACCATCCACCAGTGATAATTTGTTTTGTTATTACAAATTTGTTGTAACTGTTGTTTCCTGGTTGATTATTTTTTGCCCAATGCCTGGCCTGCCTCGCCGCGGTGCGCGCCGCCCCGTTCAGGTGCTCGCGTGCACCATGCCGCCCACGCGGATTTCCCCCGGACTGTATTGCACTTCGATCAGGCACGGCTGCTGCGTGACGTGGCCCTGGTGCAGCCGCAGCGACTGTTGCAGGTGCCATGCCAGCGCCCCCGCCGCCACGCCCGTGGCGCTGTCTTCCAGCGCCGGGTCGAGGTGGTTGAAGTTGCGTCCCTCATATTCGTTTTCGCCGACGCGGCAATACGCATAGCAGCCGCTGACCCCGTGCAGGGTGCTCCAGTCGGCGATCAATTCCAGGTTCGGCCGCAGCGCGCGCAGGGTGGTGCGGTCGGCCACTTCCAGCAGCAGCTTCGGACTGCCGACGGACGCGACCACGGGCGGCGACAGCAGGTGCATGTGCTGGCCCATCAGTTCGGACGGCACATAGTTTTCCACCGTGACGGCCGGCGCCGGCTGCGGCGCCAGGCCGATGAAGAGCCCCTCTGTGCTGCGCAGCAGCTGCAAGGCTTGCCTGCGCATGGCCGTCGTCACCGTCAAGGTGACCGGCGCGCCGGGCGCCGCCAGCAGCACATGCGTGGCCGCCAGGGTGGCGTGCAGGCACAGGGGGCTGCGCGTGTGCGGATAAAAATAGTCGAGCACGACCGCGCCGTCCGCCTGGCGGTCGATGAAGACGCAGGCGCTGACCTGGCGTTCGCGGGCAAAGGCCTGGCGCTGCGCTTCGCTGCCGTCGTCGTTTTCCACGACGAGGGCGGCATTGCCGCCGCCCGCTTCGACGCCGAAACATTTCAAGTGATGGACGATCATGGCGGAGGATGTGCAAGGTAAAACATCAGCATAACCGAGAAGGGTGTTTTCAGATGAGTATAATATACTGTGTTTATATACAGTATTGAGGTAGATCATGTGGGGCGCTGTCTTACCCGAGTATGCTGAGTTGTATTGCCTGACCAACTTCAGCTTTTTGCAGGGGGCCTCGCATGCGCAGGAACTGGTGGCGCGCGCCGTCCAGCTTGGCTACAGGGCGCTGGCCATCACGGACGAGTGTTCGCTGGCGGGCGTGGTGCGCGCCCATGCGGTGGCCAAGCGGGCTGGTTTTCCCCTGATCATCGGCGCGCATTTCCACTTGACGCAGGCCGATGGCAGCCCGGCCCTGTCCCTGCTGGCGCTGGTGCAAGACCGTGAAGGCTATGGCAACTTGTCGGAATTGATCACCATGGCGCGCACGCGGGCGGCCAAGGGGCGCTATCTGCTGACGCCCGATGATTTCGCCGCGCCGTCGCCCGAGTTTGCCCATTTGCGGGGCTTGCCTGGCTGCCTGATGATCTTGCTGCCCAGTTATCCGGCCCAGCCCGATGCCGTGCGCGCGCACGGCGCCTGGATGGCGGCCACCTTTGGCGGCGAGCGCAGCTGGGTGGGACTGAATCTGCTGCAGCGGGCGCAAGATGACGCGCACCGCGGCGCCGTGCAGGCAGCGGCGCAGGCGCAGGGCTTGCCCGTGGTGGCCGTGGGCCACGTGTGCATGCACGTGCGTTCGCGCAAGCCTTTGCTCGACACCTTGTGCGCGATCCGCGTCGGCAAGGCCGTGGGCGAGTGCGGCTATGCGCTGGCGCAAAACGCGGAGCAGCATCTGCGCGCGCGCTTGCGCCTGGCCAATGTGTATCCGCCGCAGGCGCTGGCGGAAACCCTGCGCATCGCGGACCTGTGCGCCTTTTCGCTCGACAGCTTGCGCTATGACTATCCCGATGAGCTGGTGCCGGAACAGCACACGCCGGCCAGCTATTTGCGGCAGGAAACATATGCGGGCGGACGCGTGCGTTTTCCGCTGGGCATACCCGCCAAGGTGCAGGAACAGATCGAACAGGAGCTGGAACTGATCGCCGAACTGTCGTACGAAGCGTATTTCCTGACCGTCTACGACATCGTGCGTTTTGCCCGCTCACAAGACATCCTGTGCCAGGGCAGGGGCTCGGCCGCCAATTCGGCCGTCTGCTATTGCCTGGGCATCACGGAAGTGGACCCGGCGCGCGGCAATTCGCTGGTCGGTCGCTTCATGTCGCGCGAGCGCAACGAGCCGCCCGACATCGACGTGGATTTCGAGCACCAGCGGCGCGAGGAGGTGATTCAATACATCTACGCCAAATATGGCCGGCGCCGCGCCGCGCTGGCGGCCGTGGTGATCAGCTACCGGCCGAAAAGCGCCTTGCGCGACAGCGGCCGGGCGCTGGGGATCGACCTGGCCATCGTGGAAAAAGTGTCCAAGGCGCACCGCTGGTTCGACGGCAAGCACGATTTATTGAGCCGCCTGGCCGAATGCGGACTGGACCCGGAAGCGGAGCTGTCGCAGCAGTGGGCCAGCCTGGCGCAGCAGCTGCTGGGCTTTCCCCGCCACCTGTCGCAGCATCCGGGCGGCTTTGTCATTGCGCAGGGGAAACTGTCGCGCCTGGTGCCGATCGAAAACGCGGCCATGGCCGGGCGCAGCGTCATCGAGTGGGACAAGGACGACCTGGAAGAACTGGGCTTGATGAAAGTCGACGTGCTGGCGCTGGGCATGCTGTCGGCCCTGCGCCGCGCGCTGGAACTGGTCAGCGCGCGGCGCGGCGAGGAATTCCGCCTGCAGGATATCCCGGCCGAGGATAGCGCCACTTACGACATGATGTGCCAGGCCGATACCATCGGCGTGTTCCAGATCGAGTCGCGCGCGCAGATGAGCATGTTGCCCCGGCTGCGCCCGCGCGAATTCTACGACCTCGTCATCGAGGTGGCGCTGGTGCGCCCCGGCCCCATCCAGGGCGGCATGGTGCATCCGTACTTGCAGCGGCGCCAGCAGAAAGAGCCCGTCGTGTATCCGAAGGGCCTGGAAAAGGCGCTGGGACGCACCCTGGGCATCCCGATTTTCCAGGAGCAGGTGATGCAGGTGGCCATCATCGCCGCCGATTTCACCCCCGGTGAAGCGGACCAGTTGCGGCGCGCCATGGCGGCCTGGAAACGCAAGGGCGGCATGAACAATTACCATGACCGCATCGTCGAGGCCATGGTGGACAATGGCTATGACAGGGAATTTGCCGACGCCATCTTCAGCCAGATCGAGGGCTTTGGCGAATACGGATTTCCCGAATCGCACGCGGCCAGTTTCGCGCTGCTGACGTATGCCAGTTCCTGGCTGAAATGCCACGAACCGGCCGCCTTTTTGTGCGCCTTGCTCAATAGCCAGCCCATGGGCTTTTACGGCCCGTCGCAACTGGTGCAGGATGCGCGCCGGCATGGCGTGCAGGTGCTGCCCGTCGATGTGGCCGTCAGCGGCTGGGAAGCGGCGCTGGAAGAGCCGGCCGGGCACGGCACGCAGGGCGCCGCGCCCGCCGTGCGCCTGGGCTTGAACAGCCTGTTCGGCATGCGGGTGGAGGCTGCCCGGCGCATCGAGGATGCGCGCGCCATCGCCGCCTTTCCTGACGTGGCCGACCTGGCGCGGCGTGGCGGGCTGGACCGCCATGACTTGCAGGTGCTGGCGGCCGGCAATGCCTTTCAGGCGCTGGCGGGCAACCGGCGCGCAGCGCTGTGGCAGGCGGCCGGCGCCGTGCCCGACAGGGACTTGCTGCGCGCCACCACACAAGAGGAAGAGGCGCCCGTGCTGGCCGCGCCGACGGAAGGCGAAAGCATCGTCAGCGACTACCGCGCACAGGGCCTGACCCTGGGACGCCATCCGCTGGCGCTGCTGCGCAAGCAGTTGCTGGCGCAGCGCTTCCTGCCGGCCTCCACGCTGAGCTGTTATAGCAACGGGCAAGTGGCGCGCGCCTGCGGCATCGTCACCGTGCGCCAGCGTCCCGGCACGGCCAAGGGTGTGCTCTTCATGACCCTGGAAGACGAGACGGGCAC
>CAUSDR010000131.1:0-13316 GCA_963530105.1 uncultured Janthinobacterium sp.
TATTATTTTAACCCATTCACAAACTGTGGGGTCGCCCCCTCGGGGTCCGACCCCAGCTTTTTCGCTGTTCGCGTGTTGCGCCAAAAGCTGCATGTCGCTTATCTCCATGGCATCGGCGCCGGCACCCAGTTGCCGGCGTTTTTATATCTTGAAGGAAATTCGATGAAAATCCGCTCTGTCTTGCCCGCGCTGGCCGCCGTTTTCCTCAGCCTGTGCGCTGGCGCCGTCCATGCGGCCGACGCTGCCTGCGCCATTCCCCGCAATGTCAGCTATGTCGATTACGACGTGAAACCGTCGGACGAGAAAAACACTTGCTACAAGCAAAGCACCAACGTGCCCACCGATTACTTCATGCTGGCGCTGTCGTGGTCGCCTGGCTTTTGCGACAGCCAGCGCCGCCGGGGCGAAGTGTCGAAGAAGGCCGCCTTCCAGTGTGCCGAGAGCAACCACTTCGGCTGGATCGTGCATGGCTTGTGGGCGCAGTCGGACAATCCGGCCAGCTGCGACGACATTTCCGTGACGCCGCCGCGCAAGACGGAGCTGCATCCGCGCTATTGCAAGGGCAATCTGCCGAAACTGGCGCCGTCGGACATCCTGCCTTACATGTGCATGCAGCCGGGCGAAGCCTTGCTGCAAGGCGAGTGGGAAAAGCATGGCGCCTGCGATTTCGACACGGCCAAGGCGTATTTCGAAAAGGAGCGCGAACTGTTCCAGGCCTTGAAGTTACCCGACACCACCATGCCAAAAAACGAACTGTTCCAGTGGATGAAGCAGCATAATCCGCAGCTGAAAGGCCGCTGGCTCGGCTATGAAAAGCATTCGGGCGAGTTGCGCATCTGCTACTCGACAGATTTCAAGGTTATCGATTGCAAGAAATAAAACGCACATGATCATCCGATAACAAGCCGCCCGGGCCTGCGCTGGGCCGGCCGGCAGACTCCGTTTATCCATGCTAGTGTCTTGCCTGCGGCCATATTCTTGGCCGCTAACGATGCCCGGCGCAAGCGTGGCTGGCGGCGCGGCATGGATTTCGTATCGGATCAATGATGTTCAAGCAAAACAGGGCGCAGCCCTTCCTCGTGGGCGAGGACGGCTTGCCGCCCGATGCCCGTTTATGGGCCATGCTGTCCCTGGCCATCGGCGTCGGCATGGCCTCGCTCGATACGGCGATCGCCAACACGGCCTTGCCAGCCATCGCCAGCGAGCTGCACACGACCCCGGCCGCCTCCGTCTGGATCGTCAATGTGTATCAACTGGCCATGGTGGCGACCCTGCTGCCATTCTCGGCCCTCGGTGAAATCGTTGGCTACCGCCGCGTGTTTATTTCCGGAATGTTTTTATTTACCCTGGCATCGCTGGCCTGTGCGCTGGCATGGTCCTTGCCGTCGCTGGTGGTGGCGAGGCTGTTTCAAGGCGTCGGCGCCAGCGCCATGATGAGCGTCAACACGGCGCTGCTGCGCGCCCTGTATCCCAAACATCTGCTGGGCAGGGCCTTCGGCAACAATGCGCTGGTGGTGGCCGTCGCGTTCGCCATCGGCCCCACGGCCGCCTCCTTGATCCTGGCGACCGCGTCGTGGCCGTGGCTGTTCGCCATCAACGTGCCGCTGGGCGTGGCCGGCTTCTTCCTGGCCAGCCGCATGCTGCCGGCGACCAGGCTGTCCGGCCATACGCTCGATGCGCGCACGGCGCTGTACAACGTGGGCGCCTTCGGCTTGCTGATTCTATTCTTCGGCGACGCTGCCCATCACGCGCCGCTGTCCACCTTGCTGCCGGAACTGGTGGCCGTGGCGGTGTTCTTTGTCTTGCTGCTGCGCCGCCAGGCGGGACACGCGGCGCCCATGCTGCCCGTCGACCTGTTCCGCCGTCCCTTGTTCCTGCTGTCGTCGCTGACGGCCATCTGCACATTTGCCGCGCAGGGCCTGGCGTTCGTCTCGCTGCCATTCTATTTTGAAGTGACGCTGGGGCGTTCTCCCGTGGAAACGGGTTTCCTGATGACGCCGTGGGCCGTGCTGGTGGCCGTGATGGCGCCCGTGGCCGGGCGGCTCAGCGACCGTTATTCGCCGGGCGTGCTGGGCGGCATCGGCCTGGCGGCGCTGGCGGGCGGCTTGCTGACCCTGGTATGGATACCGGCCCACCCCAGCGCCTTCGACATCGGCTGGCGCATGGCCGTGTGCGGCGTCGGTTTCGGCTTTTTCCAGGCGCCCAACCTGAAAGCCATCATGGGCAGCGCGCCGCCCGAGCGGGCAGGCGGCGCCAGCGGCGTGGTGGCCACGTCGCGCCTGATCGGCCAGGCCACGGGCGCGGCGCTGGTCGCCTACTGTTTTACTGTTTCAGCCGCCAGGGGCACGACGTATGCGCTGTGCCTGGCGGCAGGCTTTGCCGCCGTGGCCAGCATCGCCAGCTTGTCGCGCCTGGTGGTGGCGCAGCCGGCATGGCTGGCCGGCAAGCGCGACTGATCAGGCCCAATCGACTCAGACGTCGATGGCCTTGTCGGACTGCATGCGCTTGCGCAGTTCGAACTTCTGGATCTTGCCCGTCGAGGTGCGGGGCAGGGGGCCGAAATAAATGGCTTTCGGCACCTTGAAGCCGGCCAGATTGTTCTTGCAGAAGGCAATCAGTTCCGCTTCCGTGACCGTGCCGCCTTCGCGCAATTCGACAAACGCGCACGGCGTCTCGCCCCATTTTTCATCGGGCTGGGCGATGACGGCGGCGGCCAGCACTTGCGGGTGGTGGTATAGCGCGTCTTCCACTTCCACGCTGGAAATGTTCTCGCCGCCGGAGATGATGATGTCCTTGCTGCGGTCCTTCAGCTTGATATAGCCGTCCGCATACATCACGCCCAGGTCGCCCGTGTGGAACCAGCCGCCCGCGAACGCTTCCTGCGTCGCCTTTTCATTCTTTAAGTAACCCTTCATGCAGATGTTGCCGCGGAACATGATTTCGCCGATCTGTTCGCCGTCCGCCGCCACCGGCTGCATGGTTTCCGGGTCCAGCACGGCCACGGCGCTTTGCAGATGGTAGCGCACGCCCTGGCGCGACTTTAAAACGGCGCGTTCTTCCTGCGACAGGGCGGCCCACTCATCCTGCTCGGCGCAGATGGCGGCCGGGCCATACACTTCCGTCAAGCCATACGAGTGGATCAGGTCAAAGCCCATGGCTTCGATCTTCGCCACCATGGCGGCCGGCGGCGGCGCGCCGGCCACCATGCCGCGCACGGTCCAGGCTATGCCTTCGCGCCAGCTGGCGGGCGCGTTGGCCAGCGCCGCATGCACGATGGGCGCGGCGCAATAGTGGGTGATGCGCAATTCGCGCATCAGGTCGAACACGAGCTTCGGCTCGAACTTGCGCAGGCACACGTTGACACCGGCGCGCGCGGCCACCGTCCACGGGAAGCACCAGCCGTTGCAGTGGAACATGGGCAAGGTCCACAGGTAGACGGCATGCTTGGGCATGTCCCATTCCAGGATGTTCGACAGGGCGTTCAAGGCCGCGCCGCGGTGGTGGTACACCACGCCTTTCGGGTCGCCCGTGGTGCCGGACGTGTAGTTGAGGGCGATGGCATCCCACTCGTCGGCGGGCGGCTGCCAGTCGTACTCGGGGTCGCCGCTGGCCAGCAAGGCTTCGTAGTCGAGCTCGGCGAAGGGTTCCACTTCGGGGCCCAGCACGTCATTGACCTGGATCACGCGCAAGCCGGGAATCTGCGCCGCCATCTGGCGCGCCAGCTCGGCAAATTCCGTGTCGGCCAACAAGACTTTCGCCTGGCCGTGGCGCAGCATGAAGGTCAGCGAGGCCAGGTCGAGGCGGATATTGAGGGCGTTGAGGACGGCGCCGGCCATGGGCACGCCAAAGCTCGCTTCCACCATGGCGGGCGTGTTCGGCAGCATCACGGCCACCGTGTCGCCCGTGCCCACGCCCAGCCTGATCAAGCCGGAAGCGAGGCGGCGCGTGCGTGCATACGTGTCGCGCCAGGTCTGGCGCACGGCGCCATGTGCAATTGCCAGGCGATTGCCATATACTGCGGCTGCCCTGGCGATATAGTCGAGCGGGGTCAGGGCGGCGTAGTTGGCGCTGTTTTTGCCGAGACCGGTGTTGAAGTCGGGTGTCATGCTTGTCTCCAGGTAAAAAAAGTTCTGCAGCTCCCTGTTTCGGGATTGATAAGGGCTAGCATAGCACCGGCGCTGGAAAATCACTGTCATCTTAGTGACAAGTGCGCCCCGGTATCTGAGTACGCAAGGATGGAATGGACAGCAACGCAATTGCAGACAAGACAGTACCCGAATTCGACAGCCACGACTGGTTTGCGGCGCTCGATGCGCGGCATCAATCCTTGCTGCGCGCGCAGAGCGTCGTCCGGCATTGCGAGGCCGGCGCCGTCATCACGCGGCGCGGCGAGCCGTCGCAGCACTGGATCGGCGTGCACACGGGCTTGATCAAGCTGGCCGTCTACAACGCCGACGGGCGCGGCGCCACGTTTTCCGGCGTGCCGGCGGGCGGCTGGTGCGGCGAAGGCAGCGTGCTAAAGCGAGAGCTGCGCCGCTACGACGTGGTGGCCGTGCGCGCTTCCGATATCATCCTCGTGCCGGCGGAGCTGTTTCATCTGCTGCTGGCCGAAAGCCTGTCCTTCAATGCCTTCGTCATCCGCCAGCTCAACGAGCGCATGGGGCAATTCATCGCCACCATCCAGAACCAGCGCCTGCTGGCCGTCGACGCGCAGGTGGCGCAGGCGATCGCGCAGCTGTTCCACCCCATGCTATATCCGCGCACCTCCAGCGTGCTTGAGCTGTCGCAGGAAGAAATCGGCTTGCTGACCGGCATTTCGCGCCAGCGCGTGAACCTGGCGCTGGGCCGCCTCGCCGAACTAAAGCTGATCAGCATTGCCTACCAGGCCATCCGCGTGGTCGACCTCGACGGCTTGCGCCGCTATGGCGTGGCGTCGCTGTGATGACAGACGGCGTGCGCGATGTATGGCATGCTGATGCCTCGTTCATGATATTGACTTGACGCATGGCACTCGTTTCCGATCATCCTCTGCACTTGCTGGGCTTGCGTTTTCCGCTCAGGCTGCGCGTCACCGTGCGCCAGGGTTTTGTTACCCTGCATAATGAAATCACCACCAAGAAACTGGGCAGCGGCGACAGCTTCGTCGTGCCCGCCTTCCTGCGCTTCGCCTGCGACGTGATGCCGGGGCGGGGCAAGCCGGCCGTGTTTACGCTGGCGCTGGAAGCGGACGAGGCGCAGGCCGATCACGGCGGCGGCAAGCGCTGGAGCCAGGCCCTGGCGCGGCATATCTTTCATTCGCCGCAAGGCAAGTGGACGGCGGCCCGCCTGGCGGCCCTGTGGCAGGTGACGCCGCACAAGGCGCGGGCGCGCCTGTTTGCGGAAGGCGAGGCATTGCTCAGCCTGGTGCGCGAACAGCGCCTGGCGCATGCGCTGCACACGGCCGCGCAAGGGGGCGTGGAAGGCGAACGCGACCTGGCGCAAGTGGCGGCCGGTTCCGGCTTCGCCTCGATTCCCGCGTTTTGCGATGCCTGCGTGGACGTGGCCGGCATCCGGCCCAGCCTGTTCCTGGGCGGGCATGGCGGCTGCGCGGCCGCGCCCCGATAGCCATACTCCGCTATAATCGTGGACATGGGATCTTTATTGAAGCGCAAACAGTGGCACATGTGGTTCGCCTGCCTGGCGATACTGCTCAATGCGCTGTCGCCGTCCCTGTCGTACGCGTTTGCCTCCCTGCATGCGAACGCGAATGGCGCCGCCGTGGAAATCTGCTCGGCCAGCGGCGCCGTGTATACGCAAGCGGACCTGGCCTCCGCCTTCAAGGGCGCCAGCGCCGCCAAGTCCACCACCGATTCCGTGCTGCACCACATCGAGCATTGCCCGTTCTGCATGAACCATGCGGGCAGCGTGGGCTTGCCGCCGCCATCCGTCTCGCCGCTGGCCGCCGTCACGGGCCACGATGCATATCCAGCGCTGTTTTACCAGGCACCGCAAGCGCAGTTCGCCTGGCTCAGTGCCAATCCGCGCGGTCCGCCCGCGCTGGCCTGACTTCCCCTGTTCAGCCTGCCGCCATGCGGCAGTGCCGCTACGCACCAACTTGTCTCAACTACGCCCATTGGGCCGGAACTACCATGAAACGTCGTCTCTTTCTTCTCGCCGGTACGGCGGGACTGCTGACGCTCGCCGCGTGCGAGTCAGAACCCAAGCCCCATTACAACGGCCTCGACCTGACGGGCGGCGATTACAAGCCCGATTTCAGTTTGAGCGGCCCCGACGGCAAGGTGTACACCCTGGCCGACTTCAAGGGCAAGTATGTGATGGTCTTCTTTGGCTTCACGCAATGCCCGGACGTGTGCCCGACGGCCTTGTCGCGCGCGCTGGAAATCCGCCAGAAGCTGGGCGCCGACGCCGACAAGCTGCAAGTGATCTTCATCAGCATCGACCCCGAGCGCGACACGCCCGAGTTGCTGGGCGAATACATGCGCGCCTTCGACCCCAGCTTCCTCGGCTTGCGCACGGACCCGAAAAACACGGCGCAGACGGCCTTCAACTACAAGGTCTTCTACCGCCGCGTGCCCAGCGGCAGCTCCTACACGATGGACCACACGGCCATCAGCTATGTGCTCGATGCGGAAGGACGCATGCGCCTGGGCTTGAAGCACCAGATGACGGGCGACGAGTGCGTGCAAGACATCAAGACCTTGATGAAATCGAAATACACCTTATAAATACACGACGAAAGGATTGATCATGACCCATCTGAAAACCCTGCTGGCCACGGCGCTGACCGTGCTGTCCTTCTCCGCCATTGCACAAAACAGCGTGCAGATCACCGACCCGTGGGTGCGCGCCACCGTGCCGCAGCAAAAGGCCACGGGCGCCTTCATGCAGATTACGGCGCCGAAAGCCATGCGCCTGCTGGAATTGCGCTCGCCCGTGGCGGGCGTGGCGGAAATCCATGAAATGAGCATGGCGGACAACATGATGCGCATGCGCCAGGTCAAGGAACTCGCCTTGCCGGCCGGCAAAGCCGTGGAATTGAAGCCGGGCGGCTACCACGTCATGCTGCTGGACTTGAAGGGTCAGGTGAAGGCGGGCGACAAGATCCCGCTGACCCTCGTGCTGGAAGGCGAGGACAAGCACCGCGAAACCGTCGACGTGACCACCGTGGCCCGTCCGCTGGGTGCCACGGGCAGCATGCCGGCCATGAAGCACTGAGCATTGCCCTAGTGCCATACAAAGCCCGGCACGCCGGGCTTTTTTGCGTCCGCGTGAAAATTAAACAGCTGTTTGATATAATCTCGCACAATATTAAACAGCTGTTTAAATGATGGGAATGGCATGACAGAAGAACAAAGAAGTGACAGGGAAACGGAACCGGCCCGCGCCCGCATCCTGCAAGTGGCGGCCGGCCTGTTCGCCGACGATGGCTACAAGGCCACTTCCGTGCGCAAGATTTGCGAGGCGGCCAGGGTCAACGTGGCGATGGTCAATTATTATTTTCATAGCAAGGAAGAACTGCACCTGGCCGCCTTTGACTATGCGCGCGAACTGGCGCGCGCCTCGGCCGCCGACGTCGCCGCCGCCAGCGCGCAGGCGCAGCAGCCTGCCGGGGAACAGTTGCGCCTGGCCATCGAAGCGCTCGTCTCCGACATGCTGCGCGCGGGCCATGCGTCCCTGTTCAGCCGCCTGGTGGCGCGTGAACTGATCGAACCGACGGCCGCCATCCACAAGCTGGCCGAACGCAATGTGCGGCCCCAGCACGCCCTGTTCACGGGACTGGTGCGTGGCGTGGTGGGGCCGGACATGCCGGCCCACATGGTGCAGAAATGCGTGTTCAGCGTGATCGGCCAGGTGGTGTTCTATGCCCGTTCGCGCATCGTGCATGAGCTGGTGGTGCCGGAAATTACCTATGACGACGCTGGCATCGCCAGCATCGCCCGGCACATCGCCGCGTTTTCGCTGGCGGCGCTGGACGGCCTGCGCCGCCAGCATGGGGCAACGGCGGTGCGCGCATGAAGGCCCGCAACCTGACCCTGGTGCTGGCCGGCCTGTCCATGCTGGGCCCGTTCGCCACGGATACCTTCCTGCCATCGTTTCCCGCGATCAGCACGCATTTTGACGTCAGCAGCGTGCTGGTGCAGCAGACCCTGAGCGTCTACCTGGCCGCCTATGCCTTCATGACCTTGTTCTACGGCACCTTGTCCGACTCGTTCGGCCGCCGTCCCGTGATCCTCGCTTCCCTGCTGATCTTTGCCGCCGGCTCCATCGGCGCCGCGTTCGCGCCCAGCTTTGGCTGGCTGCTGTTCTTCCGCGGCATGCAGGGGGCGTCGGCGGGGGCGCGCAGGGTGATCGGACAAGCCATCGTGCGCGATACCTTGTCGGGCGCGGCCGCGCAAAAGATGCTGGCCAATATCATGATGGTGTTCGGCATCGCGCCCGCCATCGCGCCCATCATCGGCGGCTGGCTGCACGTGGCGTATGGCTGGCAATCGACCTTCGTCTTCACGTTTGCCGTCACGGTGCTGCTGGCGCTGGCTTGCCTGAAAGGCTTGCCGGAAAGCTTATCTGTCGAGCAACGCCAGCCTTTCCACCCGGGAACGATTGCGCGCAATTACTGGCAGGCGCTGCGCCACCGCGCGTTCCTGCTGCGTTCGCTCGCCGTGGCCTTCGCCTTCGGCGGTTTCGCCCTGTACATCGCCTCGGCGCCGCATTTCATCCTGGAACTGCTGCATTTGCCGGAGACGGGCTTCGGCTGGATGTTCGTGCCCATGGTGGCGGGCCTGGTGCTGGGTTCCGCCCTGTCGGGCAAGCTGGCGCACGCGGTGAAAAGCACCGTGCTGGTGCGCTGGGGCTTGCTGGTCATGGCCGCCACGGCCGTGCTGAACATGGCGTACAACCACTGGTATGCCGCCAGCATCCCGTTTGCCGTGGTGCCGGTGGCGCTGTATGCGTTCGGCATGTCGCTGGCCTTGCCGGGCATGACCATGTCGACGCTGGATATCTTCCCGCAGATGCGGGGCCTGGCCGCATCCCTGCAGAATTTCGTGCAGATGGTGCTCTTTGCGCTGGTGTCCGGCTTTGTCGCGCCGCTGCTGTTCGACAGCGCCTTCAAGCTGGCCGTGGGACAGGCGTCGGCCGTCGTGCTGGCCGCCCTGTTCTGGTGGCTGGGCACGCGCCAGCGCGTGGCGCAAGGGGCGCCGACGGTTGCCAAAACCGCATGATCGCGCCGTTTATTGGTGGGCATACTTCCTGCTTTGTTACACTGTGACAATCAGACCCGCGCCGCGGGCGCAACAGCACGCGCGCGGGTCTAAGCAGTTTTGCAACTTTACCTTTGGCTATCATGCACTTGATTAACTCCAGTTTGAACCACGCCTTGCGCGTGCCGCTGGCTGCGGAAATCCACTCGCGGCCGTTTTTGCAGCTCGACGCCCCCGAGCTGATCACGCACCTGGCCGTCTACCGCGATGACGCGGCGGCGCCCGGGGCGTCGAACATGTCGGCCCAGCACGCCACCCTGGCGGGCCTGTGCACGCATTTCGGCGTCACGCCGCCCGCCGCCGAAGCCAAGTATTTTTATTACGATTTCGGCCGCTTCCGCCTGAAGTGGGAATGCCACACGGAATTTGCCACGTTCACCTTTGCCGAGCACCCGGGCGCCGCCTTGCCTTTGGCGCTGGCGTTCGGGCGCATGCCGCTGGAGCAATTGCCGCAGCAGTGGCTGGCGGGCTTGAAGGGCAAGCTGATGGTGGCCGCCCACGTGGTGCTGGAGCAAGCGACCGAGCCGGCCGAGATTTTCATGCAGGGCTTGTCGCGCGTGTTCGAAGGCAATACCTTGGCGGGCAGCAAGGTGCTGCAGGGCGGCGAGTTGTGGACGGATTTCACCATCCAGTCCGACGGCTTCAGCCGCTTCGTCATCCGCGACGCGGGCATGCGTTCGCAGCAGTCGGGCCGCCTGGTGCAGCGCGTGCTGGAAATCGAAACCTACCGCATGATGGCCTTGCTGGGCTTGCCGTACGCCATGCAGGCGGCGCCATCCCTGAACGCCATCGAGAATGAACTGGCCACCCTGGCCGCCGCCATGGTCGATACGGACGATGCGCCGGGCCTGGTCAAGGCCGACGAGGGCGTGGCCGAACAAACCTTGCTCGACCGCATCACGCGCCTGGCGGCCCGCATTGAAAAGTTGTCGCTCGACAATAGCTACCGTTTTTCCGCTTCGAAAGCCTACATGGGGCTGGTGAAGGCGCGCATCGAGGAGTTGCGCGAAGTGCGCATCGAGGGCATTCCCACGGTGGAGGAATTCATGGACCGCCGTTTGACGCCGGCCATGAACACGTGCGAAGCGATGGCCAGCCGCCAGGAAGCCATGGCGCAGCGCATCGCCAACACGAATGACTTGCTGCGCACGCGCGTGGGCATCGTGCAGGAATTGCAGAACCGGCAAATCCTGCAATCGATGAACGCCCGCGCCGCGCAGCAGCTGCGCCTGCAGCAGGCGGTGGAAGGCTTGTCGGTGGCGGCCATTTCCTATTACGTGATCGGCCTGTTCAGCTACACGGGCAAGGCGGCCAAGGTCATGGGGCTGCCCGTGAACCCGGAAATCCTCGTCGGCGCGCTGGTGCCCTTCGTGGCGGCCGCCGTGTGGCTGGGCTTGCGCCGCATGCACCACAAGCTGCACGCGGATTGACGGACTGGCCGGGGCAGGCAGCGTGGCGGCGCGTACGCCGCGCGCCGTCAATCTTTGCTATCGTGCGGGCCTCAGCATTCGCCGGAAGGAGAGATAGTGCTTGCCAAGGTTGGAGATATTTACAGCGTGTTTTCGTCCAGGCTGCAGCAGTATGTGGCTTGCCAGGTCACGGCCATCGACGATGCGGGATCGTCCAGCGGTGCGCCGCTGGCCGCCATTTTGCAGCTGGACTGGACGGGCGATGCCTTGCCCGACGCCGCGGCCGTGCAGGCGATGCGCCCGCTGGTATGCGACTATTATTTCTGGAACAGCCGCCACGACCACAGTTTTGCCAACGCCAGAATTCCGCCGCACTACACCTTCATCGCCAACGTGGCGCCGCTGGTGGACGGGGAAGTGAAGAGCTACAGCGGCGGCTGGCACATGGGCGACAGCGTGTACCGCCAGCGCCGCTGGGAACAGGTCGACCCCGCCAGGCGCCAGCGCTTCAAGGCCGCATCCAGCCAGGAGGTGATGATCGGCGGCCAGGCCGTGCGCCAGAATACGAGCCGGATCAGCGACAGCATCGTGCAGGCGCTGGGCGACGTGGCGGAACTGGACCAGCTGCCCTGCCTGACGGCGATCGAGACGCGCGACGGCAGCGCGGCCTTGGCCGCCTACATCAACAGCCACCCCCTGATCAGTGAAGTGCAGTGGCAGTCATCGACGGTCGCGGAACTCGACTTGCGTAACAGCAATGTCAGCCGGCTCATCCTGCATCCGCAAGGGCTGCAAACCGTGCGCCTGAACGATGGCCTGTCAATCTTGATCCTGAATGGCGCGCCGTCGCCCGCGCTGCGCATCGACGACCCGCATGCGGGACGCTTCCTGCGCCTGCAATTGACGGGCGTGCTGGCGCCGTTCCACGGCCTCGACCAGCTGGCGCGCCTGTCGCTGAGCGCGATGCCGGCCGTGGATTTTGCCGCCGTCGCCCGGCGCTTTCCGCAACTGCTGGATTTGGCCGTGTGGGGCAAGCCGGGCATCGCTTCCAGCCTGGGCAGCATCGCCAGCCTGACGCGCCTGCGCGAATTTTCCGCCCATGAACTGTTTGGCTACGGCCCCGACGAGTTTCCCGCGCCGGCGCAGATGCCGGCCTTGTCCCGCTTGCACCTGGCCAGCCTGCCGGCCGACGCGGCCAAGGCCATCAAGGCCCGCTATAAAAAGGCGGCGGCGCCGGGACTGGATCTGTCCATCACGCGCCCGCGCAAGCCGGAATGGCTGGCGGACAACCTGGACAACCCGTTCCGCGACTGGGATGGCCGCGGGCACATCGCCGTGGCGCAGGCCAAAAAGGCGGCGCAGGCATACAAAAAGCTGCTGGCGGCGGCGCGCGCCATCGATGCGGAGACGGATGGCGCGGCCGCGCAAGCCATTGCCCGGCAGATGGTTGCCGACTATGTCGCCGTGTTCAACCAGATCGATCGGCGTTCCAGCATCATCGAAACGGTGGAGCGCGACGAAATCTACATGGCGCTGGAGCAGGTCTTGACGCAAGTGCAGCAGCGCGCAGGGGCGGGCCGTTTTGACGCCGCCAGCCTGTACGAGGTGTTCGACCGCTTGCGCGATTTCTAAGGCTATGTCACCGTCAAGTGTGGGAACTCACCCAGCGTTGCTTTCAGTAATGCTTCAGGGGACCGGATGCGCCCGGCATCGAGCATCCAGCGCCAGCCCAGGTAGTTCGGCAGGTAACGGCTGGCGACGCCGTGAAAACGCTGCAGCCAGCCGCGCAAGCGGCTATGATAGGCATTCACGTTCTGCACGTGCACGGCGCCGCGCACGCGGATACCGGCGCGCAGATTGACAGCCTGGTGGCTGATGCCGGCCTCCCTCGCAAAGCCTGGATAGGCGGCATGCCCATCCGTCACCAGCAGCACATCGTGATCCATCACGGGCAGCAAACAATGGTGCAGCTGGGCCTTGTCCAGCTGTCCCCGGCCCGTGACAAACGCCAGGGTCTGCCCTGTGCGGTCGCGCGCCACCAGGATGCAGACGTGTTCATGGGAAATACCGCGCAAGTGCGCATGGCCGCCACGGCGGCGCGCCGGCCGCGTCAGGCGCCGCGCCCCTTTCTGCGACTCCAGCACATACAGTTCATCGGCCTCGGCAATGCCATGCAGGCAGTGCGGCCGGTCCGTTTTCGCCAGGCTTAAAAAGCGGTGGCGCCAGCGAAACGTGGTGTTGCGGTGCACGCCCAGCTGGCTGGCCGCCTGGCGCACCGAGCGCGAATCGAGCAGGCAAGCGGCGTAATCGAGCCATAGTTCCTTGTGGCGCAAATGCGCCAGCGGCGTGCCCGTCAGAGCATTGAAGGTGCGCCCGCACGCTACGCAGCGGTAGCGTTGCCAGCCGTGCGCGTGGCCATGCCGGTGCAAGTGCTTCGATTGGCAGGCGGGGCAGTGCAAGCGCTGCCGCGCCGCGTCGTCAAGCAAGGCCACGGCAGCGTCTTGCGGCGCCGTGGCGCGTAGCAGGGCGATGCCCGCCTGGCGTTGGCGCTGGTTCAAAGTAGCGAACTGGGCGATGAAGGCTTGCCACTGGAAGGCTTGCATGGGGCACTCCTGTCGGTTGGATATGCAGACTCAGACAGCAGGGC
>CAUSDR010000132.1:0-13282 GCA_963530105.1 uncultured Janthinobacterium sp.
ACGTAGCTGCTGTCGCCCTGGCTGGACACGACCAGATAGCCCGTGCCGGATGCGCCGCCCGCCTTGCGGTAGATGGCCATGCCTTCCACGTCCGCCGTCAGGTGCAGGCCGACGGGCAAGACCATGGCCAGGGCGTCGGGCTTGGCGGCGTCGGCCGACGTGGTCCAGACGCCGCGCGTTTCCTCGCCCAGGAACAGGCGGCCATTGGGATCGTCGGCCACGCAGCCTTCCGGTTGCGTGGCCACCTTGAAGCTGCGCAACAGGCTGGCCGTGAACTTGTCGCCGTCCAGGCCGATGCGGTATTGCTGGAAGGTGCCATCCTTGTCATTGATGAACGCTTCCACGCCGCCACTTGCCGGCTGGTACAAGCACATGCCGTAGATGCTGTTCAAGCCAGTGGGGAAGCGGCCCGCCTCGGCCACCACGCCATCGGCATTGATGGTAAACAGCATCATGCTGTTGTCATCGCGCTGGGTGGCCACCGCCAGGTCCACCTTGCTGTCGCCCAGGCGGATGTGCTGCCGCACGTCGACATTGTTCAGACGGCCCACTTCCAGCAGCTGGGTTTGCTTACCCTGCAAGTCGTAGACCACCAACCCTTGCTTCTTGTTGGTGCCGAGAATGCGCGCATGGGCCGGGTCGCTGGCCAGCCAGATGGCGGGATCGTCGGCCGCGTCGCCCTGGCGCGCCATCGGTTCCGTCTGCGCCTGCGGCGCGATGATGGCGACAGGGGACGGCGTTTCCGCCTTACCGCTCCATTTCAAGGGCCGCGCCTGCCAGCCATTCTTGCCGCGCAGCAGGAGCGCATTGCCATCCAGTGCCAGCTGGCTGTCGCCCTTGCGCACGTTCAGGGCCACCGTTTGCGCCGGCTGGGCCATCCATTGGCCGCCCTGGCGCGCCAGCAGGTGCAGCTTTTCCGCCTTGCCGTCGAGCACGGCCACGCCGCCTGGCAGCACGGCCAGGGCGCCGGCGCCGCGGTCCAGCTGGCCATACGGCTTGCGCAGGGCCACCACTTCGCGCTTGCCCATGCCTTCGGACTCGGCGTCGTACGCCCACACGCCCATGTTCGCTTCGCTGACCAGCAGGCGCCGGGCGCCATCGTCCACCCGGCAATGCTTGGCGTGCGGCGGCAAGGCCAGCTTGCGCACCAGCTGGCGCTGCTCGCCCTGCATCACCCATTGTTCCGCCTGCCCATCCTTGCCGATCAAAAATAAATGGGCTAGCTGCTGGGCGTCGCGGTACAAGCATGACGCTTCCACGGCAAAAGTTGGCACAGGGAATGGCGCCAGGCGCTGCAGCTTGCCGGCCTGCACGTCGACGGCGACGGGCAGCGGGCGCTGCGTGTCCGCTTCCAGGAAGACGGCCAGCACCTGGCCGCCATCGATGCGCGTGTCGAGCTGCTTGGCGCGCACGGCGATGCGGTCCTGTTCCTGGCCGCCGGCGTTAAACAGGCGCAAGCCGTGCTTGTCCAATGTCAACCAGCCGCCGCCGGGCAGGCGCGCCAGTTCCTCGGCCTCCTGCGTGAAGGAAGGCAGGGCGTTGGCGGGGGCGGCTTGCGCCGTGCCCGCCAGGCAAAATGTGGCCAGCAATGCGCTGCAGAGTACGGTTTTTTTCATGGTGGTTACGATCATCATCAGAAGGCGCTGGCTTTCAGGCTCACTTTAAAAGTGCGGCCATATTGTTCGTTCTGCACGTTGTATTGCTTCGTGCCCTGGTACACATAGTATTTTTCGTTGTTCAGGTTAGCCGCTTCGAACATCACCTGGAATTGCTTGTTGATCTGGTAAGACAGCGAGAAATCGAGCTGTTTCTGGCTGTCGACGATGTGGTCCTGGCTGCGGTCGAGGATGTCGCCGCCCATTTCCAGCAGATAAGGCGACTTGTAGTTAAGGGCCAGGCGGGCGCTGACGGGTCCCGTTTCATAGCCCAGCATCAAGTTCATCACCTGGTTCGACTGGCCCGGCAGGCGGATGTCGCGGCTGACCTGCCTGTTGCTGGCCTTGTCGAAGCGGCCGATGCGCGCGCTCGAGGTGCTCAGGGTGCCGTTGACGCCGACGAGGAACTTGTTGAAGGGCGCCGGCAGCATGCGCAGCGGCTGCATGTAGGCCAGTTCGATGCCTTTCACTTTTGCCGCGTCGCCATTCGCATACGAGGTGGCCGTCGTGTAGCCCGTCCACTGGCCCGTGCCGGCCAGGTTGGTCGTGTAGGTGAAGTTCTTGATGTCCTTGTAAAAGCCGTAGGCCGACATCACGCCGTCGTTGCCCAGCACGCGCTCGATGCCCAGGTCCAGGTTATTGGCTTTCAGCGGTTTCAGGTCCGGGTTGCCGATCACGGCTTCCGTGTTGCTGGCCAGGCTGATGCCGGGCGCCAGCTGGCTGAAATTGGCGCGCACCACGGCCTGCGTCCAGGCGGCGCGCACGCTGGTATGTTGATCCAGGTCATAGCGCGTCTGCAGGTTCGGCAGCCAGTTGGTGTATGACCGTTCGCGCGTCAATGGCGTGGCGGCGCCGGCGCTGTCCACTTGCGAGCCGGCCGCTTCAAAGCTGGTGCGCTCGGCGCGCACGCCGCCCAGGACGTGCCAGGCGTCGAAGTCATAGCTGTTCTGCACGTACATGGCGCTGATGTCTTCATGCATGCGGTAGTCGTTGATGACGGATTCCGTGGCCAGGCGCGCCTTGTCGCGGTCCAGGCCCGCCACGCGGGCGCGGATCAGCGCCGGGTCCAGCGCCACGCCGATGTTGCCCAGGTCGTAATCGAGCGTGTGGCCCTGCACGAAATTGCTCATCGAGGTGGAACCGGCGCCCCAGTAATTGCCGCTCGTGGCCTTGCTGCTGTTATAGGCCCATTGATCCGTGTCATTGGTTTTTTCGCGGCGGCTGATCTTGGCGCCGAATTTCAGGGTGGCGATGTCGAACTTGCGCGCCAGGTCGATGCGCGCGTGGTGTTCATTGTCCTTCGAGTAGCGCTTTTGCAGGGTGATGGCGTTGAGCGCGTAGCTGGCCGGGTCGTACAGCGCGGCGGGGCCGCTCAGGCTGGGTTCCTGCGTGTCCGTGAAGCTGATGCCCGTAAAGTTGCTGACGCCGCGGAAACGGCCATCGTTCAGCGATTCCGGCGTGTCTTCCGTGGCGCGGCTCATGCCGCCTTTCACGTCCAGCGTCCAGTCGCCCGATTTCTGCTGCGTGCCCAGCACGAGCGAGCGCACTTGCTGCGTGTACTTGCGCTGGCGGATGCGGCGCTCGGCGCGCGCGCTGGCCGTTTCTCCTTCGGCCAGGCTGCCGCCGGCAATGTTGCTGATGGTCAGGCGGTCGCGCACTTCATTGTCGGAAAATTCGCTGAGGAAGGAGCGCAGGAACCAGGTATTGCCCGCTTCCGGACGGTAATCGAGGTTGACGGCCAGGGCGCCGCGCTTGCGCACGGGCAGGTAGTCGCGCAGCTCCAGGCTGGATAATTTGCCCTTGCTCCAGGAGCCGCCCGTTTCCACGTCATCGGAGCCGAACGAGCGCTTTTCCGCGCTCAGGCCGGCGGCCACGCCCAGCTTGCCGTCGAGGAAGCGCTGGGCCCACAGGGCGCCGCCGCTGGGGCTGGTCTTGCCCGTTTTTTCATCATGGCTGGCGCCCACGTTGGCCGACAGCAGCTTGCCCGGCAAATCGAAGGCGGACAGCGATTTCACTTCCACGGTGGCGCCCAGCGAGTTGGCGTCCATTTCCGGCAGCAAGGTTTTCGACACTTCCAGCGTGCGGATCAGGCCGGCTGGCAGGATGTCCAGCGCCACGGCGCGGCGGCCCGCTTCCGGCGACGGCACCAGCGCGCCGTTAATGGTGACGGCATTCAGGTCCGGGCCCAGGCCGCGCACGGTGATGTAGCGGCCTTCGCCCTGGTCGCGCTGCACGGACACGCCCGGCAGGCGGGCCAGCGCCTCGGCCGCGTTCTTGTCCGGCAAGCCGCCGATATCGTCGCTGCTGATGACGCTGATGATGTTGTCGGCCTTTTCCTGCGCCGCGATGGCGTTGCGCAGGCTGGCGCGCTGGCCGCTGACGACCACGGTGGCGGCCGGCTGGCCATCATCCTGGGCCGGCGTCTGCGCCTGGGCCTGGCTGGTGCCGCCGAAGACGGCCATGATGCCGAGGGCCACGGCCGTCAGGCGCAGCGGGGAGGGAGTCGAAGTGTGCATGGTTTTCATGAAGGGCTCGGTGAGGGGGAAGGAACCGGGCGGATTCTAGGCAGCAAATATGACGGTTGCGTGACAGGGGCGGGCTTGTCACCCTGAAAACAACGGCAGGCAGGCGCTTTCCAGGCGGAAATGAAGCATGGTGAGCTGAAATGACCTGCCGGCGCAGGGCGCACGGGCAATGGCTTGCCGCTTTTACATCGGGCGCGCAGGCAATGTTGAGCCGTTTGCACCTGTCGCACGGCTGTGCGGCGTGTCATCGTGCCGTCATGGGCGGGCGCTATCGTGGCGACAGCACCACTTTTAGAGGTTTTCCCACATGCTGCCATTGCACCGTAACAGCCTGATCGCCGCCGCGCTGGCCTTGCCACTGTTCTTTTTTCTGTACGCCACTTTCGGGCACGTGAAACCGTTTGCCATCTGGAAGTGGATGGATATCGTCTGTGAAGGCGGCACGGCCGTCATGGCGGGCGTGTGGTTCCTGTTTACCCTGAGCAGCCGTCCGCGCGGCCTGGTGACGAGCCTGATCGCCGGCGGCCTGTGCGCCATCATGCTGGGTTCCTGGGCCGATTGTCTGGATGAATTCTTTGCCGTCGACAAGAGCGCCGTCTGGGACAACTGGCTCGAAGCCTTGATCCCGTTCGGCATGCTGGTATTGACCATCGGTATGTACTATTGGCGCCAGGAACAATTTCGCCTGAATGAACACCTGCAAAAGCGCGAACGCCTGTTCCGCGACCACCGTGCCTTCGACCGCATCACGCAGCTGGCCGACGCCAGCTACCTGCGCACGCAGATGCGCCTAGAGCAGGAACGCCGCCCGGGCCTCGATTGCGCGCTGGTGCTGCTCGACATCGACAGCTTTCATTTGATTAACCGCGAACATGGCCACCGCGAAGGCGACCGCGTGCTGCAAGCCGTGGGGCACATGCTGCTGCTGAACTTGCGCAATGACGACTTGCTGTGCCGTTACGCGGGCGACCGCTTTGCCGTGCTGATGCCTGGCGTGTCGCGCGAAGACGCGGCGGCCAATGCGCGCCACCTGTGCGCCATGGTGGGGCAGATGCGCCATCACGCCAACGACAACCGCGCAATCGGCCTCAGCCTGCGCCATGCCTGCGCGCTGACGGATGGCGTGCCGGAAGTGGTGCTGGCCGAACTGAGCCGGGCAGTGGAAACGCCGGGCCGCGGCGCCGGCCTCAGTCCAGGCCCCGGCGCCAGCGCCGCCGCGCCCGCCTGATGCAGCTGCAGCAGCAGGGCGACCCCGGCATCGCGGCGCGGCACCAGCCGGCGCTGGTGCTCGACTATGCGCGCAGCCGCGAACTGGCGACGGCGCCGCTGCTCAAGGGCACGGGCCTCGACGATGGCGCGCTGCCGTCCGAGGAAAGCCAGGTCAGCGCCGCGCAATACCTGCAATTGCTGGCCAATGTGGCGCGCGGCCTCGACAGCGCCGACACCAGCTTCATGCTGGGCCAGCAAATGCTGCCCGGCCATTACGGCGCCGTCAGCCACGCCTTGCTGCAGGCGCAGAACCTGCGCCAGGCACTGGCCATCCTGTGCGACTTCCATACCTTGCTGTGTCCGCTGCTGCAGCCGCGCCTGCGCGAGGCGGGCGACATGCACGTGCTGTACTGGACCGACGCCTTCGGCGCGCCCAGCCAGTTGCCGTTTCTGGTGGAAATGCACATGACGGCGCTGGCCGCCATGTGCCGCTGGCTGGCAGGCGAGGCCTTGCCGTGGCGCTTCTGTTTCAACCGCGCGCGGCCGCGCCACGTGGAGCAGCACGAAGTGCACCTGGGCCACGCCTTGCGCTTCGATTGCCAGGTCGACGCCATGCTGATCGATTCCAGCTGGCTGGACAAGCCCTGGCCGCGCGGCAATGCCACGGCGGCCGCGCTGGCCCTGCGGGCGGCGGCACTGGCGCCCGCGCCCGCGGCCAGCCTGCTTGGCGGACTGTACGACTACCTGCTGGCCAATATCCGTTGCGCGCCCACGCTGGAGCGCACGGCGCAGGATTTCGGCGTCAGCCCCGCCACCTTGAAGCGCCACCTGGCGCGCCACGGCACGCATTTCCAGGCCGAGCTGGACCAGGTGCGCGCGCACAAGTCGATCTACCTGTTCCAGGCGCATGGCTACGACAATGACGCCGTGGCCGCGTATCTTGGCTTTCATGATGCCACCAACTTTCGCCGCTCATTCAAGCGCTGGACGGGCCAGACGCCGCAGCTGCTGCGTCATGCGCTGGCCCTGTTCGTGGCCGGTTGAAGGCAATTTCCCGTCGGGCGCCGGGCAGCGTTGCGCGCCGGCCCCACGGCAAGTCGTTCCAGAGGGAACAATTGCCCGTTCTGCTACATCCATAGTACACTCGATGAGAGAGCGAACAGACGCGCTTTGAGGCGGTCCGGCAAGCGTGGCGTCACACGACGCCGCAGCGCCCCATATCGATGGCGGGCCGGCGGCAAACGACCGGTTTGCCTTGCCTTAACCCAGTCTGGCGACTGGCGCCCCCCCAAACCTGGGCGCGCTGGAAACCGGGCACTTGATAATGCTCAATCGTGTATTCACAATCGCAAATCGATCCAGTCGTCAGTTTCCGCAACACCCAGGGTGAGGCGGTGCGCGGCACGATTTTCAACTTGCAGCGCAATTCGCTGGTGATGGAAATCTACAATCCCTACTCGATTGTGCAGGTCAGCGAGGTGCTCAACGAGCTGACGGTGCGCATGGGGGCGAAAAATGCCTACGTCGGCAAGGCCGTCGTCATCAGCAGCGTCAACACGGGCTTGACGGCCATCGTTTCCGTCACCCTGATCGACGAGTGGCGCGAACTGAGCGACGTGGTGGTGGTCAAGGGCGCGGTGGCGAAAGAGTCCAGCGCCTTTGTGGCGGGCTGGGGCGAACGCTTCCGCATCCGCCGCGACTACCAGATCGTCGTCAACGAAATGCGCGCCTTCTTGTCGGAAGTGGCGCGCTGGGTCGAGCAGGTCGACATGTCGGATTCGCTGCCGAAAGAAAACGGCCGCTTGCGCGCCGATATTTTCGACGAGCTGGCCCTGCCGCTGATGGAGCAGACCCAGCTTTACCTGCGCCAGCTGGAAGTGGAAGCCGCGCTGGTCGAGGAAGAGCGGGCGCCGGCGCACCGCGCGTTTGCCCAGACGGCGCTGCATCCGCTGATCCTGCGCGCGCCCTTCGTCTTCCGCACCTTTACCAAGCCGCTCGGCTATGCGGGCGACTACCAGATGGTCAACCAGCTGCTTGACGATCCGCGCCAGGGGCCCAGCACCTATTTCCAGATCGTCAATGCGGCATTCCTGCAGGCCGCCGTCGCCACGGCGCACCGCAACCGCATCGATATCCTGACCGAATTCCTGGGGCAAAAGGCGGCCGCGGCGCGCGCGGCGGGGCGCGTGTATAAAGTGCTCAACGTGGGCTGCGGCCCGGCCATCGAAGTGCAGCGCTTCCTGGAAACGTGCCCGGATGCGCAGTGGCTGGCGTTCGAGCTGGTCGATTTCAGCAGCGAGACGCTGGACTGGACGCGCGCGCGCCTGACCACCATCATGCAGCGCACGGGGCGCGTGGTGGAAATCGATTACGTGCACGACTCCGTGCACAACCTGCTCAAGCGCCGCCATGGCTCGGGCGCCACCGGCTTGCCCGGCAGTTTCGACGCCGTGTATTGCGCCGGCCTCTTCGACTACCTGTCCGACAAGGTGTGCGCGCGCCTGCTGCTGCACTTCGCCTCGCGCGTGGGGCCGGGCGGGCGCCTGCTGGTGACGAATGTGCATGCCGACAATCCGGGCAAGTTCGGCATGGAACATTTGCTGGAATGGCATTTGATCTATCGCAATGAAGCCAGCTTGTCGGCCTTGCTGCCCGAGCATGCGACCTCACACCATATCTATGTCGACGCCACGGGCGTGAATGTGTTTGCGGAAGTGAGCATTCCTTGATGGATAACCCGGGCCTGCAGGCCGGCTACTCGGCCGTTTTGCGCGATTTCCGCCTGGAGTTCAGCCGCGGCGGCGCCTACACGGGCATCGTCCTCATCCTGCTGGGCATGAGCCTCGATTCGGCCCTGTATCCGGACATGCAGTCGGCGTTCACCAGCGCGCGCGTGCTCGTTTCCGTCCTGATTTTCATCGTCGTGCTGGCCATGCGCACGCGCTGGGCGCAAGACCGCATCCAGGGCCTCACCTTCGTCTGGCTGATCTTGCCGCAAATCATGATCGCCTGGATGATCGCCGTCACGGAAGGCGCCACCTCGATCTATTACGTGGGCATGACCCTGGCCATCTATTCCTCGGGCATCGTGCTGGCGTTCGGCCTGTGGCAAAACATGGTCTTCGGCGCCATTTCCTGCCTGCTGTATATCGCGGCCTGTGTCTGGCATGCGGGCGGCTTCGACTTGCCGGGCACCTTTGTCGTCAATTGCCTGTTCCTCATCATGTCGGCCAGCATCAGCGCCGTGTTTACCTACTTTAACGAGCGCGCCCGCTTCATGCTGTTCCAGCTGAAGGCGGAAGTGGCGCTGAAAAATACGCAGCTGGAAGAAACGAACAAGAGCCTGGCCGATATCAAGGGCCAGATGCTGCAGCAGGAAAAGATGGCCGCGCTGGGCACCCTGGCCGCCGGCATGCTGCATGAAGTGAACAATCCCGTGAATTTCTGCATGATGGCCATCGAGGTGGCCATCGAAGACCCGGCTGCCAAGCAAAGCGCGCTCGTCAGCGAATGCCTGGCCGACGCCAAGCAGGGCATGCTGCGCGTGCAGCACATCGTGTCGGACTTGAAAACCTTTGCCTACCGCAAGAGCGGCAACCAGCTGGAAACGGGGCACTTCCAGTTCCGCAGCGCGCTCGACGCCGCCATCCGCCTGGTGGGACATGAAACGAAGAATGTCAGCATCAGCCACGACTTGCCGATCGACACCCTGGTGCGCGGCGACGAGGCCGCCATCGTGGGCGTGCTGATCAACTTGCTGGGCAATGCCGTGCTGTCCATGCGCAAGGGCAACGCACAGCCGTTCGAGATCCGCATCACGGCGCACTGGCACGATGACCGCCTGCGCATCAGCGTGCGCGACAACGGCCCCGGCATCGCGCCGGAAAACCTGGCGCGCGTGTTCGAGCCCTTCTTTACCACGCGCGAAGTGGGGCAGGGACTGGGCCTGGGCCTGAGCATCAGCTATGGCGTGATCGAACGCCACGGCGGCACGCTCAGCGCCGAAAGCGTGCTGGGCGAGTGGGCCAGCATGAATTTCGATTTGCAGCGCTCGGACTGGGAGGGCCGCTAGCATGGACAGCGATAGCCGCGCCAGCGTGCTGTACGTGGACGACGAGCCACTGGCCTGCAAGTACTTCGAACGCGCCTTCGCTTCGCGCTACCGCGTGCTGACGGCGCAGAGCGTCGACGCGGCGCTGGCCTTGCTGGAAGACGAGGCCGCCCACATCGAGGTGCTGGTCACCGACTACCGCATGCCCGACCGCCTGGGCAGCGAATTGCTGCAGGAAGTGGCGCAGCGCTATCCGCACGTCGTCTGCATGCTGGTCACGGCGTATGCGGACAAGGACGTGCTGCTCGAACTGATCAATGGCGGCACCCTGTTCCGCCTGCTGGAAAAGCCGCTCGACATGGCCGCCATGCAAACGGCGCTGCAACTGGCCGTGCAGACGGGGCGCGAGCGCACCGCGCGGCGCCAGGGCCTGGTGGCGATGGAGGAATCGCTGGCTTTCCTCGCGCACGAGCTCAATACGCCGCTGGCGGCCATGGCCAACTTCGCGCGCGGCATCGAGCGGCGCGCGCAGGCGGCTGGCGGGCCGCAGGCCGAGATTGGCGAGGCGGCCGCCTTGATGCACGACAATGCGCGCTATTGCCTGTCCGTTCTCGCCAGCTTCGTCGATACGGTGCGCCTGGCCAGTGCCGGGCCCGGCATGCAGGGCGGGCGTGGCGCCGGCAGCGCGCGCCAGCTGCTGGCCACCTTGCTCGACAGCTATCCCTTGAGCGCCGAGCAGCGCGCCGCCATCACGCTGGAAGATGGCGAGGATTTCGCCATCGCCGAGTCGCCCAATTGCGTCGCGCTGATTCTCTCGTCGGTGCTGCGCAATGCCCTGCGCTCCGCCGAAGAGCAGGCGCAGCCGCTGATCCACATCCGCATCGGCGCCGGCCATATCCAGGTGCGCGACAATGGCGCCGGCATCGCCCCCGAAATTGTCGAGCAGCTCTTGAACGACCCCGTCAGCGTCAGCAGCGAGGAAGGCAAAGGCTGGGGCATGGTATTTTGTCACCGCATGATGCAATCGTTCGGCGGCAATCTCGACATCGCCACCGAGTTTGGCAGTTCCACCACGGTAACCCTGAATTTTCCAGTACATATAAGGAACGAGCATGATTGACGCCAATCTGCGTTTACCGGCTCAGCGTGAGCCGGCGCAAGGCTTGCCGACGATACTCTATGTCGATGACGAGGCCAACGCCCTCAAATACTTCCAGCGCGCCATCGCGCCGCTGGCCGACGTGTTGACGGCCACCTCGGTCGAGGAGGGCAAGCGCATTCTCGACGAGCACGCGGACCGCATCGCCGTGCTGGTGTCCGACCAGCGCATGCCTGGCGCGTATGGCAATGAATTGCTGTCGTATTGCTGGGACCGCCATCCGCACATCGTGCGCATCCTGACGACCGCGTATTCCGAACTCGAGCATACGGTGGAAGCCGTCAACCAGGGGCAGATCCACCGCTACATCCAGAAGCCATGGGATATCGCGGCCCTGCGCATGGAATTGAAGCAGGCGCTGGAGCTGGCGCGGCTGCGCAATGAACATGCGCAGCTGCTGCGTGAAAAGCTGATGGTGCGCCAGCGGCAAGCCATCGCCAACCGCATCGGCACCCTGTACACCCTGTGCGCCAGCCTGGCCGGGCCGGAGCAGCAATTGCCCGTGGAAGCGTACCTGTCGGCGGCCCTGACGGCCGGCGTCACGCCGCCCGAGCCGGACTGGCTGCTCATGGATTATGCCGACCTGGTCAGCTCCGAAGCATTCCGCAGCACGGCCTTTGGCGCCGCCGTGCGTCTGCAGCTCGAGACGCTCGAACGCGAGCATCCGGGGCGCGGCGTGGAGCAGGCCGTCGACATGCTGCTGCCCGCGTTTGGCGCGGCGCTGCAAAACCAGGGCGGCACGGCGCTGTTCCTCGACGGGCGCCTGCTGACGGAATTCCTGGAAACGCCGACCACCACGCCCGTCTCGGCCACCCACGCCTTCTGGCTGGCCAGCCTGCTGTGGCTGGCGCGTCGCGGCTGGTCCCTGCAGCTGAGCAAGGGCGAGCAGGGCTTGCAGGGCAAGCTGGCGCAGGCCGAACCGGCCCTCACGCCCGATCACCTGGCAGCCTGGGTCGAGCAGTTCTGACGCTGGCCGCCGGGGCTGGCGGCGCAATGCAAAACAGGGCCGCGCGGGCCCTGTTGGCGTGACGGCGGCGGGTGCTCAGCGCTCGGCTGCCGCTTTCAGGTTGTTCAAGCCTTTTTCGAAATCCTTGCCGATCATGCGGTCCATGCTGACGAAGACCGTCATGACCTTGCTGACATAAGGGCTGGGGCCCGTCATGGTCCAGTTGACTTTCGTCGCCGCGCCATCGGGCGTCATGGTGAAGGTGGTGGTGTTGTGGCTTTCGAACGGCTTCAGGAAGTCCAGCTTGATGACGGTGCGCTCCGGCTGGGGCGCCTCGATGATTTCCATGCGTCCGGCCCCGACCTTGTCGTTGCCTTGCCATGCATATTGCGCGCCCAGGCCGCTGGCCGGGCCCGTAAACGTGCGGCGCATGGCGGGATCGAGTTTTTCCCATGGCGACCAGGCGGCCCAGTAATGGAAGTCCGTGATCAGGTGGGCGATTTTGTCGGGCGGGGCGTTGATGGTGATTTCGCGCTGGACACTGAAGGTGTCAGGCTTGGTGGTGGCGTAGCCGAGGATGGCGGCGACGACGACAACGATCAGCAGCAGGGTTTTTTTGATCATATGCTCTCCGGATCTTGAATGGTCGATGCGAACGAATCAAGTCAATCTTAGCAGATATGAATGCGGCTGCGCGGCGCCTTGGCCATTATTTGCGCCAGCTCGCCGCCGGCCCGCCTGCAGTGCCGTTTGCCGGCCCGTTTGCCGCCGCGCGCGGCGCGCACGCCAGGTTTGTCGCGCGGCGCCATCCTCCGCTAGAATGCTGGCCTGCAAAGATTTCAATTAGGGAAATATGATTCAACGATCGATCGCCAGGCTGACCCTGGCGTGCGGCTTGCTGGCGTCCGCCTTTGCCGCGAACCTGGCGCATGCCGATGCCTGTCCCTCCCACTATGTCGACGGCCGCAAGCCGGAAATCACCAACCCCAAGCTGGACGTGGCGACCAGGGAGCTGTGCTACACCGTGTTTGGCGTGATGCATTCGGGTATCACTCGCACGCCGCTGTGGTCGGCAGAACACTTAAAGGCGAGCAACCTGGAAGCGGCGCAGGATTTGTCGCGTGAAAACTCTTTCCACGCCGAGCGCAAGCTGCCCGCCGGCCAGCGCGCGGAACTGGCCGACTATGCGCGCAGCGGCTTCGACCGGGGCCACATGGCGCCGAACGGCGACATGCCCGACCGCCAGAGCCAGCGCGACAGCTTTACCCTGGCCAACATGGTGCCGCAGGATGCGCGCAACAACCGCTATGTGTGGGCCGGCATCGAAGGCGCCGTGCGCAAGATGGCGAAGAAGGAGGGCGACCTGTACGTGATCACGGGGCCGGCCTTTATCGGCGGCAACCTGCGCAAGGTGGGGCGCGTGATCGTGCCCAGCCATTTGTACAAGGCCGTGTACAGCCCGCGCCAGCGCGCCGGCGCCGCCTACTTCATTGAAAATGTCGATACCAAGCAGTATGAAGTGCTGAGCATTGCGCAACTGGAAGACAGGATAGGCATCGATCTGTTACCGTCGCTGACGCGGCAGCAGAAGCTGCGCATGCTGAGTTTGCCGAAGATCAACAGCAAGTCCAAAAGATAATCCGTTTGAGAGGAAGCCTTATGTGCGCAAAGAAATTCGTTCCCTACGCCAATGAAAGCGATGTGCTGGAGATCGGCGGCCTGACGATCGAAAACCGC
>CAUSDR010000133.1:0-13244 GCA_963530105.1 uncultured Janthinobacterium sp.
CGGCAGGGGCGGCCACTGACGCCGGCGGTTCGCCGGCCCGCGCCAGCAAGGTAAACGCATTGCTGCCGCTGAAGCGCGCGCCCAGCTGCGTGCCTGCCAGCAGGCGCTGCAGCGCTTCGGCCGGCGTGTAGTCGCCGCGCACGGGAGACGCCATGCGGCCCGCCGCCAGCTGGCTGCTGACCAGCACGGAATAGCCCGTCGCTTCGCCAAACGCCACCAGGGCGGCGTCGAGCGGCTGCGCGGCCAGGTCGAAGCGCAAGGTCGCGGCCGGCGGGGCATCCACGTCGGCCGCGACCGCTGCCGGACACACGAATGCCATCAATGTCATCAGCAAACACGCGGACAGGGCCAGGGCATTGCCCGTTGCGGTGCGGCGGTGGGTTCGTGTCATGTTCCAAGGGAATCAACGAGAGCCTGCAAAGGAAGTGTCTTGACTGCAATGTTGCCTGCAGAATGGCAAGATAGTAGCTTCACAAAATGACAACTGCATGACATGCAGGCATCTGGCGGGCCGGCGTGTGTCATCGCCGCGACACATGCGCCTGCTATGCTGGCGGCTCATTCCACCGCTCCCGGAGCCAGCATGGCGCGCCTGTTCCCGATTGTTTTGTTATGCGCTTGCGCCGCCCTGCCCGCGCTGGCGGACGAGCACGTCGTCATCGTCACGCCGGAGAAAACGGACGGCGGCTGCACGGCCGTCGATAGCGCGGGCCGGCGCGTGCAATCGATGTCTTGCCTGAATGAAAAATTGCTGCCGGCGGGCGATGCGGCCAGCCGGCCGCCGCCCAGCCTGTCGGCGGCGGAAACGAATCTGCAGCGGCCGTCGAACCAGCTGGGCCTGTATAACCGCGCGGCGCTGGAACACCGCATGGGCAATGCCTTTGGCAAGTCCGTTACGCCGCAGCGCCCAAGCACCCCACCGCCCGCCAGCCCGCTGCTGCCGCCCCGTTGACGCTGTTGTCAACGCACAGTCCATTTGCGCTGTCAAGATTGCGCAATCGCGCCGATTGCGTATCATTCCAGGCTTGATCGCTCTGGAAACAACCATGCTGCCCACTATCGAACAACGCCTTGCCCTTGAACTTGCCGCCAAACCGGTGCAAGTTGCCGCCGCCATCGAACTGCTCGACGAAGGCGCCACCGTGCCCTTCATCGCCCGTTACCGCAAGGAAGCGACCGGCGGCCTCGACGATATCCAGCTGCGCCTGCTCGAAGAGCGCTTGCGCTACCTGCGCGAGCTGGAAGAGCGGCGCGCCGCCATCGTGGCCTCGATCACGGAACAGAACAAGATGACGCCCGAGCTGCTCGACGCCGTCATGCACGCGGAAGACAAGACGCGCCTGGAAGATTTGTATTTGCCCTACAAGCAGAAGCGCCGCACGAAGGCGCAGATCGCCATCGAAGCGGGCCTGATGCCGCTGGCCGACGGCTTGCTGGGCAATCCCGAGCTGACGCCGGAAATGGAAGCGGGAAAATTCCTGCGCGACGCGTTTACTAGTGCCGACGGCAACAACCCGGGCGTGGCGGATACCAAGGCGGCCCTCGACGGCGCGCGCCAGATTTTGATGGAACGTTTCGCCGAAGACGCGACCTTGCTGCAAACCTTGCGCGAATACGTGCAGGAACATGGCATCGTCGAATCGAAAGTGGTGGAAGGCAAGCAGGACGAAGGCGAAAAATTCGCCGATTATTTCGATTACTCGGAAACCATCTCGACCGTGCCATCGCACCGCGCGCTGGCCCTGCTGCGCGGCCGCCGCGAAGGCATCCTCGACGTCACCCTGCGCCTGGACACGGAAGCGGAAAAACCGAAGTGGGATGCGCCGCACAACCCGTGCGAAGGCCGCATCGCCGCCCGCTTCGGCATCAAGCAACAAGGCCGTCCGGCCGACAAGTGGCTGGCCGACACAGCGCGCTGGACCTGGCGCGTAAAAAGCTTCATGCACCTGGAAACGGAACTGATGGGCGCGCTGCGCGAACGTTCGGAACTGGACGCCATCAACGTGTTTGCCACCAATTTGAAGGCGCTGCTGCTGGCCGCGCCTGCCGGCCAGCGCGCCACCATGGGCCTCGATCCTGGCTTGCGCACGGGCGTCAAGGTTGCCGTCGTCGATGCCACCGGTAAAGTCGTCGACACGGCCGTGATCTACCCGCACCAGCCGAAGAACGACTGGGACGGTTCGCTGCACACCCTGGGCCGTCTTGCCGCCAAGCACAATGTGTCGCTCATTTCCATCGGCAACGGCACCGCCTCGCGCGAGACGGACAAGCTGGCGCAGGATTTGATCAAGCAGCACCCGGAAGCGAAGATGACGAAGATCGTCGTCTCGGAAGCGGGCGCGTCGGTGTACTCGGCGTCCGAATTCGCCTCGAAGGAATTGCCGGACATGGACGTGTCCCTGCGCGGCGCCGTCTCCATCGCCCGCCGTCTGCAAGACCCGCTGGCCGAGCTGGTGAAAATCGACCCGAAATCCATCGGCGTGGGCCAGTACCAGCATGACGTGAGTCAAAGCCAGCTGGCCCGCTCGCTTGATGCCGTGGTGGAAGATTGCGTGAACGCCGTGGGCGTGGACGTCAACACGGCGTCGGCGCCGCTGCTGGCGCGCGTCTCCGGCCTGTCGGCCAGCGTGGCGCAAAGCATCGTCACCTACCGCGACATGAAGGGCGCGTTCACCTCGCGCGCGGCGCTGAAAGCCGTGCCGCGCCTGGGCGACAAGACCTACGAACAGGCGGCAGGCTTTTTGCGCGTGATGGGCGGCGACAATCCGCTGGACGCCTCGGCCGTCCACCCGGAATCGTACCCGCTGGTGGAAAAGATCCTGGCCGACATCAAAAAGGACATCAAGGCCGTCATTGGCGAAACAGCCCTGCTGAAAACCCTCAGCGCCGCCAAATATGCGGATGAGACCTTCGGCGTGCCGACCATTTCCGACATTTTAAAAGAGCTGGAAAAGCCGGGCCGCGACCCGCGTCCGGAATTTACGACGGCCACCTTCAAGGAAGGCGTGGAAGAAATCCGCGACTTGCGCCCGGACATGATCCTCGAGGGCGTGGTCACCAACGTGGCCGCCTTTGGCGCCTTCGTCGATATCGGCGTGCACCAGGATGGCCTCGTGCACATTTCCGCCCTGTCGAACACCTTCGTCAAGGATCCGCACACGGTGGTGAAGGCGGGACAAGTCGTGCGCGTGAAGGTGCTGGAAGTCGATGAAAAGCGCAAGCGCATCGCGCTGACCATGCGTTTGACGGATAGCGCGCCGCAGGCGGGCAGCAAGCCGGAGCAGCGGGGCGACCGCAACGACCGCCGCAGCATGGCGCAGCACCAGTCGCAGTCGCGCAGCGCGCCGGAACCGGCCGGCAGCATGGCCGCCGCGTTCGCCAAGCTGCGCGGTTAAGCGGCATGGCCGCCGGGCGGGGCATCACCATCCAGGCCGCGGACGCGGCCGGCGTGGATGCCCAGTTGCTGCTCGATGAATTGTCAAGCGTGCTGCTGCGCATCAATGGCGACAGTGGCCGCTCCTCGTTCGACGTGGAGGCGGCCACGCCGCGCGGCGGCTTTTATCTTGCCCGCGACGCCGCCGGCGCACTGCTGGGCTGCGCCGCCCTGCGCCCGCTCGATGGCGTGGCAGGCAGTGCAACGGCGGAACTCAAGCGCATGTATGCGCGCCCCGGCAGCGCCGGCGTGGGTGCGGCGCTGCTGGCGCATGTGGAGGCACAGGCGCGCTGCCACGGCTATGCGCGGCTGTACCTGTCGACCCGCGTGGCCAATCTCCGGGCACTGGCGTTTTATGCCAGGCATGGCTATGCCACGGTTGCCGCCTGGGGAAAATACGTGGGCGCCGCGCAATCGGCCTGCCTGGGCAAGGCACTGGCACCATGCGGCGTGGCTGACTTCCCCGATTTATGACCTGAGCGCATACCCGTGGCGTCGTTTTCTTATAAAATGACGCCATCTATTTATTTACCCATCAGAGGCAGCTATGAGCGACGTACAAACCTGGATCAAAGAAACCGTGACGAGCACGCCCGTCGTGCTGTTCATGAAGGGCACGGCCCAGTTCCCGCAGTGCGGCTTTTCCGGCCGCGCCATCCAGATCCTGAAAGCGTGCGGCGTGGAAAACATCGCCACCGTCAACGTGCTGGACGACCCGGAAGTGCGCCAGGGCATCAAGGATTACTCGAACTGGCCGACCATTCCACAGCTGTATGTGAAAGGCGAGTTCATCGGTGGTTCCGATATCATGAATGAAATGTTTGAATCGGGCGAACTGAAGTCCCTGCTGGATGCCTGATCACCCAGCGCAGCGGCCGCGGCGTATCGTCGTGGCCATCACGGGCGCCACGGGCGCCGTGTATGGCTTGCGGCTGCTGCAATTGCTCGGCGCCATCCCCGGCGTCGAGACGCATCTGGTCTTGTCCGATGCGGCCGTCTTGACCCTGCACCAGGAAACGGGCGTAGGGCGCAAGGAGATCGAAGCGCAGGCGCACGTGGTGCACAAGCTGCGCGACATCGGCGCCAGCATCGCCAGCGGTTCGTTCCAGTCGGATGGCATGGTCGTGGCGCCATGCTCGATGAAGACCCTGGCCGCCGTGGCGCATGGCTTGTCGGATAACTTGATCACGCGGGCTGCCGACGTGGTGCTCAAGGAGCGCCGCCGCCTGATCCTGATGGTGCGCGAGGCGCCGTTCAACCTGGCGCACCTGCGCAACATGACGGCCGTGACGGAAATGGGCGGCATCATCTTCCCCCCACTGCCCAGCTTTTATCACCACCCGCAAAGCATTGCGCAGATGGTCGACCATACGGTGGCGCGCGTCATCGACCTGCTCGGCATCGAGCACGTCCTGGCGCCGCGGTGGAATGGTTTGAAAAACCCGGACCAGTCAGCAGCAAACTAAACAACTACGCATCAAACTACGCACGCTCCGATGCCTGACAAAAGCGTAGCGAGCGGCAGTGATTTGTGGCCGAGAAGCGCAACCGTGCTGAAGCACGGTGAGCATCGCCGGCCGCAAAGCGCGACGCGCAGCAGCTTTGGTCAGGCATCCTCACCGCTTGTCGAACTGGTGCGCACTGGCCTGCTTCAAATCCCTCGCTTCTTCAACCATCCTGCGGTGGGCGATCCGTTTGCGCATCACTTCCGCGTGTTGCGCGGCAGTCATGGGCGGCACGGTCATCAAGTCTTTCAGCTGCGCGGTGTTGCTGTAGTTACTTTTCATAAGACGGCTCAAATGCTCGGCTCCGTAGTGGATGAACTGGCTGCTTCTGATGTGATTATGCGCTGGTATTGGCCGCTGCGCCGCCGCAGGCAGGATTATTGTCAAATAATTCCGCTGCAGCGCAACATGCGAGGTCTTATTGTGCGGCAAAATCATGTCTCCAGTATGACGCTGCGCAAATAAAAGAACAGGGGATACGCCGTCAGCGGAAAGCGGACGGCGCCGGCCTGGCGAGGCCTGGTGGCTTACTTTTGGTAGTTGACTCTGACCAGCATGCGAATAAATTCACGCGCGATTTGACGATGATGTTCATCTAATCTTTGCAAATCGGCAATTAATTTCACATCGGCGGACTCAAAACGCGACAAGGCGCTGCCCGCTTCGCCATTCGGCGTGGCGCTTTCCGGACCGCCAAAACGCAGCCATTCCGCAGGAACACCCAGCCATTGGGCAATCATGCGCAATTTCTCTTGCGTCGGAATTGCTTCACCTACCAACCATTTCCTAGCAGCATGCACGGTAATCGGACGCCCGTCGAAACGGATATTGAATTCCCGCGCCAGTCTGGTCGGGCTGTCTGGAGAATAATGGGCGTTTTTGAGAGCCAACTGAAGTCGCTGGCTGAAGCTTTCGCGTTCGTTAGAAGAATTCATAGGTGTACTATTTCATGTTGTAACATGAAAGTCAGTTTCTTGAATGACCATACAGATTGTTACATTTGAAAAATGCATTAATTAACAATTAACACTCCGGCAGGGCGTTTCAGGTGAAAAGCTGAGCCGAATTTTCTCTTGTTATCCTGCGTGGCTTCGGGTCAAATTCGCGGTTAGCCTTGATTTTCGCACTGCAGCACGATTCAAAGCCTCGGTTTGGCACTACAACGTACGGTATCGGATAATGCCCGCCTCCACCGAATAGCGCAATGCTCATGTCATACAATTTCTTATAGACAAAGTTTTCAGAAGCGCCATTTTATTTTTATAATGGCAACAAATACGCCGATGTTCTCATAGTGAAACGTTGTTTTTTGATCGTGCCACAGAGCAAAAAACAGGTCCCGAAAATTTTACTCCCATCGTAGCGAAAGAAATGTCGCTGTTACGCCAAGAAAGCTCTTTTTGGTGTCATGTTGGCCACCAACTCTCGATCTTAAGCGCGTTTGTGCCAGAAGAATCAATTTATTTTCAGTAACTGTTGCCTGAATCGCCAAATTGCGCCTTTGACGTCGTATTTTTCTGTGTTGCAGCATGGGCCAGGCACGCTACAATACAGTTGACGTTGACGTAAACGGCACTTTGCCGCCCTGCCTGCTTGCAGCGCCCCATTTTTCTACCGACCACCCCATGCAACCGACACCGCCCGCCCTCATGACGACCTATACCATTACCGAACTGGCGCGGGAATTCGACATCACGGCCCGCGCCATCCGTTTTTATGAAGACCAGGGCTTGCTCAGTCCGAAACGCGAAGGTGCAGGCGGACGCAACCGTGTCTACACGCCGCGCGACCGCACGCGCCTGAAACTGACGCTGCGCGGCAAGCGGCTGGGCCTGGCACTGTCGGAAATCAAGAGTCTGGTCGACATGTACGAATCGCCGAAGGACACGCGCGCGCAGATGGACCGCTTCCTCGGCGTGCTGGCGCAGCATCGCCAGACCCTGGAACAGCAGCGCATCGACATTGAAATGGCGCTGGCGGAAATCAGTTCGCACGAAGAAGCGTGCGCGCGCATGCTGGCGGAGTTGAACATTGCCCAGGCGCCAGCAAACTAGGCAGGCGCGGCGGGCGCCAGCCGCGCGCGCACCGTTTTACGCGTTTCACTTTACGTTTACGTAAACGTCACAACTGAGTATCATAGCTTCACTGACCCGGCATCCATGACCGCCACACTAATAACGACGACGAGGACGACATGCTCCATCTCCCAGGCTTGACCTTTGACCACGGCGAAGACATCGCCTCCCTGCGCGAAGCGATCCAACAATTTGCCGCCGCCGAAATCGCGCCGCGCGCGGCCGAGATCGACCGCACCGACCAGTTCCCCATGGACCTGTGGCGCAAGATGGGCGACATGGGCTTGCTCGGCATCACCGTCAGCGAAGAGTACGGCGGCGCCGGCATGGGCTACCTGGCGCACATCATCGCCATGGAAGAGATCTCGCGCGCCTCGGCCTCCGTCGGCCTGTCCTACGGCGCCCACTCGAACCTGTGCGTCAACCAGATCAAGCGCAATGGCACGGCCGAGCAAAAAGCCAAGTACCTGCCGAAACTGATCACGGGCGAGCACATCGGCGCCCTCGCCATGTCCGAACCGAACGCCGGTTCCGACGTCGTCAGCATGAAGCTGCGCGCCGACTTCAAGGGCGACCGCTGGGTCTTGAACGGCACCAAGATGTGGATCACCAACGGCCCCGACGCGGACGTGCTGGTGGTGTACGCGAAGAACGACCTGGAAGCGGGCCCGCGCGGCATGACGGCTTTCCTGATCGAAAAGAATTTCAAGGGTTTTTCCATCGCGCAAAAACTCGACAAGCTGGGCATGCGCGGCTCGCACACGGGCGAACTGGTGTTCCAGGATTGCGAAGTGCCGGCCGAAAACGTGCTGGGCGGCCTGGGCAAGGGCGTCAACGTGCTGATGTCGGGCCTGGACTTCGAGCGCACCGTGCTGTCCGGCGGCCCGCTGGGCATCATGCAGGCCTGCATGGACCTGGTCGTGCCCTACGTGCACGATCGCAAGCAGTTCGGCCAGGCCATCGGTGAATTCCAGTTGATGCAGGGCAAACTGGCCGACATGTATTCGACCATGATGGCATGCAAGGCCTACGTGTATGCCGTGGGCCAGGCTTGCGACCGCGCCACCACGCCGGAAGCCGTGCGCCAGTTGCGCAAGGATGCGGCCGGCGCCATTCTGTATAGTGCGGAAAAGGCGACGTGGATGGCGGGCGAAGCGATCCAGGCACTGGGCGGCAACGGCTACATCAACGAATTCCCGGCCGGCCGCCTGTGGCGCGATGCCAAGCTGTATGAAATCGGCGCCGGGACCAGTGAAATCCGCCGCATGCTGATCGGCCGTGAATTGTTTGCCGAAACCAAGTAATCACGGCCCCGGTGCGCGGATGTCGACTGGGTGATGCGCTTTCTATGCGAGCAGACACATGACGCACATTGCCTTCCCCAAACTGCTTTCTTCGCAGATTGCATTCGATATCGCGCGCACCATCCGCGACGGCTTCGACAAGCATTACCGGCTGTTCCGCGAAACCAGCCAGCAGGCGCGGCGCTATTTCGAGCAGGGCGCCTGGGCCGCGGGGCAGCAGGCGGCCCGCGAACGCATCGGCTTTTATGACCAGCGCGTGCAGGAATGCGTGCAAATGCTGGAAGATGAATACGAAGAGTCGGAGTTAAGCGACGAAGTGTGGCGCGAACTCAAACTTCACTACATCGGCATGCTGAGCGGCCACAAACAGCCGGAACTGGCGGAAACCTTCTTCAATTCCGTCTGCTGCAACATTCTGCACCGCACCTATTTTCATAACGATTACATTTTCGTGCGCCCCGTCGTCTCCACGGAATACATCGAGACGGAAGAGCCGGCACCCACCTACCGCGTGTACTACCCGGGCCAGGATGGCTTGCGCGTCACCCTCGCGCGCCTCGTCACCGATTGCCAGCTGGACTGCGCCTTTGCCGACCTGGCGCGCGACGTGGCCCAGGTCGAGGCGCGCTTGCAGCAACTGTTCGGCGGCGAGCCGCTGGAGCCGAACCACCAGATCCAGGTGCTGACCAGTTTGTTCTACCGCAACAAGGGCGCCTACCTGGTCGGCAAGGGCATCAACGGCAACCGCGAATACCCGTTCGTCGTGCCCATCCTGCACGACCGGCAGGGCAAACTGGTGCTCGACACGGTGCTGTTCGAACAGCAGCAGATCGCCATGCTGTTCTCGTTTACGCGCGCGTATTTCCTCGTCGATATGGAAGTGCCGTCGGCGTACGTGCAATTCCTGCGCAGCTTGCTGCCGCGCAAACCACGCAGCGAAATCTATACGATACTGGGCTTGCAAAAGCAGGGCAAGACGCTGTTTTACCGCGACTATCTGCAGCATCTGAAACATTCGTCGGACCACTTTGAAATCGCGCCCGGCATCCGCGGCCTGGTCATGCTGGTGTTCACCCTGCCATCGTTTCCCTACGTGTTCAAGGTGATCAAGGATTTTTATCCGCCACCGAAGGAAACCACGCGCGCGCAGATCAAGGAAAAGTATTTGCTGGTGAAATACCACGACCGCGTGGGCCGCATGGCCGACACGCTCGAATATTCGAACGTGGCGTTCCCGCGCGCCCGTTTCAGTGCTGAACTGCTGACCGAACTGCAGCAGTTCGCCCCCTCGCTGGTCGAAGAGGACAAGCAGCAAATCATCATCCGCCACCTGTACATCGAGCGGCGCATGGTGCCGCTGAACATGTGGCTGAGCAATGCCGAGAAAGCGGGCCGCGATGACCTGGTGGAGCACGGCATCGTCGAGTACGGCAACGCCATCAAGGAACTGGTGGCGGCGAATATCTTCCCCGGCGACATGCTGTACAAAAACTTTGGCGTGACCCGTCATCAGCGTGTCGTTTTTTACGACTACGATGAAATCGAGTACATCACCGATTGCCAGTTCCGCGTCATCCCGCAAGCACGCACGGAGGAGGAAGAAATGTCGGCCGAACCGTGGTATCCCATCGGCAAGCACGATGTGTTTCCCGAGCAATTCGGCAGCTTCCTGCTGGGCAATCCGCGCATCCGCAAGTATTTCATGCAGCACCATGCCGACCTGCTGACGGCCGCCTACTGGCAGGCGCGCAAGCAGCGCATTCTCGACGGCCATATCGAGGACGTTTTTCCCTATCCGCAGCACATCCGTTTCTGTCATCCCTCCCCACACTTACCGGAGATCCACCATGAATGATCCAGTCGTAATCGTCGGTGCCGCGCGCACCCCCATGGGCGCCTTCCAGGGCGACTTTGCCAACGTCACCGCCAGCGACCTGGGCGCCGTCGCCATCCGCGCCGCCGTCGAGCGCGCCGGCATCGCTCCTGACGCCGTTGAACACGTGTATTTCGGCAATTGCCTGATGGCGGGCCAGGGCCAGGCGCCCGCGCGCCAGGCCTTGCGCAAGGCTGGCTTGCCGGACTCCACCGGCGCCGTCACCCTGTCGAAAATGTGCGGTTCGGCCATGCAGACCACCATGTTCGCGCATGACACCCTGCTCGCCGGCAGCGCCGAGGTGGTGGTGGCGGGCGGCATGGAATCGATGACCAACGCCCCTTACCTGGTGCCGAAGGCGCGCGGCGGCTACCGCATCGGCCACGGCATGCTCTACGACCACATGATGATGGATGGCCTGGAAGACGCCTACAGCCGCGATGAAAAGGGCAATGCCCGCTCGATGGGCACGTTTGCCGAAGAGTGCGCCAGCCAGTACGCCTTCACGCGCGAAGCGCAGGACGCGTTTGCCATCGAATCCGTGAAGCGCGCGCAGGCGGCCACCAAGGATGGCAGTTTTGAGTGGGAAATCGCGCCCGTCACCGTCTCCGGCCGCGGCGGCGACACCGTCGTCAGCATCGATGAAGGCCCGCAAAAAGCCCGCCTGGAAAAAATCCCGACCTTGAAGGCCGCGTTCAAGAAGGATGGCACCATCACGGCCGCCTCGTCCTCGTCCATCAACGATGGCGCCGCCGCCCTGGTGCTGATGCGCGAATCGACGGCGAAAAAACTCGGCTGCACCGTCATCGCCAAAATCCACGGCCACGCCACGCACGCGCAGGCGCCGAACGAGTTCACCACGGCCCCCATCGGCGCCGTGAAAAAACTCTACGCAAAAACAGGCTGGAGCAGCAGCAATGTCGACTTGTTCGAGATCAATGAAGCATTCGCCGCCGTGCCCATGGCCGCCATGCATGACCTCGACATTGCGCACAGCAAGATCAACATCCACGGCGGCGCGTGCGCGCTGGGCCACCCGATCGGCGCCTCGGGCGCGCGCATCATCGTTACCCTGCTGGGCGCCCTGAAGAAAACGGGCGGCAAGCGCGGCGTGGCCGCCCTGTGCATCGGTGGCGGCGAAGCGACGGCGATGGCGATCGAACTGGTATAAGCTACTCCTGAGCACGGGCGCGCATGGCTGGAATCTGCGCGCCTTTTCATGTGATTATCCAGGGAGACAAGATATGCCAACCGCATTGATCATCGGCGCCTCGCGCGGCATCGGCCACGAAATGGTGCGTCAGTACCGCCACGATGGCTGGCGCGTCATCGCCACGGCGCGCACACCCGCCGCTTGCGATACCCTCCAGCAACTGGGCGCCGAAGCGCACCAGCTCGACGTGACGGACGTGGAAGGCTGCGCCGCACTGGGCTGGAAGCTCGACGATGAACAACTCGACGTGGCCATCCTCAACGCGGGCGTGTATGGCCCGCGCCATGATGGTTTTCCCTCGCAAGAAGATTTCGATGCCGTCATGCACACCAACGTGCTGGCCGCCATGCGCCTGCTGCCGATTTTGGCGCCGCTGGTCGCCAGCGCCAGGGGCAAGCTGGCCGTGCTGTCCTCGCACATGGGTTCCCTCAGCGAACGGGGCAACCCCAGCGGTTCGCTGTACCGCGCCAGCAAGGCGGCCTTGAATTCCGTGCTGATCGACACGGCCCTCGTGCATGGCCCGCACGGCGCCAGCTGCGTGGCTTTCCACCCGGGCTGGGTACGCACGGACATGGGCGGCGCCGGCGCCGATCTTTCCCCCGAAGAAAGCGCTGCCGGCATCCGCGCCACCCTGGCCAGCCTGCCGGCCACGGACAAGGCCGTGTTCCGCAACTACGATGGCAAGCCCATCGGCTGGTAATTCCACCAGACACTATAAAAATTACGAGACGACGTCCCATGATACTCAATGAAGAACAATCGATGATCCAGGAAGCGCTGCGCAGTTTTTCGCGCGAGCGCCTGGCACCCAACGCGGCCCGCTGGGACAAGGAACATCATTTCCCGAAAGAAGAATTGCAGGAACTGGCCGCGCTGGGCGCCTTTGGCGTGGCTGTGCCGGAAGCGCTGGGCGGCGCCGGCCTCGACTATGTGTCGCTGGCCCTGGTGCTGGAAGAAATCGCCGCCGGCGATGGCGGCACGTCGACCATCATCTCCGTGAATAATTGCCCTGTGTGCAGCATCGCCATGATGTACGCCAACGATGCGCAAAAGGAACAGTGGCTGCGTCCGCTGGCGCAAGGCAGCATGCTGGGCGCGTTTTGCCTGACAGAACCACACACGGGCAGCGATGCCTCGGCCCTGCGCACGACGGCCACGCGTGAGGGCAATGAATACGTGATCAACGGCACCAAGCAGTTCATTACCAGCGGAAAATATGCGGACGTCGCCATCGTCATGGCCGTCACCGACAAGGCGGCCGGCAAGCGCGGCATCAGCGCCTTCTGGGTGCCGACGGCCACGCCGGGCTACATCGTGGCGGGACTGGAACAGAAAATGGGCCAGCACTCGTCGGACACGGCGCAAATCCTCTTCGACAACTGCCGCATCCCGGCGGAAAACCTGATCGGCGAAGAGGGGCAAGGCTACAAGATCGCCCTGTCCGGCCTGGAAGGCGGCCGCATCGGCATCGCTTCGCAAGCCGTGGGCATGGCGCGCGCCGCCTACGAGGCCGCGCTGCACTATGCGCGCGAGCGGGAAAGCTTTGGCAAGCCCATCTATGAGCACCAGGCCGTGCAATTCCGCCTGGCCGACATGGCGACGCAGATCGAAGCGGCGCGCCAGCTGATCCGCCACGCGGCGGCCATGAAGGATGCGGGCTTGCCGTGTTTGAAGGAAGCGGCCATGGCCAAGCTGTTCGCCTCGGAAATGGCGGAAAAAGTGTGCTCGGACGCCATCCAGGTGCACGGCGGCTACGGTTATGTGTCCGACTTCCCCGTCGAGCGCATCTACCGCGACGTGCGCGTATGCCAGATTTACGAGGGCACCAGCGATATCCAGAA
>CAUSDR010000134.1:0-13152 GCA_963530105.1 uncultured Janthinobacterium sp.
TCTATGACCTGTGGTTAATACAGGGCGGCGTGAGCTGGCCCCCGTCGTCGCGCCACGCGATCGTCGCGCGCAAGCCGCCTTGCTCTTCGCGAATGTCGAGGATGCCCGAGTCGATCAGCTCGACCTCGACGCCATTCGTCGTGGTCGTGCCCGTCGCCGTCTGGAATTGCCACTGTCCGGCGAGGGCCGGTGCTTGCGCGTGCAGGGCGCCTGGCAGCGCGGCGGCGGCGAGGACGCAGGTGGCGTGAAGGTGGGGATGGAACAGGTGCATGGTTGTCCTTGTCATGGTTTTCACTCGGTACGAGTCGAAAAACAGTATGGGGATAACCAGATTGCCAAGATGCTACTTTCCGACCAAAGCCGGGATTTGCGGAATGACGGCGGGTTTGGCCGCGCCGAATGCCAGACCAACCCCGTCCGGCAAGCTGCATCGGACGAGGTTGATCTGGCACAAACTTACTTGGCGAACGCCTCGGCCGCCGGCGTGACCGTCACCGCCGATGCCGGGATGTTCAGCTTCATTGCGCCGATGACCTTGTCTTCATCAAGCAGCGCCTGCGGCTTGTTGCCGTCGTACTTGATGGGAGAAAAGGCGTCGCTGACGAGCTTGTCCTTCAGGCCGGCCGCATCCTTGGCAACGATCACCACGGACAGGTTTTTCGCCGACAGGTGCTGCCGGATGGCGCGGTTGACATCGGCCACCGTCAGTTTCGCCAGGCCATCACGCATCAGCTTGGTAAATTCCGGCGTGCCATACCATTGCGAATCGAGCGCGTAGCCCAGCTGCTGGTTCTGCGTCGAGGTCATGACGAAGACGTTCTTCATCAGGTAGTCGCGCGTGGTGGCAAAGTCGTCCTGCGTCAAGCCGTTGTCGACCAGCTTGCCCAGCTCCGTCAGCGCCACGCGCAGGGCGAAGTGGGCGTTGTCCGGTGCCACGGGGCGGATCCAGATTTCAAACAGCTGCGCCTTGCGGCCCAGGTTCGGGTCCGGGAAGAACTGGTACATGCCGCGCGGGAAAGCTTCGATATACGCGTAATCGCCATAGTTCATGCCGCGGATTTCGCGGATGCGCTGGTACAGGTAGGAATTCGAGGCGCGGTGTTCGCCCAGCCAGGTCTTGGCCAGCCACAGGGCGGGGAAGTCCGGATGCGTGCGCGTGACGTCGAGCGGCAGGCCGAAGGAGATGGCCGTGGCGCGCGTGTTTTTCTCGAGGATTTCCACTTCCAGGCCGTTCGCCTTGCGGCCGACGGGCTTTGCCGTGGCCGGCAAGCCGGGACCGGCCGGCAGCTTGGCCAGCGCCTGCGCCAGCGACGCCGTCATGGCATCGCTGACGTCGCCGGAAATGCCCACCTTGACGGCGCCTTGCGCATACGCCGTCTTCCAGAACTGTTTCACGTCGTCGAGGGTGATGGCGTCGATGCCGGCCACCGTGCCCAGCACGGGGTGGCCGTAAGGCGTGCCCGCGTAGACATTGGTTTGCAGGCGTTCCTTGGCGAATTCCTCTTCGTTGTTGTCTTTCAGGTCCAGCAGCAGCGCGTTCTTTTGCGCATCCTTCAGGCGGCGGAAGTCGTCTTCGCGGAAACCGGGCGACAGCAGCAGCGGCAGGGCGATGGCGTTGAACTGGCTCCAGTTATCCTTGTGGATGGACGCCGTAAACGTCGTCATTTCCTTGTCCGCCTGCTGGGAAAAACTGCCGGCCAGCGGGAACAGCGCCTGGTTGACTTCGTCGATCTTGCGCTCGGAGGAACCGCCCGAGGCCACCATGGCGGCCGTCAGCGCGGCCAGGCCTTCCTTGCCTTGCGGGTCTTGCGCGGAACCGGCCGTAAACAGCAGCTTGTAGCGGATTTGCGGCAGCGCCGACTTTTGCACCAGCATGTCGAACTTCGCCGTCGACGCGGCCGGCAGCAGGCTGGCCAGTGTCGGCGTGGTGGCGATGGCGGCCGCCATCGGCGCGTTCGACAGCGTGGTCACCACCAGGCCCTCGTCCGTCAGGTACTTGCGCGCGGCTGCCTGCAGGTCGGCCGGCGTGAGCGTATCGATCAGGCGGTAGTACTGGTTGAGGGTGGCGTAGGAACGGTCGAAATGCACGAAGGAAGCCAGGGTGCCGGCGATCTGTTCGGTGTTGTCCAGGGTGCGGATCAAGCCGTATTTTTCCGCCGACTTGGCGTCCGCCAGGTCTTGCTCGCTGACGGGCATGTCGCGCAGCTGCGCCACGGTCTGCAGGATCGCATCGCGCACGTAGACGGCGTCGGCGATGTTTTTCACGCGCGCGCCGATGACGGCCAGGGTCGGGTCGACGCGGTCCGGCGTCATGTCGAACAGCTGGTCCACCTTTTGCTCGTTCTGCACCAGGCGCTTGTACAGGGGCGAGGTGCGGCCGAACGACAGCGACAGCAGGGTCGCCAGCGCCGCCTGGTCCTTGTCCTTCACGGAAAACGCGGGCGCGTGGAAGCCGACGGCCACCCATGGCAGGGTGGGCGTGGGCCAGGCCACGTGCTTGTAGACGGGGCCTTGCGGCTTCGGCTCGACGGGCACGGCCGCCTGCTGCTTGCCGCGCTGCCAGGCGCTCCAGTATTTCTCCACCAGGGCGATGGCTTTTTGCGGCTCGACGTCGCCGGCGATGATGATGGTGGTGCGCTCCGGACGGTACCAGCGGTCGAAGAAGATCTTCGAGTACGCGTACTGGTTCGGCATGTCCTCGATGTCCTGGATGAAGCCCATCGTCGTGTGCTTGTAGGTATGCGTCGTGTAGGCGCTGTCGCGCATCACTTCGAACAGCTTCGAGACGGGATTGGCGCTGTTCTTGTTGTATTCGCCCAGCACGGCGCGCGATTCCGTCTTGAACGCGTCTTCCGCATAGTCGAGGTGCTGGAAGCGGTCCGCTTCCACCTTCAGCACGGTTTCCAGGTCGTCCTTGGCAAACGTCGTGTGGTAGTTGGTCAGGTCGTCGCTGGTGTAGGCGTTCTGGCGCGCGCCCGCCTTGGTGATGATTTCCTGGTATTTCTCGGGCGGATAGGCCTTGGTGCCGCGGAACATCATGTGCTCGAAGAAATGCGCGAAACCGGACTTGCCCGGCTCGACTTCATTGCGCGAGCCCGTCTGCACGGGAATCTGCAGCGAGACGATGTTCGGGAAACCGGTCGGCACGATGATGATTTTCAAGCCGTTGGCCAGGGTCTTTTCCGTGGCCTTGAATGGCAGCAGCTCGGCCTTGCTGGCGGCGGCGCTTTTGGCGACGGCGGGCTTGGCCGGCGTGGCGGCAGCGGTTTGCTGGGCCAGGCTGGACGAGGCCATGGCCGACAGGGCCAGGGCGAACGCGGGTAATAAGGGCATGATTCTTGACACGAAGGCTCCTTCTATTTTGGATGTTATGAAAGTGCAACACCGCAGCATAGAATATTCGCGCCGTCATGCATAGGGGAAGGACTTGCTGCGGGGCACAATCCTGGGCAGGGCGGCCACGGGATGCGCCGGCCCCGGAGCCTAGGTGAGCGTCGTTTCCGGCAGGCTGATGCGGTTGCGGCCCAGGTGCTTGGCGCGGTACAGGGCGCAGTCGGCCGTGTGGATCAGCTGTCCCAGTTCCGTGCCGGCGCCTGGCAGGGCGGTGGCGGCGCCGATGCTGACGGTGACGCAGGCGCCGTCGGCGCGCTTGCGCGGCAGCTGCAAGCGCTCCACGCGCTGGCGGATGCGCTCGGCGACGATGGCCGCGCCCTTGAGCGACTGGTTCGGCAGGATCACGGCAAACTCCTCGCCGCCGTAGCGCGCCACCAGGTCATTCGTGCGCATTTCGCTGGCCACGGCGCCCGCCACCTTGCGCAGGCACAAGTCGCCGCCCTGGTGGCCGTGGCTGTCGTTGTACTCCTTGAAATTGTCGACATCGACCATCAGCAGCGACAGGGGCTGCTGCTGGCGCTGGGCGCGCTGCCATTCGGCGTGGATGGTGTCGTCGAAGCAGCGCCGGTTGGCCAGGCCCGTCAGGCCGTCGCGCGTGGCCAGGCGTTCCAGCGCCACCTGCGCGCGCTTTTCATCGGTCATGTCGCGCAGGGTTTCCACCACGGCGATCAGTTCGCCGCCATTGCCGAAGATGGGGCTGGCGTCGACGGCCAGGTAGCGCCGCCGTCCCGTGCGCGGCATGTCGCACCAGTTTTCGGCGCACAGGTTGTCGCCCGTGCTGCCGCGGTATTGCTGCTGTTCCAGCAGGGCGCGCGCATCGCCGCCATGCCCGGCCAGCAGAAGGTCGGCCAGGGTGGCGCGCTGGTCCGTGTAAAAGCAGCGGCCCGGCTGGCGCGTGCCCAGCACTTCCGAGGCCGGCACGCCCGTCAGGTGCTCGCAGGCCCGGTTCCAGATCATCAGCTTGCCCTGCACGTCGAGCACGAAGGTGGGCACGACCAGCAATTCCATCATTTTGACGGCGAACCCCTGGGCCTCCCCGCAGGGTGATGTGCTGGCGTGTGCGTGGCTGTCCGGCATGAAAGCGTCCTTGTAGGGCGTGAATGGGGCTGGCTCGATGGCCATGATGCAGCGTGGAGGGCGGGCAGTGTTGATATTGAGCAAGATTTTCAACGATGGCCGGCTGCCGCGTCGGATGCAGGCAACGGCAGGGTCAGCCGCAGGGACGTGCCGCCGCCAGTGCGGCTGTCGATGTGCAGGCAGCCGCCCGCGCAGGCCAGGCGCTCGTGCATGCCGGACAGTCCGCTGCCCAGGCGCGTGCTGGCGGGCATGCCGGCGCCGTTGTCGCTGACGCGCAACTCCAGGGTGGCGCGGCAGCGGCGCAGCGCCACCTGCACCTGGCTGGCCTGCGCATGGCGGGCGATATTGGCCAGCGCTTCCTGCAGCGCGTGGTACAGCAAGGCGTCGTGGACGCCCGCGCCGCCATCGGCCAGCGCCGGGTCACAGGCGTAGTCGCAAGCGATGGCCGTGCTGCGGGAAAACTCGGCCAGCAAGCCCTGCAGGGCCGCCTGCAAGCCGTGCTCGAGGGCCGGCGGGCGCAGGTCGTGGATGACGCAGCGCAAGGCCGCGATGCTCAAGTCCACATTGTGCGCAATCATGGCCAGCTTCTGCGCCAGCAGCGGCGCCGTGCCGGACGCGCTGGTCTGCAGCATGGACAGGTCGATTTTCAGTGTCAGCAGGTGCTGGCCCAGGTCGTCGTGGATGTCGCGCCCGATGCGCAGGCGTTCCTGCAGGCGCGCCCTGTGCTGTTCGCCGGCCAGGCGGCCTTGCTCGGCCCCTTCGCGCGCCTGTTGCTGCAATTGCAGGCGCACGGCAAGGCGATGCTGGCGCCACAGCAGCAGGGCCGCCAGCACGCCGAGGAAAATGGCGCAGGCCGTCACCAGGTTGAAGGGCGTGGCCGCTTGCGCCAGCGGTTCGGCGGCATGGCCCGCATGCAGGGAAAGGGCGGCGCCCGCCGCCAGGCAAGCCAGGATGCCGAGGCGAACCGGCAGGCGTGTGCTGAACTGCATCATCTCCTCGCTCCCTCATGTTTTCCAACAGGCAATGCTCTGACAGAAAATATATTAGCTTTGGGCTATTTATATTGTCTAAACGCAAAAACTTCGCACATAGGCTTGCCGCTGTCGCCTTCCTGGCCCTCTTTTTTGGCGCCGCCGCGCGCATCCGCATGTGGCAGGCGCGGCATTTGCACGGAAAGTGTCGCGGCGGCATATAATAGAGGGTTGTCAATCGGCTTTGCGGCCCTGGCGCGGTCTTTGCGCCGCGTGCGTCCGCGCTCCAGCGCCCGCCATGCGCGGTGGCGCCAGCCAGCTCTTAGGAAATACAGTGACTTATAGCATCAAAGAGATTTTTTACACCCTGCAGGGCGAAGGCGCGCACGCGGGCCGTCCGGCCGTGTTTTGCCGTTTTTCCGGCTGCAACCTGTGGACGGGCCGCGAAAGCGACCGCGCGACGGCCGTGTGCCAGTTCTGCGACACGGATTTCGTCGGCACCGATGGCGAACTGGGCGGCAAGTTCAGGACGCCGGCCGAACTGGCCGCGCTGATCGACAGCCTGTGGCCGGCCAGCTATCCTGCCAGCAAATACGTGGTGTTTACGGGCGGCGAACCGCTGCTGCAGCTCGACGCGGCCCTGATCGACGCCATGCACGCGGTGGGCTTTACCATCGCCATCGAAACAAACGGCACCTTGCCCGTGCCGCCAGGCGTGGACTGGATCTGCGTCAGCCCGAAGATGGGTTCCACGCTGGTCGTGCACAAAGGCAATGAAATCAAGGTGGTGATCCCCCAGTTCCAGCAAGACCTGGCCGCCTACGAAGGCCTCGATTTCGACAACTTCTTCGTGCAGGCAATGGATGGCCCCCTGGCCGCGCACAACATGCAGCTGGCCATCGAGACGTGCAAAAGCAACCCGAAGTGGAAGCTGAGCCTGCAAACCCATAAACTCCTGCAAATACCTTAATAACACCTATGCTGACTATCACACGCAAGCTCGAATTCGACGCGGGCCACCGCATTCCCGACCACAAAAGCCAGTGCCGCAACCTGCACGGCCACCGCTACACGGTGGAAATCACCCTGGTCGGCAAGGTCATCGAAGCGGAAGGCAATTCCGACAATGGCATGATCATGGACTTTTCCGACGTCAAGACCCTGGCCAAGCAGCACCTGGTCGACGTCTGGGACCACGCCTTCCTCGTGTATGAAAAGGATACGGCCGTGCGCGATTTCCTCGCCAGCCTGCCCGACCATAAAACCGTCGTCATCGACCGCATTCCCACCGTGGAAAACCTGGCGCGCATCGCCTTTGAAATCCTCAAGGCGGCATTTACCGACCATTTCGGCACGGGCTTGCACCTGCACAAGCTGGTGCTGCATGAAACGCCGAATTGCTGGGCAGAAGTGACCGATGACTGAAACGCCTGACAGCGCCGTGCCTGCCGTGACCGCGGCCGACGCCGCCTTCATGCAGCTGGCCCTGGAGCAGGCCCGGCATGCATGGGACCTAGGGGAAGTGCCCGTGGGCGCCGTCGTCGTCAAGGATGGCGAAGTGATCGCCGTCGGCTACAACCAGCCCATCGGCCGCCACGACCCGACGGCGCACGCGGAAGTCATGGCCTTGCGCGCGGCCGCCGAAAAGCTGGGCAACTACCGGCTGCCCGGCTGCGAGCTGTACGTGACCCTGGAGCCGTGCGTGATGTGCTCGGGCGCCATGCTGCATGCGCGCCTGGCGCGCGTCGTGTATGGCGCGGGCGACCCGAAGACGGGCGCCTGCGGTTCCGTGCTGAACCTGTTCGAACAGCCGGCCCTGAATCACCAGACGGTGATCGCAGGCGGCGTGCTGGCCGACGAATGCGGCGATTTCCTGCGGCGCTTCTTCGCCGAGCGCCGCCGTGCGCAGGCGCAAGCGCGCAAGCTGGCCAGCTCGGCCGCCTGACGCCAGCCCAGCCCAGCCCAGTCCTGGGCGGGCAGGGCGGCGGCGGCCCTGCGCCGCGCCGTCAGCGCCTGCCTTTGCATGCCATCGCAGGCCATCGCAGGCCTTTGCATGGCAGCCCATGCCAGCCGATGCCTGCCCATGCAGCCGGTCAATCTGGCATTTTTCACAACTGTTGCGAAATAACATCTGACTAGACCACTTTGCCATTCTCAAATGAGAATGATTCGTGTTACAGTGTTGTTTTCGCCAGCAAACTTTCCTTGCGCATCGTCATCGATCCGGGTTCAAGAGCCAGCCTTCACTCTTCCACCGGATCATCATGACTACAGTGCTTCTGCAGCGCTCCGCTGCGCCCGTCGTATCCCCTGTTCCCGCCCGCCGCCATAACCTGGTGCTGCGCGCTGCCTTGCTGGGCCTGTTCGCCGCCCCCATGCTGCCTGCCATTGCGCAAGATGCCGCCATCAATGCCGGCACGGCCGCCCAGGAACCGGCCAAGCTGCCTGTCTTCCCGGAAATCGTCGTGAATGCCACGCAAGACTATGAACGCCGCGCCGGCACCCGCACGGTGATCCGCAGCGAGGACCTGGAGCGCCGCAATGTGACGGACATGGCTGGCGTCGTGCGCTATCAGCCCCTGATCAGCACGCCAATGACGGCGTCGGGCGGCGGCAGCGTGTGGGATGGCGCGGGCAATACGGGCTACAACATCCGCGGCCTGGAAGGCAACCGGGTCAGCCTGGAACTCGACGGCATTTCCCTGCCGGATGCGGCGCCGAAACCGGATGGCACGACCCTGAACGCGTTCGGCACGGGGCGTGATTATTTTGATACTGAAACCTTCCGCGAAGTGCGCATCGATTCGGGCACCACGTCCGTCAGCGGCGCCAGCCCCGGCCTGGGTGGCGGCGTCGCCTTCATCACCAAGTCGCCCGAGGATTACCTGGGCGTAGGCGTGGACCAGTACGTGGCGTACAAATACGGCCGCGCCACGGCCGACCGCAGCAATGCGCACACCTTGACGGGCGCGGCCAAGATCGGCGCCAGCCTGCAGGCCCTGGCCGTGTACGTGCACCGCGACGGCGAGCAGCTGGACAGCCGCGGCAGCGCCACCATCAATCCGGACGACTGGCATTCGAATGCCTTGCTGTCGAAGCTGGTGTGGACATTGCCGGGCGAGCAAAAGCTGGACTTGACGGTCGACATGTTCGAACGCAAGAACAAGCGCGATCTGCGCAACAAGGTCAGCACGTATTACCCGACCGGCGTGCAGCAGGATTCCACCACCAGCCGCACCCGCGTCCGCCTGGGCCACGACGTCGTATTGAAGGATTTCGCCCTGTTCGACCGCCTGACGTCGAAAGTGTATCTGCAGAATGCGAAAATCGATGACAAGACGCAAGGCCGCTACACCTTCGGCAGCCCGTCCCAGCGCGCCATCGACACCAGTTTCAAGAATGACAGCATCGGCGTGACCTCGGAAGCGTTCAAGCAGCTCAATGCCGACAACGCGCTGCTGTACGGCGTGCAGCTGGAACAGACGAAATCGCGCCGCCCATGGGTGGAAGACCGCACCATCATCGCCACGGGCGTGCACCAGATCACGCGCAAGAACCGCATGGCCGACATGGATGCCACCAGGCTGGCCCTGTATGTGCGCGATGACTACAGTTTTGACGTGGGCGGCAAGAAGGCCGTGCTGACGCCGGGACTGCGCGCCGACCACCGCGAGCTGACGCCGAAAAACCTGCAAAACTACGCCATCGGCGTACCGGGCGCTGCCAAGGAAATACGCAAGGAAAGCGACACGTATTACACGCCTAGCCTGAGCCTGTCCGTGGAAGTCTTGCCGCAAATGAATGCCTACGCCACCGTGACGCGCGGCACGCGCCTGCCGACGGCGGCCGAGCGCACGGGCACCTATGATTCCATCAGCTACACGGGGGTGGGCCAGGGCTACGCCGTGCTGGGCAATGCGAATCTGCGCAAGGAAACCAGCCAGGCCTACGAGCTGGGCTTGAAGGGCGACATCGTCAAGGGCTTGAGCATGCACGCGTCCGTCTACCAGACGGAGTACAAGAACATGATCGAGTACGTGGCGCAGGAAGACGATCCGGTCAACTATCCCACCATCACCCAGGGTTTGTTCCGTCCGGAAAACATCGGCGATGCCCGCACCTGGGGTGGCGAGCTGAGCCTGCACGCGGAGCTGGGCGCCTGGTCGCCTGCCATGCAGGGCTACCGCATCGACCTGGCCACGGGCGTGGCCAAGGGCCGCTCCTTCAATACGCAAACGGGGCAGAGCGGCGGCCTGGCGTCCGTGGCGCCGGCCAAGACGGCGCTGACCTTCGGCTATGACCATGCCAGCAAGCTGTTCGGCCTGGAATTGACGGCGCTGCATGCTGGCGAGAAACAGGCGCCCAACGATTTGCTGCTGGGCACGACCGCGCCGCGCTTCAAGGTGCCGTCGTACACGGTCTTCGACTTGTCGACCTACTGGAACGTGCACAAGAACGCCAAGATCATCGTCGGCGTGTACAACTTGACGGACCGCAAATACTGGGACTATGCCGCTGCGCGCAGCCTGGCCGCCGGCACCACGGCCGCCAACCGCGCCGAGATCGAGCGCTACGCCAAGCCGGGCCGCAACGTCGCCGCCAGCCTCAGCATCAACTACTGATTTTTACCGGGGAGGGGCGCCTGCCCCTCTTTTTTTCCATGTTTGATTGAATGGTCTCTCTATGAAGTTATCCAAACTCGTTCTATCCCTGCTAGGCAGCCTGCTGATTGCAAACGCATATGCGGCCCCAGCCACTTTGGCGGAACGCTGGTCCACCTTGCGCGCGGAGCAGCCAAAGCTGCAAATCCGCGATGCGGCGCGCGCGCTGGGGGTATCGGAAGCGCAATTGCTGGCAACCAACATCGGCAACGGCGTCACGCGCCTGCAGGCCGACGGCAACCAGCCGCGCGAAATCATGCGCGCCGCGCTGGACCTGGGCGTGGTGCAAGCCATCACGCGCAATGAAAACGGCGTCATCGAAACGACGGGCACGGCCAGCAAGTTCAAGCAGGCGGGCGACAAGTCGGAACAGGCCGACGCCAAGCAGCAGGACCCGGAACAGGAAGCGCGCCAGCGCAATATCGCCGGCGGCTACCTGGGCGGCCAGATCGACCTGCGTTTCCACTTTGAAAACTGGAAATACGCGTTTGCCGTGGTCCAGCCCGGCCGCGACGGCAAGCTGACGCGCAGCCTGCAATTCTTCGACGCCAACGGCACGGCCGTGCACAAGATTTACCTGCGCAACGAGCCGGGCGTGGCCGTCTATGACAAGCTGGTGGCCACCTTCCGCCTGCCCGAGCAGAGCGCGGAATTGAACGTGCTGGCCGTGGCGCCAAAAGCGGCCGAGAAGCCGGACAGCGACATCGACGTCAAGGAATTCCAGTTGGCCTGGAAGGACATGACGGACGTGCACCAGTTTGCGCAAATCATGCGCGAATTCCACCTGTCGCGCGAACAGGCGCTGCGCCTGGCGCCGGCCGGCGTGGTCGAGCGCGTGACGCCGGAAGCGCTGCGCGCGCTGCTGGAAAACGCGGCCAAGAACAAGGTCGCCATCATGGTGTTCCTGGGTAACGACGGCTTGACGCAGATCTACAGCGGCAAGATCGAAAAAACCATGGCCGCCGGCGGCTTCTTCAACGTGCTGGACCCGGACTTCAACCTGCACATCCGCGACACGGCCCTGCGCAGCGGCTGGGTCGTCAAGCGCGGCGGCGTCACCTCCGTCGAATTCTTCGACAAGGACGGCACGCAAGTGGTCTCCTTCTTCGGCGTGCGCGAACGCGGCAAGCCGCAGCCGCAAGCATGGGTGGACCTGGCTGATTCCTTGCCAAAAGCCAAGTAAACAAGGTCGTTGATTTGATCTCGTTGCCGCCCGGCGTACCGGCGCGGCAACACTTGCACATGAGTCGTGATGGCAAGATCGCAATAGTGGTATGCTGACTGCAAGGCCGCAGCGATCGTGCCTGCGTGCTGGTTCCTGGAAGAGAGGCAATCATGGCAACCATCATGGCGAACGGCCTCAACATAGCCTACGAAAGCCACGGCGACCCCGACGACCCGTGCGTGATGCTGGTGATGGGCCTGGGCATGCAACTGATCGCCTGGCCCGCCGACTTTGTCGAAGGCATCGTCGAACAGGGTTTCCGGGTGCTGCGTTTCGACAACCGCGACGCCGGCCTGTCGAGCAAGATGGCGCTGGCGGGCAAGCCCTACCTGCCGCTGGCCTACGTGAAAAACCTGCTGGGCTGGCCCCTGAAAACCTCCTACACCCTGACTGACATGGCGGACGATGCGCTGGGACTGCTGGCGGCCCTGCGCATTGCGCAGGCGCACGTCATCGGCGTGTCCATGGGCGGCATGATCGCGCAAGTGATGGCGGCGCGCGCGCCGCAGCAGGTGCTCAGCCTGACGTCCATCATGTCGAGCAGCGGCCGGCGCGGCTTGCCCGGCCCCACGCGGGCGGCGCGCAATGCTTTATTGCAGCGTCCGAAACGCAACGCCAGCCGCGCCGAACTGATGGCGCACATGGCCGCTACCGTGCGCGTCATCGGCAGTCCCGCCTATCCCGTCTCGGAACGGCTGCTGTACCAGCGCATCGAGGCGGCGCTGGAGCGGGGCAGCTGCCCGGAAGGCGTGGCGCGGCAAATGGTGGCCATCGCCGCGTCGGGCGAGCGCACGGCCTTGCTGCCCAGCATCACTTGCCCGGCGCTGGTCATCCATGGCGCGGCCGATCCCCTGATCCCCGTCGCCTGCGGCATCGATACGGCGGCGCTGATCCCCGGCGCCCGCCTGGAAGTGATCGAAGGCATGGGGCACGACATGCCGCCGCAGCTGATCGAGCGCCTGCTCGCCTTGATCGATGTGCATCTGCAAGGTAAGATAGCGCCCCAGATGCGCTCCCAGCCAGCCTAGGCGGGCCAGGCGCGCCCACCCCTTGACTAGCCGGGCATATTTTGAAGACACCTGAGATTGGCATCGCCATCGTCGCGCCGGGCGGCTATGCGCCCGACGAGGCGGCACTGGCGCGCGGCATCGCCCGCTTGCAGGCGCAAGGCGCCACCGTCCACAATTACTACGACCCGGAGCACAAATTCCAGCGCTTCGGCGGCACCGATGCGGGCCGCCTGGCGCAGCTCGGCGCGGCGGCAAACGACCCGGCCGTGCAAGTGGTGCTGGCCCTGCGCGGCAGCTACGGCATCAGCCGCATCCTGCCCGACATCGATTTTGAACGCATGGCCGACAGCGGCAAGCTGTTTGTCGGCTATAGCGACTTCACGGCCTTCCACATGGGCCTGATGGCGAAAACGGGCCGCGCCAGTTTCGCCGGCCCCATGGTGTGCGACGATTTTACGCGCGAGGAGCCCGAGCCATTCACCGTGGACCAGCTGTGGTCGTGCCTGGCCGGTCCCACGCACACGGTCACGGGCACGGCAGCGGGCAATCCCCGGGTCGAGCTGACGGGCACCTTGTGGGGCGGCAACCTGGCCATGCTGGTCCATTTGCTGGGCACGCCGTATTTCCCCGCCATCGACGGCGGCATCCTGTTCCTGGAAGACGTCAATGAACACCCGTACCGGGTCGAGCGCATGCTGCTGCAACTGCTGCACGCGGGCGTCATTGGCCGCCAGCAAGCCGTGGTGCTCGGTGACTTTTCCGCCTATAAACTGAGCCCGATGGACAATGGCTACGATTTCGACGCCATGCTGGCG
>CAUSDR010000135.1:0-13085 GCA_963530105.1 uncultured Janthinobacterium sp.
GGGTGATGCCCGTGGGCGCTTCGCCATCGGGCTGGCGATCTGCAACGCGCCACGTCACCGCCTGGGTCGCGTCACCGACAACGATCTGGATCATGCTGCCGTCGAAATCGGCCGGCACGTCAGCGTTCATGATCTGCATTTGCGGCACAGAGGCACCGACGCGGGCCGGGCCTACCGTAGCCGCCGAATATTCGGCGTCGAATATCACCGGCACCACCTTGGCGCCAATCGTCGCCGTAGCGTTTGCCAGTTTTTTATGCGCGATGCAGTTCATGCGCGCCTCCAGGCCGGCGAACATCAGGCGTTGATCTTGATGTGAACGAAAGTAGCACCGGCAGCAGCTGGCGCAGCAGCGAAGCCGGCCAGGGTGTTGCCAGCAGCAGTGGAGGTCATGCGGCTGTTTGCGGCATCCCAGTACAGCAGATCGCCTTGGCCGACAGCGTCGGTACCAAGCTTGGCGACAGCCCACACGCCAGTGACGGAGGCGCTGCCAGCGCCCAGCGCTGGAATATCGGCCAGGGCGATACCGACACGCTTGCCGATGAGAACCACAGCGCCAGAGACAATGGCGGTAGCGCCGGCGGTAACGGTCAGGATCTCGCCTTCCTGAATGTAATTCTTGGCCATGATGGCTCCTATTTAGTTGCGAAGTGCCACCGTGGCGGCACGTATCAGGGTGGCGGCTTATTGGCCCGGGTTTTTGACCATCGTGCGGTAGTCCAGCGCTTTGACGCCGGCATCGATGCGGACCTTGAACTCGACGCCATCGACATGCCAGCCGTTTTGCTGTTCCAGGGTAGGGGCTTCATTGCCATCCAGGTAGCTCACTTCGACAGTGTCATGCAGCGCGGCGTTGGCGGTGCCGTACCAGGTGGTCGACGAATTGGCATCCAGGCGCGCTTCGGAAATGACATCGAAAGTGTTACGCACCGAGTTTGGCGTCGTATTGTTCTTGTTCGCCGCGCCGACTTCATATTCGCTGTCGCGCACCACGCTGGCCACGCCTTCAAGCGCCAGTGGCACAAGCAGATGCGCCATACGCAGGCCGAGCAGCGACTCACCTTGCTTTTGCAAGCCCATGCCGACACGCATCGCATCGACGCCGGCCGTGCTGATGCCGGCGGCCGCCAGCAGATTTTTATGGTCTGCGTGGAACAGCGGCACGCCATCCGACATCGGCGGATTGCTGGTCAGGATGGCGTACACCAGGTCGCCGATCGTACGGATTGCGGCGCGGCCCATGCGCTGCGGGATCTTGGAAAACGCGTCGATGTCATCATTGATGATGCCCTGGCGTGTGATGCTGAACATCTTGCCGTAGGTGGCCAGTTGCACCGTCTCACCACGTTCGCCAATGGTGGCATAGGTGTATTCGCCGCCATCCTGCACTTGGGCGAGCGCAGGAAACATATTCAGGTCGACGCGTTTACCTGGCTTGAAGTCGGTCAGGGTGCCTTTTGCAGTCCACAGCTGGAACGTTTCTTCGGCTTCTTCATAGCCTTTCAGCATGGCCTTGTTGGCCACATTCGCCAGCAACAGCGGGAAATCGCTGCCGGTATGGGTAAATGCGGCGGCGATCAAGCCCATTTTGTCCATGCCAGTGGTTTTGACGCCCGCATGCACCAGACTTTCACGTGCAATATCGAGCAGCGTAAAACCGCGATAATTATTGTTGGTCTCGTCCTTGGCCAGCTTGCCGCGCGCCATGATCGACGCGGCGGCGCCAGCGCGGAACTTTTCGCGCGAGTCTTCAACGGTGACAATGTGCGTGCCGGCCACCGGACCAGCACCTTGCGCCAGGTGCGCCAGCAGCTTGATTCCGGCCTGCTCGGCGCTGCAGCCGTGGTCGTCGGCGCAAGCGGCCTGCAGCTCGGTGACGCCGGCGAAGGTGCTGAATTTCGCAAACGCGGCGCCGATATCGGTGCGGCGTGTCTTGTCTGCCGCCAACGCAGCCGCGGCGATTTGGGCGTGGTTCAATGCGGGCACTGCTGGAGCCGGTGCAGCTGCAACCGGGGCGGTAGGATCTGGCATGGTGGGGTTCTCCTTTGGGGTGATCGGTGTAGGTGCGGCAGCAGCCGCTGGAATTTGTGGCAAAACGAACGAATCGAAACGCGCCTTGACCGACAGCGCCAGGCTGGCCGATGCGGCAATCGGCAGCGCCGAAATGGTGGCGTCGACCAATTTGGCGGCCAGCGCCTGTTCGGCGGTGTACCAGTGGTCTTTGCCGTCCGTCAGCAATGCCAAGATCTCGGCGCGGTCGCCGCCTGTCTTGCTGGCGTAGCTGGTAGCCATTGCCTCTGACCAGGTGTCGAGCATGTCGGCGTACTCACGCATGGCCACACTGTTGCCTTCGGTCCAGCCCCATGGTGCGTGGATCATCATGGCGGCGTTTTCCGCCATCTGCACCGTGTCGCCGGCAACCGCAATCAGGCTGGCGATCGAGGCAGCGATGCTGTCGATAATCGTTGTGACATGTGCTTTGTGGCGTTTGATCGCGTTGTGAATCGCAATGCCATCGGTGACCGAGCCGCCATAGCTGTTGATACGCACGGTCATGTGGTCGACATCCAGCGCGGCCACGTCACGGACGAAATTGGACGCCGTGATCGTGTCGCCATACCAGCTCTCGCCGATATCGCCGTAAATCAGAATTTCAGCCGAGGATGCCGCCGCCGCTGCACCGGCCCGCGCGCTGGGGCGGATGGTGTACCAGCTTGCGGCTTGGTTCGGTGCTGTGTTTGGAGGGGGCATACTGTTTTCCTTGTTCAGAGCAGACAGTGTCTTTTTTACGGAGTCTCATTTCTAGGGAGAAATGAGACAGTTTGTATATTTATTCGACGTTGGCTTCAGACGTTGCTGGCTGCGGATTTTTCTGCTCATTGGCGTAGTCCGACTTGAAAACCAGGTTTTTTTCCTTTGCGGCCGCGCGATGCGCCGCACTCTGCTCGAGCACGTCGCGCGGGTTGGCGCCGCGCTTGCGGATGACTTCCACTTCGCTGGCAAATCCGTCCTGCACCAGCGCATGCCAGGCCATCGCTTCCTTGAGCGGATCGATCCAGGGCATGGACTGTCCCACGAACAGCGCATCGTCCACCGTGTCCGGGTTGACATCCTTCGGAATACGCACCACGCCTGACAAATGCGCGACGGCGACGAAATCGATCCAGGTGGGCTGCAGGTATTGCCCGACAAATTCGTCCGTCAGCACGGCGTAATTGATCCATTGCTCGACCAGCTCCTGGCGCTGGCCGGAATAGGTGCCGGTGTAGTCGCGCGCGACGCTGGAATAGCTGGCCTGGATGCCGGCGGCGACAGCGCGCAGCTGGCCCTGGCGGAATGTGATCAAGTTTGGGTTCGGGCGGTTCGAGTCGATCATGCCGATCTCTTCGCCGGCCAGCAGACTGTCGATGATCATGCCGGGCGCCATGCCCAGCTCGCGCGGCGCGCCATCGGTAGCTGCACTTCCATCATGGGGATTGCCATAGAGGCTGGCGTCGCCTTTTTTGACGTAGGCGGTCAGCGAGGCGGCCACTTTGGCGGCGATGCGTTCGGACTCCTCGTAATCCTTGATGTCTTCCAGGCGCGTGATCACACTGGCAAATACGGAAACGCCGCGCATCTGGCCGATGCGGTCGACCATGGCGATATGGTGCATGCGCGAGACGTCGATGCGTTTCATTTCGGTGGCATGCTTGCTCCAGATGCCGCCGTTCGGGAATTCCTTGTAGGTGTAATAGCCAGTTGGCCGGCCCCAGGCGTTGCGCTCGATACCCTGCTGGATATTTTTGCCGATGTCGTGGTAATCCATGGGGATCAGATCGGCCTCGATCAGTTCGAGCGAGTAAGGCACGCGCGTGCCATGGTCCAGTCCTGGCACGGGGCCGATCAGCCGCTGCGAAAAGCATTCGCCATCGCGCAACCAGGTGCTGGCAACAAGCCGCTGCGTTTTGCTGAAATGGTGGCGGTGCGTGACTTCGGGAATCAGCTGCCAGTCGCGGTACGCGTCGCGCAGCGCTGCCGCATATTCTTCGTGGATGGTGCCATCCATTCGTCGCGGCTGTGGCTCGATGCCGATGCCGTTCGGTCCGATGACGTTGTTGACCAGTACGCCCAGCGCGCCGCGCGCCAGGTCGTGATTTTCGACCAGGTTGCGAGCGAGCGCGCGCAAAGTGGTGGCGCCGTGCTGTACCACCGCATTCGGCGACAGCGCATCCTTGGTCATTTTGCGCAGGCGCGACGGCTTGGCCGCCTCATACTGGCTCAGCACGCGGCGCGCCTGCATGCGGCGCAAGCCTGTCGCCGGCGAAATATACGCGACGACTCGATCAAAAAAATTGAATGGTATTTCGGTATGCTGGGCCATTAGTATGGCCCCCGGAAGCTGGCCAGCGAGTAGCCCAGGCCGCCGATGGTGGGTGCCCTGATCACGGTTGTCGCTTCCTGCTGGACGCGGCGCTCCCACTCTTTGCGGCCCGCGGTGATACTGGCGAGGTCTTCCATGCGAAGTTTGCGATCGCCCAGGGATACCTCTTTCCCTTCCAGTACCGCCGCTTCAGCGGCAAGGTACTTGGCGAGCATGTCGGTGGCGGTAGTCATTTGTGCTCCTTCAGGTGAAGGGCCAACGGTACCGGCGCGGCTGTCTCATTTCTAGGGAGAAATGAGACTGTATTTCACTGCTGCGTATCAGCCACCTTTCACGATTTTGTAGAAGTGGCCGCGGCTGATGCCGTATTCCTCCATCAATTCGCGGCGGTTGCACATGTTGTATTGGTCGCGAATTGCCTGCGCACGCTCGTCGGCGACATTGCCGGTTTTCTTGACGTAGACTTCCTGGCCGCCCCATTCGATGCGCAGCTTTGATTCAAGCGCGCGGCGCACTTCCGTCGTGATCACCTCGGCGCCGAGGACTGCACGCAATTCATGCAGCATGTGCGCGACGATATCTTTTCTGTGGTAGTACGTTGTCATTATTTAAAACCCCTTTTGGACCAGTTGTCAGAAGCAAAGCGGCTAGCGCCTCGCTGTTGTGTTGGCGCCGCCGGTTTCGCCGGCGCCTTAATTTTTGGTGCTTCGACCGCAGGTGCAGGGGCTGCCGGTTCGGAAATATTTAATGGCTCGGCGAAGAGGTCGGACATCGTTGGCTGCACTTCTTCCTCCAGTTGGTCCCACCATTTCGCTGTTTTCTTCGCCAATTCGAAATGCGTTTCCAGCCATACGGCATAAACGGTGCAATCCCATGCCTCAACGCGCTTGCGGATCGCCGACCAGCGCGATTCCGTTCCACCGGGGGTAATTCGCTCAGCACGGATCTCACCTGCCATTTGCTTGAAGAATTCATCGGGCAACTCCTTCGAAAAATGGATATAGCCGGGGCCCGGCCTGGTGATCTGCAGGCGCCCGTAAATCAGGTCTTTGGCCAGGTTGGTGCCGACCTGCCACAGAAGCGCGCCGTGCTTGCGGATGCGGCCGCGCCAGTCGATATCGACCTTGGTGGCGCCGTCCTTTATGTGCTTTTCCTTGCCTGAACGGCCCTTGACGGCGAATACGCGGCGCGCGGCATTGGCGGCGCAGAATGCGTAGACCGCATGCGTGTTGTGGCCGCCGCTGTCGATTGCGGTACCGTGGATCTTCAGTTCATGGCCGCTGGCGTGCCGGAACTTGTTCTCAAACAGATATTCGGCGACGTCAGCCCACACGGCATCCTCGTCCGGATTGCCGTAAAAAATTCGGTAGTCGATAATCCATTTCTGACAGCCGCGGCCATAGCCCCACACGGCAATCTCGATACGGTTTGGCTGGGTGTCGGCGCCGGCCAGCAAGCGCACGCAGCCGTGTGGCACCGAACCCAGTTTGTAGGGCTCGGCGCGCTGTTTCAGTTGTTCGGAGTCGGTTTTTTCGACGTCCAATTCCCAGGTGCGGCCCAAGGTGGTGTTGGTAAAGGTTTTCAGCGACGTGATGTCGCCTTCCTGTGCCTTGTTGTGTGCGGCGATGAATTCGCGCACCAGCTTGGCCCATGTAACCAGCGGACTGTATGCCGTCCAGACGTGAAAGGCGATGTGGCGCAGCGCGCTGATCACCGCGCCGCTGGCATTGCGGAACACTCCGGCGTGGTCGATAGTGACGCTGGCGTCTTCGTTCTGCCAGCGGCCCGCTGGCGCCGCCGCCAGGTACTGGCCCTGGTCGATCATCGAATCGCAATGCGGGCACATGTGGCGCACGCTGTCAGGATCGTTGTCCAGCCATTTGAACCCGTGGGTTTCGTCCTTGCCTCCCCATGTAAGTGCGTGGAATTCGCCGCAATCAGGGCAGGGGATGGCGTACTGGAAGCGTCCATCGGCCAGGATGAAGCGTGCCTCGATCAGCGAAAAGCCTTTCAGGCCAGGGGTCGAGCCGGCCACCAGCTTAGGGAAAGTCGCGCCTTCGACGCGTTTGCCCGCCAGGGTGACCGGGTCGCCTTCCTTCTCGACGTCGCCATCAAACGCATCCAGTTCGTCCAGCAGCGCATTGTCGACCGAAATACGGCGATAGCTGCGCGCGGCCTTGCCGCCACGTGTGTGCAGCATGCAGCCCAGGAATTTCTTTTGCTGCAGCGTGTTGTCCTTGTGCCGGGACATGTGGGCCGGAAACGCCTTGCGCATGGCTTTCACGTCACGCAACATCGGTTCCAGTTCGGTTTTTACAAATTCGTCGCTGTCGCCGTCGGTAGGCTGCCATAGCGCCTGGTTGCGGCGCCTGTGCTCAATGAAATAGGCGATCGCCGCCAGCAGCATCTTGGTGTAGCCGACCCGGGCTGACTTCATGAAATCGACTTCGGCGATATCGTCGTTGCTGATGCATGCCATGATGGCGCGCTGGAACGGCCATGCCTCCCATGCCTGCTCGACGTACGAAGACTCTTTCGACAGGTAAAAATGCTTGCCGGCCCATTCATCCAGTGTCATTGGCTCTGGCACGCCGAAGGTGCCCAGCCCGCGCGTCAGGCAGGCAGACAGTTCAGGCGATCGCCAGTTGAGGACTTCGGCAAGATCGCTCATTCGCCCTGGTCCTCGATCACCTGATGTTCTGGCGCCGCGCCGTCTTCCTCTTCATCATCGCGCAGGTCGGCCAGTGAAATATTAGCCACGATGTTGCGCACCTTGGCGATCTCTTTTTCAATGTTGCCAATCTCGTCCGACGACAGCGACGGCACGCGGCGCTTGACCGCGCCAGGGATGGCGTCGAACAAGCCGCCAATGCGCGCACCCGCCTTCGACAGCACCTCTTCAATCAGCACTACCGGCGCCAGCTCGCCGCGCGTGACACCATTCTGCATCTCGATGCGCTCGCGCTGCACCTTGGCAAGCATGGCGCGTTCGGCGACCAGGTCCAGGTCGCCTCCAGACGAGCGGCCGGCTGCTGTTTCGCGCAGATGCGAACAGTAGGCGTGCAGCATCTGCTGGCCGGACATGCTCGAATCAAGCAGGCCACGCCCAACAAGATTGCCGACCGCCTGCTGGCTAACGCCCACCAGCGCGCCGAAGGCGGCTTGCGTCATTGGCATAGACAAATCAGACAACACAACCCCCTTGCAAATACCTTGTGACTAGAGAAAAAAGGGGGTTCGAATTACCCTTGCAAAGGGATGCTGGGGAGTACCTTTGAGAAATATTTCCTATTTGAAACATTGTCAATGATGCATTGTTGTTGTAGCGCAACACTCGATTTTGCTCGATTGTTTCCATTGGATGTGATTTCATATTAGCAATCTTTCTTTGTGTCAGCGTGCGGTCCGCAGCGCCTCGATGTAGGCGCGAGCGAACTGGCCGGCAAACTCTTTCTCAACGGTCTTTTCAACCACGTATTCGAAGTCGAAAATCTTGTGATAGCTGGCATAGCGTACGAACACCATCACCGGCTTGAGCGATCCTGGGCCACCGCCTCGCATGCTTTGGTACACGCCCAGCGGCATGCGGTCGCCTGGCCTGCCGACGAAGTAGCGGAAGCCTGGCTTCTTCTTCGTACCCAGCTCCATCTTGGCGCGGCCTTGCGCTGTCATGTTCGCTTTGTAGCCAGCTTCGGGAAACGAGCGGAAGTAGGCGAGGATCTGCACAATCTGGCCCCGGCTCATGTTGCCGTAGCTGTCGAGCTTGGCACCTTTGCCGGGCACGATGCGATAGCCAGGCGGCAGCGCGCCCACCGACTGCATGGCGAGTTCGAAGCGCTTCATGGGGCGCGTGCCGCCCTTGATTTGCGGCGCCAGGTAGGTGGCCGCTGGCGTGGCCTTGGCGGCGAAGTCCTTCAGCTTGACTTCGGCGGTGAGGTTGGTCTTGGTGGCCGGCCGCACAAACAGGCTGGACAGCGTGTATGGCGTCGGGCTGCGGAAGATGTCACGCATCTCGTGCTTGAGGTGCGCGCTGGCCAGCTGGGCCGTGCGCGTCAGCGCCACGCGCGTGGCGAAGGTGACTTGCTTCTTTCCCGCATCGGTGAATGCTGTCAGCTGCTGGATGGCTGGGCCTACGTTGATAGTCATATCGTTTTCAATCTCAATTTGTAAAATTCAGCCACTAAGCAGGGTTTGTCATACTTCTATCAATACCCTGCATCGCTACAACCCGCATCAACACTCACTCTCAGCAGGGTATATATGGTATGCATGGTGATTTGCTCATCATGGGATAAAAAAACACAGCAAAAAACACCAACATGAATATCCGCACATACGTGTAACAAGCCAGCTATCCCTGCAACCCTGCCTAGACCGTGGATTCATGCGGCTTTGCGCTATGCAGGGTTGGTAATCAACGCTGCGCATGCCTGCCATCAACCCTGCGCCGTGCCGAGGCCGCGCACATCAGCCTTGTTGCGGAACGCCTCGATCTGCTGGTCCAGCGTGCCTGGCTCGGCCTCGTTCTTGATCTCGAACACCATCCTCGACGCCTTGCCCTTGCTCCCGACTGACACCACCCGCTTGACCTTGTGCTCACGGCTGGCCAGCAGGCCGGCGAACTTGCACAGCGTGAGCGGCTTCTCGCCGGTCTTGTCGCACCAGCGCTTATAGATCGTGAACAGGTCTTCTGACAGGCAAGAGCAGTACGGCGCGGCCAGATAGCCGTCCTTCCACGACCGATGGAAAGACATCCAGCCATTCAGGCCGAACTCGATCACACGCTCTTTTGCCAGCGTCATCATGGGTTTCGTGTGTTCGTTGAAGCCATCAAGCGGGAAGTCGAGCAGGAACTGGTAGAACGCCTCAATCCCGCCGCGCTTGATTGAGTCGCTGACGCGGTCGTAAAACTCCTGGTCCTGCTTGGCGCGAGCCTCGATCACCATGAACCGACGGTCTTCCAGCTCGATTGGGATTGGCTGGGGCTCGTTCGACAGAAATGCGCCGTTCATGTGGTTGCGCTCCGTGCGCTCGGGCAGGTTCTTCTGGTTGATGCTCATCGACTTGCCGGTGATCATGTATTTCAGCGTGCCGTTGTGGCTGTACTTGTCGTCACGCGACAGCACCTCTTCGAATAGCACGAACAGTTTGCGCGAGCGCCAGGCAGTAAAGGTGGAATCGAGTTGATGCTGACTGGCGACAGTTCCGTACTCGCCATAGATCGGTGCGATCACGTCCTGGAAAAACAGGCTTTTGCCGGTACCTTGCTTCTCACCGAACATCAACAGGGCGGTTTGCATCTTGGCGCCGGGGTTCTGCAGGGGGAAGGCCAGCCAGCGCAGGATCCACGCCACGCATTCATCGACGTTATCCTCGGCGCCGCACAATGACTCAAGGAGCGCGAGGATCGGCGTCACCAGTTCGATGTTGGCAGCAGGAACAAGCGGCCAGCCCAGGAAAATATTGACGTGTGTTTCCGGGTCTGCTTGCTGAGTCGGATCGAACACCAAGTTGCGTGCCTCGATGGTCTTGCGCAGCGCATGCTCTTGCCATTTCGACGTCAGGTCGGAGGTGTAATCGGCCCGTACCGCGCCCAATGTCATGACCTGCTGGCCGATCGCATCCCATACGGTTTCGGTGCCGCGCAGCAGCGTCAGGTTGTCCAGCATTTCGCCCAGCTTGCCGCCCCCCGCGCCCCCCGGGACTGCGCGGCCGCCCACCAGGACGGGCAGCGTGTCGCGCAACACGGTGCGGCGCTTCGGGTCCTTTTCCCAGGCGAGCGCCACATCCTTGCCTACCCATGCATTGAGGGCCGAGCGCTTCAGGCGCTGCTTGCGCAAACCGTCCCAGATGTCGGTGGTGGGCCAGATCAGGGAGAAATGCGCGATAAGCTGCTCCACGGTGGGCATACTGATATCGACCGGCTCCGGCAGCTCATCGGCAGCTGGCATCGCTTGTGGGGCGTCTTCGTTCAATGAGGGCGCGGGAGAATCGACCAGCACGGCCGGGACAGGCGCATGCGCTGCAAGTGCCGCCTCGATCTGCGCAGTGGCCACGGCCAAGGACTCGTGCACGTGCAGGTCATTGAAATCGTTCAGATCCGGCAGCGAGTCATCGTTCTTTTTCTGGCGGCGCGGCAAGGTAAAGACCGGCACGATCACCAGCGCATTTCCTTCGGCGGCCGCAGCAGCTTCGGCTTTGCGCCGGCCGGCATCGCCGGTCATGTGATCGTCGTCGGCAAAGAACACCAGCCGGCTATTCGGGAAAAGGCGACGAATCATCGCAGCCACGTGCACCATGTTGCCGGCGTCGAGCGCCATGTACACGGCAAAGCGGTGACCAATGGCCATGCGTGCCGACAGGCAGGTGGCATAACCCTCGCCGATGCCGATATCTTCGCCGTCCATTGGCACGTCGCCCAGGCGGCAAGAGGCGGCAAACTTGTCCATGCCGCCGCTGTTTTTCTTTTCTCCGTCAGCAAATATGGCTTGCTTGCCGACCATCTTGGGCGGGTTGAAGTCGTAACGCATCAGCGGAATGATCAAGCCGCCATCGACCAGGTAGCGGCACGCCTCTGGCGTGACCTGCTTGCGCACCAGGTAGGGCGACTTGCCCTCGCGTGCAGCCATGCGCCACTGCGCCGGCGCGCGCACGGCAGCCGCGGCATGGCGCGCAAGGCGGTCGGCTTCTTCCCTGGCCAGGCGTTCGGCACGCGCCTTGCGGTCAGCCGCCAGCTTTTCCGGCGACACCTCGATGCCATCGGCACCGAACTTGAAGCCTTCGGCCTGGGCTTCTGCAAACAGACTACCGATGCCCACCTTGCCAGCCTTGAATGAGCGCCACGATGCATTGGCCGCGCCGGCATCATAGCCGTCGTAAGCCTGACTCCACTCCAGCCAGATATCCTTGGCTGCGTCGCCAAACTCAGCTTTCAGGGCCATGCCCATGCGCACCCATACTGCGCGCTCCATAGGGCTAACGAAGGACAGCGCCTGACGGGCGGTTTCCATGGATGCTGGCGTCACGTTGACATGCCCTGTTTAGATTTCAGCGCAACATGCTCAAACATAATTAATTTCCTAAATGCAATATTTAAGGCGAAAAAAGAGCCAGTAGCGTCGATTCCGGCGCTACTGAAAGCAGTTCCCCATCAGCGCATTGGATGCAGCACCTTGGAGATCACCGCCTTGGTGCGCACCATGGCGCGTTTTGCGCCTTCGAGCATGCGACGCACGCGGGCCTTCTTTTCGTCGGCGCGCGCGGTACGGCGCAGGGCCAACTCAACGTTGGCGTGCGTTGGCTGGGCAATCGCAGCAGCCACGGCAGCTAGCGCCTCGGCGTCTGCGCTGGCCATCTCGCACACGTCGGCCAGGCCCAGGCCAATTTCCTCGGTCGTCTCTAGCGATCGCACGCACAAACCAAATTGATGCAGCAACTCGTTCAGACAATCCATGCGCTCGGCAGGCGGCAGCCCGGCCAACGTCGACAGCACGAAATTGGCGGGCAGCAGGTTGTTTTCTTTGGTTTCGTCGTCAAGCCAGCGCAGCACGCGGTCGCCGTTGTTTTTCATGCGTTGGTACTCGTCTGGATGCGACTCGAAGCGAATGCCGGTGGCAGATGGCCCGCCGATATCGTCATGCGCCTGGACGATCACATTAATCGCGCTGTAGCTGGACAGTGCAGCATCTTTGCGCCAGGCGCTGACATGCTCGCGCAGGATGCGGATCAGGGTTTTTTTGTGCGAATCGTTCCGCATGACATTTTCCTTTGGGTAACTTACTGTGGTGGCATGATCAATATCGTCACTGCCCCAAGCACTATTAAAGCGAGCGGCCTTGTGAAGGCGATGCCGGCTTCTCGCACAATTCTTGATGCAGTTGCATCAACCGCAGACCGATGGCAAGAGTGGGACGGCGCCCCCGGCTACCCAACCCGAAAGCGCTAATCGTCGACTGGCTGCACGGGATTTTTTCGGCAAGTGCTTGCTGTGACAGGCCAGTAGCAAGCAGTTCTGAGACGATTTTTTTGGTATCCATACCCAATTATTACATACGTATTTTTCTTTAACAATACCTATGTATTTAAACATTTTATTACAATCGTAATATGAAGACACTAGCAGAACGACTGGCATGGGCCCGCGAGCAAAAAAGTTTGCGAGATGGCAATGATTTTACGCAGGCCGACTTGGCTGCTCGGGCTGGAGTCTCGCAGGGTGCGATTGGCCACCTAGAGTCCGGCAGAACAGTCACTTCTAGAAGTATCACAAGTATCGCAAAGGCCCTTGAGGTGGACGCTGCTTGGCTGGCTGATGGGAAGGGCGATCCATTTGCTCAGCCGTGGGGTGCGGTGCCAAAAACCATCGAACATATTGGCGTCGTTGTTGCCGAGGAAGAGGACCCCGATTTTTACCAAATCCCGAAAGTCCAGCTACAGCTTTCCGCTGGGATTACTGGCTTTCAGACCGTACCTGAAATACATGATGGCGCTAAAGTTAGTGTTGCAAAAAATTGGGTAGAGCGAAATAGATACAGGCCCAGCGCGTTGATTGCATTAACGGTAAAAGGTGAATCAATGGAGCCAAATCTTTATCAAGGTGACCTTGTAATAGTAAATACCGCGCAGATTGAAATGGTAGACGGTGCCGTTTTCGCAGTCAACTATGAAGGAGAGGCAGTTATTAAGCGGCTCTCAAGGGACTCAGGGCAGTGGTGGTTAAGCT
>CAUSDR010000136.1:0-13077 GCA_963530105.1 uncultured Janthinobacterium sp.
ATGGCCAATTCACGGGCGTCGCTGGACTTGCCCATCATTTGGTATTCCACCGCCAACGCCGCCGCGGAGTCCTGGCGCGCAAGCATGCTTTCCTGAATACGCGCGGATACGTCCTTTTCCGTGGCGCGGGCCTTGGCGATCTTTTCCTCAGCGGCCAGCTCGTCCAGCGCCGCGCGCGCCACCACCAGGTGCGCGTCAGCCAGTTTCAGCTTGCCTGTCTTGATTTCCTCTTCCAGCTTGATGCGCAGCTTCTGGCTCTCGGTCGCATCGACGTCGGTGGCGTTCTCCAGGCGCCCGGCCTCGATCTTCTCGCGGATGCTCGCGATCAGGGTGGCATAGGCCTGCTCTTCCTTCTTCATGCCAGCCGCCGCGCCCTTGTCGGCGTACTTCAAATTGATGCGACCCAGGATATCCGCGTACTGTTCAGCGTTCAAATTACGCGATTTCAGGTCGGCGATCTCGGCGGCGCGCTGCTCTTCACGGGTGGCGTAGGTCTTTTTCCACTCGTTATAGGCTTCAGCACCTGTGACTTTTGCAACATCGGCCGCGCCCTTGGTAGCTTTTTCTTGCTTTTCAATCAATTCGTTAATCTGTTTGTTCAACTCAATCCGCTTGAAAATCGCATCGTCGTTGCTGATTCCTGCAAAGTCACCGGTACGGGCATTGAGGTCGCCCATCCTTTTGGTTGCCGCCTCCAGTTGCTTGATGATGGGCAGTTCTTTTTCCGCCTGCTGATTGGTCAGGCCGAGATTTTTAAGCTGCAGCAGATTTTGCTGCTTATCGATCTGGGTATCAAGGGCCTTGATGATGCGGGCATGGGCCTCCTCAAAAGACTCGGCCGCTTGTTCGTTGGCTTCTTTGGCTTTGTTGCCAAAATGATGCCAGGCCAACGTCAGCGCCCCGATCAGCAGGATTGCCGCACCAAGTGGGCCGCCAAGAAATGCTGTGGCCGCGCTGAGACCTCGCATGGCGCCCGCCAGTACGCCGGTGGCCCCGGCGAGGCGCGCTTTTGCTGCCGCCTGCGTGGTATCCGCCACTGCAATCTGTTCGCTAATCCTTTTTTGTTGCACACCAAGGATGGCCAACTCTTTCAGCATGGCCGAACGGGCCGCTTCCGCTACAGCAAGTTCCGCCGTAGAAGTACGCAGCACCATCAAAGCGTAGCTCTGTGCGCCAGCGGCTTCTGCCGCAACGATAGCGGCCTGGGCCGCACGAATATTTGCCTGCGCTTGGGACAGGCGCGCAATGGCTTCCGCGCGCGCTTCAACTATCGCCACCTGCGTGACGGCAAGTTGCGCCACTTTCGCGTCGGCTGCTACTACATCAGCCTGCATTTGCGCCACCGTTGCGGCGCGCAGCGCAATGCTCGCCGAAACCTGCTGATACGTTTTAGTCACCCATGTTGTCAACCAGGTGCCGATCTGGTACGCAGTCAAAGTCTTGAGGATAATGACCAAGCCGCCCAAATTCTCAGAAAGAAATCGAATGGCACCAGTAATAAGCGCCACAGTACCGTTGGCCTGCGCCTGCATGCCGAAAAACTCCAGCATTTCATTCTTGAGAACAGTAAAGGCACCAGAGATCGTCTGGATATTCTTGCTTTCCTCGCGCAACGATTCCAGCGCCTTCGGCAGCACCGTGGCCATGATATTGGACGTGATCTGTCCCTCACCAGCCATTGCCTTGAGCGCGCCCACCGGCAAGCCCATGCCGTCAGCCAGCGCCTTCATCAGGCGCGGCGCCGCCTCGTTCACGGCGTTGAATTCCTCGCCCCGCAGCGTGCCAGAGGCGAATGCCTGCGACAGCTGCAGCTGGGCCGACGCCGACTCGGTCGCCGTCGCGCCGCTCACGCGCAGCGCCAGGTTGACGGTCTCGGTGATGGCAGCCACCTGCTTTTGCGTAGTGCCGAGTTCACGCGTGCCATTGGCAATTCGGGCATATAGCACCCCCGTGCTGGCCAGATCCTGCTGCGATGTTTTCGCGATCCGCTTCACCGCCTCATAGGAAGCGGCATAATCGGCAACCGACGTCGACGCCAGGCGAAGCTGCGCCGTGAACTTGGCGTATTCATCTGCCATCTTGATGATTTCGGCCAGTCCGGCGCCAATGCCGATGCCGGCCAGTGCCGTCTTCATGGCATTGGCGGCCGCGTTGATCTTGTCCTGGGTTTCCGTGACAGTACGGCGCGCCTGCGTCATATCGGCCTGCAGCCGGGCAATATCTGCCCGCAGGCGAATTTCAAGATCACCGACGATCATCGCGTATCCAATAAAAAAACCGCCTCGCGGGCGGCTGTAACTTAATAAAAAAGCCAGCATTTATGCTGGCTCAATCTGTGAAATCGTCTCTACTTTGCAGTTCGCACCCATTTCGTGCGGTCACACTCGGGGAGTTCTGTCTTTTCTCCCGTCCGCTGAGCCCTACTCGTTGCCAGCGTACAGTCGAGTGCATTGCTGTAATAATCAGTATCGGAAATGGGCAACTTAGGCATTGCACATTTATTGGCAGCCATCAGCTGTAAATTACTTTGAATGACACTCGCAGATGCCAGCTTTCGCATAAGTCTATTCGACTCGCGCGGAGCGCTATCATCAAAAGCCCCCGACGCACTATAGAACGCTAACTCCTTCACGCCAGACTCTACAGCGGAGCCTAGCGTATCGCATGCATTTTTTTGCTGCGCCAGGACAGATCCCGACGCAAAAATCATACCGAGAACGAAAAGTCTAATCATCTGCTCACCTCATTGTTTTTAAGAAGGCAATATTACACCAATGAAAACGAGCGGTATTTTTCGCTTACTGCAGGAATAGCTTCAGCGTCAACGCGAGTCCAGCGCATGCCGAGCCAATAGCAATTCCGATTGCGGCAATCACTGCAGCCGCAGCAAGGCGCTTACCCACAATCCCAGCATCTTTTTGGTTCATCGTTCCCTCCACCTTCATTTTGTTTTTCGGCGTATACTTCATGTATATTCACTTTCAAGTCGAGATTGAATGCTGAATTAAAAAAGCCCGAAACGTTTGCGCGTTCGGGCTTTTTGCTTTTTTGCTCTATGCAAGGAACAACTCCAGGGCGCGCGCTGCTGCGCGGTCATGGCTGACGCGCACGGCAACCGATCCACCCCACGGCGGCGGGCAATCCCTCTCGGTAGCGCGGTGCGATTCGGCCAAGTAGTCGACAGACAAGCGTCGCAGCAGGCGCGCCTCCCACGGTTCCAGTTCGAAGCCGCGCGCCGCTTGCCATGCGGCCATCTCGGCAAAGGTCACCGGCCCGGCGCCCATGCCGGCGGCAACGGTCGGCCCCAGCTCGTAGAGGTAGGCGATCAGGTATTCGCCCTCGTCGAACGGTGGCATTTCAATTTCTCCACCATCGCGCTCGATGCGCTCGCGGCGGGACAGCTTGGAGGCATCGGCGCGCGCGCCGGGCGCAGCCTCGGGCACGGCGCCAAGCCAGGCGCTGTGCCGCACGAACAGGCTTAGTTCGTCGCCGAGGCCTTCGTAAAATTTGCCCAGTCATTCAGGTGCGCATTGACCTGGGTGGCGATGAACCCGATGCTGGTATCGAGGTAGACGGCGCGGTGCAGCGCTTCGCCGCCCAGCTCGTCATAGCCGATGTTCTCGAACGAATGCGTCAGCGCAGTTAACGTGTCGGCGCTTTCCCGAGCCTTGTCGTCTGCCGACTGATCTTCCTTGCCTTTTTTCTTCAGGCGGGTGAACAGCTTGTTGTTATTGGCTGCCTGGACCTTGGCGAACTTCTTCGAGCCCGGGCCATACAGCGTGATGCGCATCGGCTTGTTCGTGTCGGGCTTGCCATCGGCGCCATCGGCATACATCAGCTCGTCATTGGCGTCTTTCAAGTGCAGGACGGCGGTTTCTTCTACTGCGAATTTACGGATATCCATGGTGTTGCCTTTCGAGGGAAATAAAAATGCCCGTGCCAAGCCCGCCCTCCCCTCGAAGGGCGAAGCGGACCAGGTCGGTACTGGGGTGGCCTGCGGCCGTGATGGTTGCCGCTTACGCGGTGAGGGTGTCGGTCTGGCGCAGCAGGGTAAAGGCGCCCTTGACGGTGTCGTTACTGGTGCCCAGGTTTTCGATGAACTTGGAAACCTGCGCCGTGAAGTAGCGCACGCCGCCGCCCTGTTTTTCCACCTTGAACGCGGGGACGGTGTAGTTGTTGGCCGCCGCTTCGATGATGATCTGGCCGGCGTCGTCTTCGACCCAGGCACATTCCAGTTCGGCGTTCGGCAGCTTGTAGCTGCCTTTTTTCTCGCGGTCGTGCGCACTGCCCACCGTAGCCAGTGTGGAGGTGCTGTATTCGCGGCCTTTTACGCCGCCCACACTGGTGATGTCACCGACTTCGACCCAGGTGAGCGCCGCGAAGGCGGCCACCGTATTGTCTGCCGGCCGGGTCGCGCCGACAAACAACTTGGTGCCGGCGACTGTCTCAAAATCATTGGGGAATGCCATTTTGATACCTTTCAATAAAAAAGCCCGCACGCAGATTGCGATACGGGCGGGCTGGAAAACCTGTGGATCTGGCTAATTTTCTTCGACGTAGACCACCTTGAAGTCGCGCGACTGCTGGTAGATACCGGCATCGACGTCGCTCATGTCCGGGCCGACCACATCGCGCATCACACTACGTACGGCAATGCCGGCGACATTGCCGGTATGCGCTCCCGCGCCCAGCCTGGCCGCCTGCAGCACGGCTTTTTGATCCGGATAGGTGCCGGCGTGCACCGTGACCTGGACGCGCGCGGTGACCTGGACGGCGCGCTGGCCCAGCGAGACGGTCGGCAGCTCGACCCGGCTGATTTCGGTCAGGCCGATGGCAGGCAGCGGCGTGCCCTGCGGCACGGTACCGGCTACGATGCGCGCCGCCGGCAACAGGGCAAGCACCGGCGCATGCGCGACCAGCAGCGCGCGGATCACTTTGATGGCGCTCATTTCTTGGCGCGTGCCTTGCGCACTGGCGCGTCCGCCACCGGGTCGCCGCCGGTGGCGGCGTCGATGACTTCGACGGCCTCGCTGCGGCGGATGTAGGCAGCAGCACGGCGCACGCCGCGCGCGGCGTCGGTCATGGTGTATTCGGTACCGGCCTGCAGCTCGATCACGGTCACGCCGTCGATCGAGCCCGGCATGGTTTTCAGCATCTTGATTTTCATGGTGGTCCTAATCGGTTTCAGCCGCAGGCACGTTGATGCCCTCGGCAGTCAGGCGCTTGCGGATCTGCGCGCCCACGGCGGCGATGGCGGCGTCGGGCTTGGTATCGAATGCAGGCCGGATGAACGGATGCGGCTTGGCGCCGGGGTGGTCCACCACCATAGCGCGCGTCTGGCCGATGACCAGGGCGCCCTTCTTCTTCGGCACGATCTTGTGCGGCTTGGTGCCGAACTCCACCATGGGGCCATACCAAGCGCGCTTGTTGCCCACGCGCACGGATGCCGTGACCCGGCCGCCCTTTGCCTTCGTGACCACGCGCACACTGCGGCGCAGCTCGCCACTTTCAACGGGGATGTTCTCCTGCACCTCGGCCTTGAATACATTGGCGCCCTGGCGCAACGCCGAACGCATGATGTTGCGCTCGATATTAGCCGGCAGGGACATGAGAAAATCGTCCAGCGCCTTGCCGCCGGTGATATTGCGGTCGTCAGCCATCATTGCCCCTGGGTTGAATATTGCTCAATAGTCATTTCCAGCCATTCCCGGCGGCTAATCTTGGCCGGGCCGCCGACGATCTGGAAAAACTCGTCGATGTCACCATGCAGCGTGATGCGCATGTCGGAAGTGATGCCGCGCAAGTAGCGCATGCGCAATCGCGCCCGGCGCGTGGCCACGGCCAAGCCCTCTTGCACGGTTTCCGACTTGCTGGGCAAGGTATCCTGCACCTGGACCGGCACGCGCACGGCGAACGGGACCCAGCCACCAGGCTGCGGGCCGTAGCCGTCACCGGCATCAGCCGATGTTGGCCGCTCGATGGTGACCCGGCTGTCCAGTTGGCCGGCGCGCATCAGACGCCATTCCCGATGCGGTGCGGGCGCAGCAGCTCTTTCGAGCTCAGCGGCAACCGCGCCACCGACACGGCCAGCACGCTGTCCTCGCGGTTTTCGTACATGTCGCCGAACAGCTTCAGGATGCCAAGCTTGATATCGTCCTCGATTACCATCGGAAACTCGCCGGCGGTACCGGCCGCGATGGCCGCATCCATGGCGGCAATGTCGGCGAACACCTGGCGGTTCAGGTAGGCCAGCGCCGCCTTTTCGGCGCCCGACAGGATCAGGTCGATCACGCCGTCCTCATCGTTGCCGACGATGCGCTGGTAGCCCTTGGCCAGTTCAGATGTCAGGAACATGGATTACTTTTCCTTTTTCTTCGACTCGACCGGCTCAGGCACTTCGAGCACTTCTAGGCTCAGCGCCGCTTCGACCAGTTCGGGCGGGCATTCGTCACCTGGCTGGAACGTTTCGGGATAGATTTCGCCGTCGCGCACGCCACGGAACTCTTTGCTGAAAATCATGGTGATTCCTTTCAAGGGTCGCACCGGGCCAGGCAGGCCCGGTGCTGGTGGTTTAGGCTGCGACCGTCAAGGCCTTGAGCACGTCGGGGTTCATCAGGCCGCCGCCAACGCGCTTGGTGGTGTAAAAGTGCACGTACGGCTTATTGGTGAACGGATCGCGCAGCACGCGCACGCCGGTGCGGTCGACGATCATGTAGCCGCGTTTGAAGTCGCCAAACACGATCGGTTTGGAGTTGGCGGCGACGTCGGGCATGCCCGCCATCTCGGCAATGCCATAACCCAACACAGTCGCAGGGGCGCCCGCTTCGAAGGATGGCTGCCACAGGTAATTGCCTTGGCCGTCTTTCAGTTTGCGGATGGCCGCCTGCGTGTTGCGGTTCATCGCCGCACGTGCATTGGCCGTATACTCGCCCGGCAGGGCATACACCAGGTCGATCAGGCCGTCGGCCGTCAGCGCCGCTGCAGCGCCACTCTTGACGGTCTTGATGTCGCCCCAGGGGTGGGCCGCCGCGTTGGCGCCGCCGGTGATGTAGGTCAGCAGACCGTTCGGCTTATTGGCGCCATTGCCGGTCAGGAATGCAACACCTTCCTGAATCGAAAACTCGGTTTCGACTTCCGACGCCAGCCATGCTTCCAGGTTCACAGCGGAATCATCCAGCATCTGCTGTGTGGCGGCCGGGTTCGCGTACAGCTCGCCCGTGTTGTAGGCCAGGCTGCCCAGCGTCGGTCCGTTGGTTTCAGGACGTGGCGCCGTTTCGCCCACCCAACCAGAATTCGTACCGCGGTTGTTGAACAACTTGCTGAAACCATTGGTGCTGATGTTCTGGATGAAGCACAGAGCACGCATTGGTGACACTACCAGCAGGCGGTCGGTGATGGTGCGATCCCACTCGACCGGCGCCAGATAGCCGCCTTCGCTGGCCGTGCCCTTGTTCAGCGACGCCTGCACTTCGCCTTTTTTGAAGTGCGCACTGAAGGCTTCCGTGTATTCCTTATCTTTCAGCTGGTTACCGCCGCCATTCATAGCGGCCGCCACCATGCGCTCATTGGCCGCGTCGACCGATGCCTGCAGCTTGGCGATTTCCGCATTGATGTTATCGACTTTCAGCGCCTGCAGGGCGTCAGCATTGCCCTTTTTGATGTCTGCCAGTTGCTGGGTGTGCTCTTCCTTGAACGCGTGAAATGCCTTGTTCAGATCGGTGATCAAGGCATTCACGTCGCCGTCGGCGCGCACGGCGACGATACCGCGCGGGATAGGCTGGCTGGCTTGGCCGGCGTGCGCCGCCAGGGCGCTGGCGATCATCGCCGTGGCGATGCTGGTCATCATTACTTTTTTCATTACTTGCCTTTCAGATTGTTGATCAGGGTTTGCAGTGACGCTGCTACTTCTTTTGTGCCAGCGCTCGGCGTGGCGGTTTTTCCAGCAGCGCCCGGCATGCCAGAAAACAGGGACTTGATGGCTTCGCGGCGCACCGAACGGGAATGTCCCGCACGGGCCATGGCCGCCTCCACCATCGCAAGATATTTCGTGTCGGCGCTGGCCTCCGGGTCGTGGCCCAGCTGCTCGCGCGCCAGGATGCCGCTGGCGAAGCCCTGCTCGACGGCCTGGGTCGCGCCCAGCCAGCTTTCCTTGTCCATCATGGCCGCCGCTTCCGCCGCGCTCAACCCGGACCGGGCGGCGTAGACGGAGGCCATGGCCGCATCGAAGGGCGCCAGCTGCTCGGATGCCTTGATCATGTCGTGGCGGTTGCCGATCGCCATGGCCCAGGCGTTGTGGATCATCAGGAAGGCGCCGTCACCCATCAGGATCTCGTCACCGGCCATGGTGATGACGGACGCGGCAGAGGCCGCGATGCCCATCACCTTGACGGTGACCTTGGCCTTGTGCTCGCGCAGCAGGTTGTAGATGGCCACGCCCTGGAAGAAGTCGCCGCCGGGCGAATTGACGTTGACCGTCACGTCGCGCGCGCCGATATTGCGCAGTGCGGCCGAAATACGCTTGGCGGTCACGCCCTCGCCGTCATACGACTCGCCGATGCGGTCGTAGATCGAAATGGTGGCGGCGCCGTCATCGGCCGCCGCGCGGATGCCCGGCTCCCAGCGCTCGAGCGCGTCAGGACGCATGTCGAACTGGATATTGCCCAGGCCCTGGGCGGCGTTGATCTCAGGCAGGCTTAACAGGCTCATTGGTTTTTCCTTGATTGGCGGGCGCGCGCAGCTCGTCGGCGCCCTTGTCATTGGAGCGGGCCAGGTCTTGCAGCTCGCGCACTTCGTTTTGTGTCATCCATGGCGCGTGGCCGCCGCTGCCCAGCGCCTTGGTGAAGAATTCGGCCTGGTCTTTCAGGGTGCCGCGCAGCAGCGCGCGCTCGTTGAACTTGGCGCGCAGCATCTTGTTGTCTTCCTTCGACAGCAGCGTGCGCTCGATGCCCTGCTCCCAGATCGTGAACCAGTGCTGCAGCGAAAACTGGATGAACAGGATAGCCAGCTGCTCGATGCCGCTGCCCCAGGATGTGTCGTCCATCATCAGCAGCGGGCGCGGCACGCCCATGGCACGCGCGATTTCCTCGATCTGGTGATTGCGGTTTTCGATGTGCTGAGCGTCGGCCGCAGTGGTTGCCCACTGCTCAGCCTTCAGGCCCTCTTCCAGGATCATCCATTTACCAGCGTTCTCGGCACCGGTCTTGTCGTTGATCGAGTCTTGCAAGCGGCCAAAGGCCTTGTCGGTAAGTGCGCCAGCCGCCGATAGTGCGCCGCCGGCCATGACGCCGTTCTTGAACAGGCGCGCTGCAGCCTTCTCGGCCTGCTGCGCGATGCCGATGGCCTCATGCGCCAGGCGCACGCGCGACAGTCCCGTCACGCCGTCTTCCGACAGGTCGCGCAGGTGGAATACCTCTTCCGCTGGCAGCGGAATCTGGCTGCCATCCTTGCGGGTGTACGTATAGACCATGTTCCAGCTGTCATCCAACTCAGCCTTGACGCGGCCCGGACACATCGGAATCAGGCGTAATACCTGGCCGCGCGACCAGATCACGCGTGCATAGGCATTGCCGTGCATCATCACGCGCAGCTGCATCAGCGCCTTGAATTCGTAGGCGGTCTGCCAGCTGTTCGGCTTGGCCTTCAAAATGTCGTACAGCGGGTGCTCGGTGGCATAGCGTTTCTCGTCGCCGCGCTCGACCAGGTTGAGCGGCAGCATGCCGATCGATTCCGAGATCAGCGTCACGCAGCGCAGCAGGGCCATGTTCTGCAGCGCCTTCGACGCGTTGACGTAAGCGCCCGAGGCGGTTTCGCCACCCGTGCGCATGAAGGCCAGCAGGTCGGGATCGTCCAGGCCGGCAAACAGGTGTCCGGTCGACGCCTGGATACTCGGCGCCACCGGTGCTGCGGCGGCCGGCTCCGGGAATTCGCTCACATCGCTTGGGCGTGACTGTGCCTCCGGCGCTGCAGCTGGCCGGAAGAAATCTAAAATGCTCATGGGTTAAACAGTCCTTATGCCGCGCGATTCATACACCGAGCCACCTTGCGCCGGCGGATTCAGTTCCATCAAAGAGACAGCGTCGAAGGCCGCCATCAGCGGGTCGATCTTGGCGGACCCGGACGCCTGCTTGGTAATCAAGATGGCGTTGCCTCGCGGCTCGACCTTGGCATTGCCCACGCACCAGGCCATCATCGGCTGGCCGCCGTGTTCGATCACGCCCTCGGCCAGCTTGCGCTCGGTGGTCTTGATCGCGCCGCCGAGGCGCCAGCCCTGCGAAATGGCGACAATCTTTTCCTGCGGCACGCCGGCTTCGACCATCGCATCGAGGATGGCGCCAATGCCGGCAGAGTCGCAACCGACTTTATCAAGCAGACCAGATTGCTCCACTTGCAGCACGGCTGCCGCCACTTGCTCCACGTCCTCGCCAATGCGCTTGACCAGCACCAGGTCGCCCTGCTTGGCGAAGTCTTCGAAACGGGCGGCCTCGCTTTTTCGCCGCTCCATCACCGAGGGGTGCGCCCAAGCCCTGGTCCACAGCAGCCAGCGGCGCGTCTCGCGCTCGCGGCCGATCACCGCCAGGCCCAGCAGGTCGTCCAAGCCGCCGCCATCGATGCCGACGGTGGCCACTTCGCTGCGCGCCAGCAGATCGTCCAAGGTCAGCGCCGGGCGCAGGCCCTGCTGCTCCCAAAAATCGGCGCCCGGCCAGCGGTTCGACATCAGCGCCAGGCCGATCTGTACATTCAAGTGCTTGGCCAGGAAGCCGCGGAACTCCACTTCGCCCTTTTCCTGCGCCTGGCGGAAGCCGCGCGCGATGAATTCCTCATCGACCGATGTACCCATGTTCGGGTTCGTCACATAGGCGTTCGCCACATCCCGATGCGCGCCGGCCTTGAGCATGTGCTCGGGAAATTCGTACAAGATCGGGTAATGCTGCGGGTCATGGATCCGCCCGTCGCGCACACCGCGCGCATACAACAGCCGCGACAGGAACGCGCCGGCCGGCGGATCGTCCGACTGCGTCGTCGCGAAAATAACAAATCCCTCGGGGCGCGAGGCCAGGCCACCAGTCGCTTCCAGCAGCATGGCGTCGGCGCGCGGGTTTTTGCCGAACAGCCACAGCTCATCGATGAAAACTCCGATGGCCTTTTTCCCCGACACCGTCTCGCCGTCGGCCGCCACCACTTTGAGCGTGGCGTTGGTCGTCAGGTGAGTGATGGTGCGGATATGGTCCTGGACCTTCAGCATCGCGGCCAACTCATCGTCAGCCTTGATCATCGCCGCCATCGGCTTGTAGCTGTTGTCTGCAATCTCCTTCGTTGGCGCCAGGACGATGTACTCGCCCTCCAGGCGCCAGTTCAGCAACAACGCCGTCAGCATGATCCCGGCGGCAATGGTCGACTTGCCGTTTTTCTTGCTGATCAGGAGCATGAACTCCTTGATAAGCCGGCGCCCGGTCTCAGGGTTGTACGCACCGAAGATGGCTTCTACGAACTCGCGCACCCAAGGTTTGACCACATCGCCCATCTTCGGGCTGTCGGGCGCGTCCACCATGCGCAGTTCAGAAAAAATCGCCCACGCAGCGGCAGCCTGGTCAGGATATAGCGGTGGGCATGGCGTAAGCGGCTGACCGGCAACAATGCGAGCTTGCCAGTCGGGGCATGCCGTGCTCCACTCTGGATACGGCGTCATTTACCACCACTGGCCACCAGGCGCGGCGGCGCTGGCGGCACACCGAAGCGGCCGCCAGCAGCTTTCTGTGCATCCGCCAACTTTTCTTCCTTCTTGCCCGCGTCACCTTTCTTTTTATGCGTATATTGCACAGCTGCTATCGCAGCCCTCACCTGAGTGGTGGTCGCATCGACACGCCCCAGGGCAATCTCCTGCAACAAACTCAACATATCCGTGTCCGGCTGTTCGACAGGCGCCGCCTTCGACCGCTTGAGCGCTCCACCATGCGGCTGTGGCTCCAGCTTGACGTCGACGGCAGCCCTGCCCGCCTCCAGGCATTTTTTAACGTCCACGTCTTTAACAAGCCGCGACCCTGCCGCCGAGGCGGTGGCAGCACTGTACCCGGCCGCGATAGCCGCGTCTCTATTGGAGAGGCCGGCTAAAACGGCATCGGCGAATCGCCGTTTTTTGCCTGTTAAAGCCATTAACATTTACTCCAAAGGGAAATAAAATCTGCGCGTGGGAGAGGACGCGGTCTAGGTCGGCGAGGGGTCAGGAACTTTTCGCCCCCCCTCCCCTGATGTTGCTTTCTTGAAATGTTTCTTTTGATGCATGTTGTTATTTTTCAACAATCGCAACATTTCTTTTTTGAAACGTTTCCTAATATTGCTTTTGCGCCATCTATTCGCCACGCCGATGGGCCGCCTCTTCACGCTGCTTATCTGCGCTGTGGTGGGTACCGCACAGCGACTGCCAATTGGCCTTGTTCCAGAACAGCACCTGGTCGCCACGATGCGGATCGATGTGGTCGACTACGGAGGCCATGGGCGCAGCCAAGCCCAACTCAGCACAGCGCAAAATGGCCGTGCTGGGCGCCATTTCACGGATGGCCGCATAGGCCGGATCACGCAGGCAGTACACGCACAGCGGATGGCTGCGCAAATAGCCGGCGCGGGCCTTCTGCCAGGCGTAGCCATAGCCGCGCTTGGTGCTGCTCAGTTGATTGGTGCGCCATGAATCTGGCTGCATCACTGGCGCCCGGCTCATGGCCTGCTGCTGCAAACGCGGCTTGAGCGCTGCGAGACGTCCCATCAGATGGCAACAGGCTTGAACGTCAGACCCTTGCGAACCCAGTAATCGACGCGATCCATGTTCGGTTCAACGCCGAACATGTAACACAGCGCCCCGACGGCGTTCAGATAGGGGAACAACCACCATGCCACGCGAATCTCAATATGCATCACCACGGCGCTCACTCTTGGCCACCCAGGCTGGCACAGCGCACGTCTGTTGTGGCGATGCGGGAGTAGGATTCGGCGTCAGGCAGGCTGGTGCCGGTTTCGATGATGATTGTCACGATCCAAATGCTCCTACTGCGCAAGATGTTGGGTCATACGCAAGACCGTCCTTGT
>CAUSDR010000137.1:0-12884 GCA_963530105.1 uncultured Janthinobacterium sp.
TGCCGGGGTCAGACCCGCCGGGTCTGACCCCAGATGTTGCTTGTGGGGTGAAGATGTACAAACGGCAGGCACCGGTTATTCACCGGTGCCTGCCGTATTCATTATAGAATCTGGCGATGATTATTCTTGGCATCGATCCTGGCTTGCGCACCACCGGCTTTGGGGTCATTGAAAAACACGGTAACAAGCTGCGCTATATCGCGTCGGGCACCGTGAAGACGGGTTCCGAAGGGGAGTTGCCGCCGCGCCTGAAGGTCATCCTGCAGGGCGTGGGCGAAATCGTCGGCACGTACCGGCCCGATTGCGCGGCCATCGAAAAAGTGTTTGTCAACGTCAATCCCCAATCCACCCTGCTGCTGGGCCAGGCGCGCGGCGCGGCCATTTGCGCGCTGGTCAACGCCGACCTGTCGGTGGCCGAATACACGGCGCTGCAAGTCAAGCAAGCCGTCACGGGCCACGGCAAGGCGGCCAAGGAGCAGGTGCAGGACATGGTCTCGCGCCTGCTGTCCTTGCCCGGCCTGCCTGGCACGGATGCGGCCGATGCGCTGGGCGTGGCCATCTGCCACGCCAACAGCATCGATGCGCTGGCCATGCTCGGCGCGCTGGCGCCCCAGTTGCAGGGCTTGCGCATGAAGCGCGGCCGCCTGGTCGGATAGTTGCGACTGCCATGCCACGTCCATGGCGTCGTTGCACTGCCTTGCCGTACTATGCGTACTGTCGTCGGCAGTGCGCCTTGCCCTGAACATGGCTTGACAGCCGCAACACTTCAATAAGCTTTTGTTTACAATTAATTTCATTAGGAACACGCGATGATAGGCCGTCTCTCCGGTATTTTGCTTGAAAAGAATCCGCCACAATTGCTGGTCGATTGCCAGGGCGTCGGCTATGAAGTCGACGTGCCGATGAGCACGTTTTACAACCTGCCCCACGTGGGGGAAAAAGTCGTGCTGTTCACGCACCAGGCCATCCGCGAAGATGCGCATTTGCTGTTTGGCTTTGGCAATGCGGCCGAGCGGGCCGTGTTCCGCCAGTTGATCAAGATCACGGGCGTGGGCGCGCGCATGGCCCTGTCCATCCTGTCCGGCATGACGGTCGCTGATCTGGCGCAAGCCATCACCCTGCAGGATTCGGGCCGCCTGGTGAAAGTGCCGGGCATCGGCAAGAAGACGGCGGAACGTTTATTGCTGGAATTGAAGGGCAAGCTGGGCGCGGACATCGGCGCCGGCGGCGCGCATGCGGCGCCGGACGCGCAATCGGACATCCTCAACGCCCTGGTGGCGCTCGGCTACTCGGACAAGGAAGCGCTGGCCGCCGTGAAAAACGTGCCGGCAGGCAGCGGCGTGTCGGACGGCATCAAACTGGCGCTGAAAGCGCTGTCGAAAGGCTGATAGGGCATGAGCATCCAGACCGACAGCTTCACGGAACAGCGCATCATCGACGCCGCGCCCATCTCGCACAACGAAGAGGCGATCGAACGGGCCCTGCGCCCCAAGCAGCTCGATGAGTATGTGGGACAGGAAAAGATCCGCGACCAGCTGGAAATTTTCATCACGGCCGCGCGCCAGCGCAAGGAAGCGCTCGACCACACCTTGCTGTTCGGCCCGCCTGGCCTGGGCAAGACGACGCTGGCGCACATCATCGCGCGCGAAATGGGCGTCAATCTGCGCCAGACTTCCGGCCCCGTGCTGGAGCGCCCGGGCGACCTGGCGGCGATCCTGACCAACCTGGAAGCGAACGACGTCCTGTTCATCGATGAAATCCACCGCCTGTCGCCGGTGGTGGAAGAAATCCTGTATCCGGCGCTTGAGGATTATCAAATCGATATCATGATCGGCGAAGGCCCGGCCGCCCGTTCCGTGAAACTCGATCTGCAGCCGTTTACCCTGGTGGGCGCCACCACGCGCGCCGGCATGCTGACCAATCCGCTGCGCGACCGCTTCGGTATCGTCGCGCGCCTGGAGTTCTACAACACGGGCGAATTGACGAAGATCGTCACGCGCAGCGCCGCCTTGCTGAAGGCGCCCATCGACCCGGAAGGCGCGCACGAGATCGCCCAGCGCGCGCGCGGCACGCCGCGCATCGCCAACCGCCTGCTGCGCCGCGTGCGCGATTTCGCGGAAGTCAAAAGCAATGGCGAGATCACCAAGGTGGTGGCCGACCGCGCGCTGGCCATGCTCGACGTCGACTCCGCCGGCTTTGACGTGATGGACCGCAAATTGCTCGAAGCCGTGCTGTTCAAGTTTGGCGGCGGCCCCGTCGGCATCGGGAATCTGGCGGCGGCCATCGGCGAAGCGGCCGATACCATCGAAGACGTGCTGGAGCCGTATCTGATCCAGCAAGGCTTCCTGCAGCGCACGCCGCGCGGCAGGGTCGCCACGCCGGCCGCCTACCTGCACTTCGGCGTCAGCGCACCGCGCATGGGCCCCGGCGGCGAAGCGTGGGAATTGTGATGGCGGACGATAGCCAGGGCGGCCAGCCGCCCTGCATGCAGATCTGGATCGACGCCGATGCCTGCCCCGTGGTCATCAAGGAAATCCTGTACCGCGTGGCCGACCGCCTGGAACTGCCCGTCACCCTGGTGGCCAACCAGGGCTTGCGCGTGCCGCCGTCGCGCTTCATCCGCACCGTGCAAGTGCCGTCCGGCGCCGACGTGGCCGACCAGGAAATCGTGCGCCTGCTCAATCCCGGCGACCTGGTGGTCACGGGCGACATCCCGCTGGCCGCCGACGTCTTGCAGAAGGGCGGTTTTGCGCTCAATCCGCGCGGCGAGTTTTATACCAAGGACAATATCGCCCAGCAGCTGACGATGCGCGCCTTCATGGAAGAATTGCGCAGCGGCGGCGTCGACACGGGCGGCCCGGCTGCCTTCAGCCAGTCCGACCGGCAGCAGTTCGCCAACAGCCTGGACCGGCATCTGAGCAAGCATCACCGCAAGCCGGCACCGGCGGCATCATCCGCAGACGTAAAAAAACCGGCCTAAGCCGGTTTTTTTATGCGCTGGTTTGATCTAGCGCACAACTTTTCTCGTACCCACCACTTCCACTGTCACGCGGCGGTTCTTGGCGCGGCCGGCGGCGCTCGTGTTGTCGGCCACGGGCTGCGCTGCTCCCTTGCCTTCCGTGTAGACGCGGTTGCTGTCCACGCCTTGCGCCACCAGGTAAGCCTTGACGGCTTCGGCGCGGCGCAGGGACAGCTTCTGGTTATACGCGTCGGGGCCGACGGCATCCGTATGGCCCACCGTGACGATCACTTCCAGGTCCATGCCTTGCAGCTGGCCCAGCAGCTGATCCAGCGCCGCCTTGCCTTGCGGCTTGAGCGTCGATTGATCGAAATCAAACAGCGCCTCCGCGGCAAACGATACTTTTTCCGAGACGGGCGCCGGCGCCGGCTTGGCCTCGGCCACGGGGGCTGGCATGGTTTCGCTGATCGGCGGCAATGCCACCGGCGGCGCCGGCTGGTAGGCAGGCGTGGCGCTGGCCGGGCGGCCCAGCTTGTACACGAGGCTGACGGAATACAGGTCGGCGTCGCCACGGTTGCCGACGGCATCGTTGACGCGATAGCGCTCCACTTCGCCGCGCAGGGCCAGCGCTTCGCTGAACTTGTATTCCAGGCCCAGACCCAGCTTGGCGTTGAGATTGCGCTCGCTGGCGTGCACGCTTGCCGCCCCCAGCAGACGGTTGCCGCTGAACTCGGTATTCGTCTTGGTGTAGTGCATGCCGACCCGGCCCAGCAAGGACAGGCGCTGCGACAGCGGCAGCTGGCCCAGCAAGTCCAGGTTCACGCCGCGAAAGCCCGCCTGGCCGTTCAGCACGCCATTGCCGCTGGTGCTCGACTGGAAATCGAACTTGCCCAGGTCAAAGTAGCCCGCTTCCACGGCCACGTACTGGTTCAGTTGGCGGCCGACAAACAATTTATAGCCCGTGTCGCGCTGGTCCTTGGCAAAGCCGGTGACGGTTTCGCCATTCGCGGCCAGGCTGGCGCGCAGGCGCGGCTCGTCGATGGTGGCGCGCGACTGGCCCACGCCCGCGCCGAGGTACCAGGCGCTGTTGGCCCAGTCCGGGTTGATGAAGGTGTTGTCCTGCGCCTGCGCCGTGTGCGCCGCCAGCAGGGCGCCAGCCATCACGCTCAGGGCGCCCAGTGTGTTTGCGATAGTCATGGTCATGTCCCGTTTATTTGGTGATCTGGTTGTTGCGCAGGGTAACGGCAGCGGCCGTCAGCACGCGGCCATTGAGTAGGGTCGTGTTGTCGCCCACCGTGATGGCGGCCGACTGGCCCAGGATATTGCCCTTGAAGACGCTGTTGGCGGCCAGGGTGGTGGGGCCGACAGGCAGCCAGGTCACGTTGTCGGCCGTGGCGCCGTTGTTCAGGGCCACCACCGAATTGACGGTCGAGTTCAAGGTCAGCGCCGTGCGGAAGATATATACGCCCGGGCCGTTCAGGGTCAGCGTGCCCGTGATGCTGATGGCGCCCGCATAGCAATACACGCCGGGGCCGAAGGTCTGGCCGCCCAGGTCGATGCCGCCGGCAAAGGTGACGTCGCAGCTGCGGCTGTTGCCGTCCGTGATCGCCGCTTGCAAATCCGTCATGGCGCCGGCCAGGATGGCGCCCGACTTGTAGTTGGTATAGCCTGCCGCCTGGGTCGGATCGACCGTTTGCGATGGCGCGCCGACGTCGCCCGTGACCAGGGTGGTGCCGCCCGAATTGTTCGTGATGGACGTGCCGGCCAGTACGCCGAACGTTGCCGCGCGGCCCAGGTTGATCGGGTTGATGACGGGCGGGACGGCCACGCTGGTGACGGTCAGCAGCGCGCTGCCCGACTGGCCAGCGGAGGTGGCGCTGATCGTGCTGGTGCCGGCGGTGAGGCCGGTGGCGATGCCCGTGTTCAGCACGGTGGCCGTGGCAACCGTGCCCGAGGTCCAGCTGGCGCTGTTGGTGATGATGGCGTTGGAATTGTCGGAATACGTTGCCGTGGCAACGAATTGCTGCACGCCGCCGACGGCGATGCTGGCGGTGGCTGGCGTGACGGCGATGCTGACCAGGGTGGCGGCAGGCACGGTGACGGTGGTGCTGGCGTTCATGCCGTTGAAGCTGGCGCTCATCACGCTGCTGCCGGCGCTCACGCCGGTGACCAGGCCGCCGCTGGCGACGCTGGCCGACACTGGCGTGGCGGAAACGAAGGTGCTGCCAGCCGTGACGTCGGCGGTGCTGCCGTCGGAATAGGTGGCGATGACGGCCAGCTGGCGCGTCGCGGCGATCAGCACGGTAGGGGCTTGCGGCGCGACGGCGATCGAGACCAGCACGACCGGCGGCGGCACGACGACGGCGGTGACGCTCAGGATGGCGCTGCCCGACAGGACACCGGCGCTGGCGCTGATGCTGGCGGTGCCGGCGGTGATGCCCGTGGCGATGCCCGTGTCGAGTACCGTGGCAGTGGCCGGCGCGGCGGTGGTCCACAGGGCGCTGGCCGTGATGTTGGCTGTCGAGTTATCCGAATACGTGGCCGTGGCGATGAATTGCTGCGTGGCGCCGACGGCGATGCTGGCCGTGGCAGGCGTGACGGCGATGCCGGTCATGGTGGCGGCCGGTACGGTGACGGTCGTGCCGGCGCTCTTGCCGCCGAAGCTGGCCGTCATGACGCTGGTGCCGCTGGCGACACCCGTCACCAGACCCGTGCTGCCGATGGTTGCTGCTGCCGGCGTGGCGGCGCTGTAGCTGCTGCTGGCGCTGACGTCCGGCGTGGTGCCGTCCGAATAAGTGGCGATGACGGTCAGCTGGCGCGTTGCGGCGACCGGCACGATGGGATTTTGCGGCGTGACGGCGATCGACAGCAGCACGGCTGGCGTGACGGTCAGCAGCGTGCTGGCCGTCAAGGTGCCCGTGGTGGCGGTGATCTGCGTGGTGCCGGCAACCTTGCCCAGCGCCAGGCCGCCAGCGGCGATGCTCGCCGTGGCGGGACTGGTCGCGGCAAAGGCCGAGACGGCAGTGACGTCGCGCGTGGCGCCATCGCTGAAGCTGCCTGTCACGGCAAATTGCTGCGTGCCGCCGATGGCGATGGAGGGCGTGAGCGGCGTGAGGACGATGGCCGTCAAGGTGGCGGGCGTCACGGTCAGTTGCGCCGTTGCGCTCTTGCCGCCGAACGTGGCAGCGATAGTCGAGCTGCCCGCAGCCTTGCCGGCGGCGACGCCGGTGGCGGCGTTGACGGTGGCGCTGGCCGGCGTGGCGGAGGTCCAGGCCGCCTTGGCGCTGACGTCCTGCGACGAGCCGTCGGTATACGTGGCGATGGCCGTGAATTGCTGGCCCGCGCCGATGGCGACCGTGGCCGTGGCGGGCGTCACGGCCAGGCTGGACAGGGTGGCGGCCGGCAAGCCGAGGATGGGCTCGCGCCCCTGGTCGCCACCGCCGCCGCAACCGGCAAGGGTGGCCATGGCCAGCAAGCCTGCCGAGACGAGCAGCGGGGTCATATATCGCTTGAAGATGTTCATGTGTTTCCTTTGTGCATGGGCAAAAGCTTGCCGGGCATCCGCGGATGGGCTCATCCGCGGCGCCATGCCGCCCTTCGCTAGAGGGCGATGGCGTCACAGGCATGCACTATTTCATTTTGGAAACTTCAAGTATGTTCGGTGGCGCGCATAGCTAGTTGGCAAATGGAAATATTGACCTACGGGCGCCATTCGGCCTGGAAAACAACGGCCGCGTGCGGAAAACGGACGCAAAAAAGCCGGCGCAGGGCCGGCTTTGATCGGCAAGCGATGCCGCTTATTCTTCGCGCACCCACGTCTGCGAACGGCCGAACATCGGCACGCCCACATAGCCGCGCACTTGCAGCTTGGTGCCGCCTTCCTGCAGTTCGGCCTTGCTCTTGTAGACCTTGCCGCTGGCCGGGTCCGTGATTTCGCCGCCCGTCCATTCCTTGCCGTCATATTTCAGGCCCGTCAAGATGACCAGGCCGATGATGGGCTGATCCTTGTTGGCGCCCGAGCACTTGTCGCACTTGGGGTTTTGATCTTCATTCGGGCCACGGAACAGCTTTTCGATCTTGCCTTGCAAGACGCCGTTGTTTTCCGTGATGACGACGAGGGATTTCGGCTTGCCGCTGGCGTCATCGATGGTTTTCCACGTGCCGACAGGGGTGTAGTTGCCGTCGCGCGCGGCGGCGCTGCCGGCGATGGCCAGGGCGGCCACCAGTACGCTTGCTTTGAATAAGGTATGCATCGTTAGTCTCCTGTGGTTTTTTTGATCTGTCACGAAACAGTGTATATACCAAGGCAAGACCAAGAGTGCTGCGCGGCGTCACGGAGGCGCCGCGCAATCCTTGCAAACTTGCCTTATGCGCTAGCTAGTTTAGCAAACTGTTCGCGCAATTTTTCAATTGTGGCCGAAAAACTGAGCAAACGCTCGTTTTCTTGCGCAACAATGGCGGCCGGGGCGCGCGCGACGAAACTTTCATTGCCTAATTTGCTATTTACTTTGGCAATTTCCGCTTCGATGCGGGCGATTTCCTTGCCCAGGCGCTCGCGTTCCGCGGCCACGTCGATTTCCACCTTCAGCATCAGCTTGGTGGTGCCGACGATGGCGACGGCCGCTGGCGAGTCCGGCAACGCATCGACGATCTGCACCTCGGCCAGCTTGCCCAGCGACTGGATGTACGGCGCGTACGACGCCAGCGCTGCTTTCTCGCTGGCATTGCCTGCCTCGACGATCAGCGGCACGCGCACGGATGGCGAGATCTGCATTTCGCCGCGCAGGTTGCGCGTCGCGTCCGTCAAGGCTTTGAGCTGCTGCATCCACGCTTCGGCCGATTCGTCGATCTTGTCGGTATTGGCGATCGGATACGGCTGCATCATGATGGAATCTCCCTCTGGCTTGAGGGTCTTGCCGGCCAGCGGCGCCACCGTCTGCCACAGCGCTTCCGTGACGAAGGGGATGATCGGATGGGCCAGGCGCAGCACCACTTCCAGCACGCGCAGCAGGGTGTGGCGGGTGGCGCGCTGCTGGCCTTCCGTACCTTGCTGTACTTGCACCTTGGCCACTTCCAGGTACCAGTCGCAATACTCGTCCCAGACGAATTTGTAGATCGACGCGGCGATATTGTCGAAACGGAAGTCTTCGAAGCCCTTGGCCACGTCCAGTTCCGCCTTTTGCAGCAGGGAAATAATCCACTTGTCCGCTTGCGACAGATCAACATCATTCGCCGTGCAATCCTTGCCTTCCGTATTCATCATGACGAAACGGGTGGCGTTCCACATCTTGTTGCAGAAGTTGCGGTAGCCTTCGCAGCGGCCCAGGTCGAAATTGATGTTGCGGCCCAGCGAAGCGTAGCTGGCCATGGTGAAGCGCACGGCGTCCGTGCCGTAGGCCGAAATGCCTTCCGGGAATTCCTTGCGCGTCGCCTTGGTGATCTTTTCCGCGTCGCGCGGGTTCATCAAGCCCGTGGTGCGCTTGACGATCAAGCCTTCCAGGTCGATGCCGTCGATCAGGTCGATCGGGTCCAGGGTGTTGCCCTTCGACTTGGACATCTTTTGCCCCGTCGAATCGCGTACCAGGCCGTGCACGTAGACGGTTTCAAACGGCACCTTGCCCGTGAAGTGCGCCGTCATCATGACCATGCGCGCCACCCAGAAGAAGATGATGTCGAAACCCGTCACCAGCACGGACGAGGGCAGGAAAGCCTTCATGTCCGGTGTTTCTTCAGGCCAACCCATGGTCGAGAACGGCACCAGCGCCGACGAGAACCACGTGTCGAGCACGTCGTCGTCGCGCTTCAAAGGCCCCGTGCTGCCGGCGGCCTGCGCCTTGGCGATGGCTTCCGCTTCCGTCTTGGCAACAAAGATATTGCCCTTGTCGTCGTACCAGGCCGGGATTTGATGGCCCCACCACAGCTGGCGCGAAATGCACCAGTCCTGGATGTTGTTGAGCCACTGGTTGTAGGTGGTGCTCCAGTTTTCCGGCACGAACTTGATTTCGCCATTGGCCACTTTATCCAGCGCCGTTTCGGCGATCGACTTGCCTGGGAAGAAAGTGCCTTCCGGCGCTGGTTTACTCATGGCGACAAACCACTGGTCCGTCAGCATCGGCTCGATGACGACGCCCGTGCGGTCGCCGCGCGGCACCATCAATTTATGCGGCTTGACTTGCTCCAGCAAGCCTTGCGCGTCGAGGTCGGCGACGATCTGCTTGCGGGCGGCGAAGCGGTCCATGCCGCGGTACGCTTCCGGCGCGTCGTCCGTGATCTTCGCGTCCAGGGTCAGGATGACGATCTGCGCCAGTTTATGGCGCTGGCCCACGGCGTAATCGTTCATGTCGTGCGCGGGGGTGATCTTCACGCAGCCGGTGCCGAATTCCTTGTCGACGTATTCGTCGGCGATGACGGGGATTTCGCGGTCCGTCAGGGGCAGCTTGAGCATCTTGCCCACCAGCGGCAGGTAGCGCTCGTCCGTCGGATCGACGGCCACGGCGACGTCGCCCAGCATGGTTTCAGGACGGGTGGTGGCCACCGTGAGGAAACCGCTGCCGTCGGCCAGCGGGTACTTGATGTACCACATGGAACCGTCTTCTTCCTCGGACACCACTTCCAGGTCCGAGACCGCCGTGCCCAGCACGGGGTCCCAGTTGACCAGGCGCTTGCCGCGGTAGATCAGGCCTTGCTCGAACAGGCGCACGAAGACGTCGGTGACGACTTTCGAGCGCGGCTCGTCCATCGTGAAGTATTCGCGCTGCCAGTCGGCCGAGGCGCCCAGGCGGCGCATCTGGCCGGTGATGATGGAACCGGATTTTTCTTTCCATTCCCACACTTTTTCCACGAATTTCTCGCGGCCCAGGTCATGGCGCGAAATCTTTTGCGCGTCCAGCTGGCGCTGCACGACGATTTGCGTGGCGATGCCCGCGTGGTCGGTGCCGGGGATCCAGGCCGTGTTGTGGCCCAGCATGCGGTGGTAGCGGGTCAGGCCATCCATGATGGTCTGGTTGAACGCATGGCCCATGTGCAGGGTGCCGGTGACGTTCGGCGGCGGCAACTGGATGCTGAAGGAAGGTTTTCCCGCATCGAGGGTGGCGGTAAAGTAACCGCGCTGTTCCCACTCGGTGCGCCAGAATTGTTCAATGTCGGCGGGCTCGAAAGACTTGGCTAATTCCATGATTTGGCGTGTGATTGGCAAAAGGAACCATTATAGATGACGCGGCATCGCCTGCAGCGTGGCCAGCGGCCTTTTTCAGTGTTTTGGCGGCTTTGCGGACGGTTGGCGGGCAACAGAACGGGGGTAAAACAGCTGACGATGTTATAATGTCGGCCTCGGCGCCTCCTGCCTCCACTTTGCGGACGGCGCCTGCGGACGCGGTTGCAGCAATGTTTCATGCCAGCTCATGTCCGCGTCACCAGGCCAGCGCATCAGCGATGCCAGCCACTTTCAGCGCGTCCCCTGCGGGCCGGGCGCCTGAGCCACGCGCACCGCCAGCGGTGCACCATTCACGGCGGACCACCGCGCGCCATCGTTCATCGGCCGCGCCGCCACAGCTTAGCCAGGAATGTTGTTATCTGGCCAGTCGTCTTTCGATACGGCATTGCTCCACAGCGCACCTGCTTGCCTGTGGCGATGCCATGGCCGCGCGCTTTCCCGGTTTTGCCTGCATAAGGAAAACCACCATGAAAACAATCTGTCTCGCACTCGCCACGCTCAGCACCCTTGGCGCCTTGCCCGCCGTCCACGCCCAGTCGTCCGGCGATCCGTCGTCCGTCACCCCGTCGTCCGTCACCCTGTATGGCTTGATGGATGCGGCCCTGGTGCAGGAGCGGGGCTTGAGCAAGCTCACCAGTGGTGTCTCGGCCGGTTCGCGCCTGGGTTTGCGTGGCACGGAGTCGCTGGGCGACGGCTGGCAAGCCGTGTTCACGCTGGAAGCGGGTTTGCTCAGCGACACGGGCCGCTCGGACCAGGCGGGGCAGCTGTTCGGCCGCCAGGCCTTTGTCGGCGTGAACAGTCCGCTGGGCATGCTGACCGTGGGCCGCCAGTACAACCTGCAAAGCCAGGCGCTGACGGACGTGGCCGACCCCTTCGAAGGCGGCATGGCGGGCGCCTCCACCAACGTGGCCGGCTACTCGGCCACGCGCATCGACAACACCGTGCGCTACACGTCGCCGGACATGCGCGGCGTCACGGCCACGGTGATGTATGGCTTTGGCGAACACACGGGCATTGCGGCAGATCAACGCTCGCTGGGCCTGGCCCTGGGCTATGTCAACGGTCCGCTGACCCTGCGCCTGGCGCGCCAGAGCCGTGGCGGCGAGCCGGGCAAGGCCGACGTCAACAACACGATACTGGCCGGTAACTACAACTTCGGCGTGGCCACGGCCTTTGCCGGCTATGGCAGCAACACGGGCGACGGCAGCAGCATGTTCTTTGCGGAAAATCCGTACGGCGCGGCGCAGGCGCCGGCCCAGTCCACGGACAGCCGCGACGCCATCGTCGGCGTTTCCGTGCCGCTCGGCGCGACGACCTTGCTGGCCTCCTTCATCCACAAGGATGACCGCGATGCCGCCAACCGCGATGCGCAGCAGCTGGCCGTCGGCGCCACGTACGCCTTGTCGAAGCGCAGCAAGGTGTATCTTGCTTACGCCCACATCCGCAACCGCAACGGCGCCGCCTACATGGTGGGCAACGCCACCGAAGTGGGCAGCGGCGACCGCGCCTTCAACATCGGCCTGCGCCACGCGTTTTAAGCCAGGGCCAGGGCAGGCAGCATGATGCCCTGGCGCAACAGTTGTTCAAAGGCAGGCGCGGCCAGGGGGCGGCTGAACAGATAGCCCTGCATCTGGTCGCAGCCGTGCTGCTGCAGGAAGTCCAGCTGCTGCACCGTTTCCACGCCTTCGGCGATGACTTTCAGGCGCAGGCTGTGCGCCAGGGCGATGATGGCTTGCACGATGGCCGCGTCGTCGGCGCTGTATAAAATGTCGCTGACGAACGATTTGTCGATCTTCAGCACGTCGATGGGGAAGTGGCGCAAATGCGCCAGGCTGGAATAGCCCGTGCCGAAGTCGTCGATCGACAGTTGCAGCCCCAGCGCCTTGAGCTTGCCCATGGTGGTGATCGCCTGTTCCACATCCTGCATCATCATGCTTTCCGTCAGCTCCAGCTCCAGGAAACGCGCTTCCAGCCCCGTCACGGCGAGTATTTCCCGCACCGATTGCAGCAAGCCGCTTTGGCGGAATTGCCGCGCAGACAAATTCACGGCCAGGCGCAAGCCGCCCAGTCCCGCCGTTTGCCACGCTTTCGCCTGCGCGCAAGCCGTTTGCAGCACCCACGCGCCGATGGGCACGATCAAGCCCATTTCCTCGGCCAGGTGGATGAAGTCGCCCGGCGCGATGGCGCCCAGGGTGGGATGCTGCCAGCGCAGCAGCGCTTCCATGCCGACCACCATGCCGCTGCCAAGCTCGACCTGCGGCTGGTAGACGAGGTGGAACTGGCCGCGTTCGAGTGCATGGCGCAGTTCGCTTTCCAGGCTCAGGCGGGCCAGCATGCTGGCATTCATGGCCGGCGCGTAGCTTTGCCAGTGGTTGCGCCCTTGCTCCTTGGCCCGGTACATGGCGATATCGGCATGCTTGATCAGGGTTTCCGCGCTGTCGCCATCGAGCGGATAGCTGGCCACGCCCATGCTGCACGTAAGAAAGAATTCGTGGCCGTTCACTTGCAGCGGCTGCGCCACGGCGTCCAGCACGCGCTGCAAAATCGCTTGCCCCGGATCGCTGTTGGCGTGCTGCGGCAGCAGCAGGACGAATTCGTCGCCGCCCAGGCGCGCCACCGTGTCGATTTCGCGCGTGGCATCGCGCAGGCGGTCGGCGATCAGTTTCAGCAGGGTATCGCCCGCATCGTGGCCCAGGGTGTCGTTGACGAATT
>CAUSDR010000138.1:0-12776 GCA_963530105.1 uncultured Janthinobacterium sp.
ATCTGGGACCTGACCCTGGCCATGACGGCCAACGCCACCCTGCCCGACCCCGTGCGCCAGATTGCCATCCTGGTGGTCGGCGCGCGCTACAACGCCGCCTATGAAATCTACGCCCACATCGCCGTCGCCGAGCGCGAAGGCATGCCGGCCGAGCGCCTGGCCACCTTGGTGGCCGACGTCAAGCCGGCCGACCTGGACAAGCAGGAAAGCGTGGCCTATGACCTGGCCTACGCGCTCAGCCGTGGCGGCACGCTGCCCGAACCCCTGTACCGGCTGGCGCTGGCCACCTTCGGCCAGCACGGCACCAACGAACTGATCTACCTGGTGGGCCTGTATGCGCTGGTCTCGACCACGCTGAACGGCTTCAACGTGCCGGTGCCGGAGCGCGACTGAAGCGTCTCGCCCTTCCCCCCACGACAGGGGTAGCAGCGTCGCAAGCGCCCGGGTCGTCGCCGCGCCGGCCAACAGCGTCCATGACAATCAGCCAGCCTGTGGCGCGGCGACGGCGCCAACCCCGAGCTGGCGCGCGCCACTGCTCCTGGCAACCGCCTTGAGCGCCCCGCCCTTCCCATCATGCACATCGTCGCCGATCCTGAACGTGCCAACCAGCGCCGCCATCTGTATGGCCTGGTCCTTCAGCTGATCGGCGGCCGCCGCTGTTTGCTCCACCATCGCCGCATTCTCCTGCGTCATGCGGTCGAGCTGGCTCACCACCACATTGACCTGGCCGATGCCATCGCTCTGCTCGCTGGCAGAAGCGCTGATTTCGCCGATGATGGCCACCACATGGCCGACGCTATCGACGATTTCATCCATTGTCACGCCCGCGTCCTGCACCAGGCGGCTGCCCGACGCCACGCTGGCCACGGAGGCGTCAATTAAGACCTTGATTTCCTTGGCTGCCACCGCACTGCGCTGCGCCAGGTTGCGCACTTCGCTGGCGACCACGGCAAACCCCCGTCCTTCCTCGCCCGCGCGGGCCGCCTCGACCGCCGCATTCAAGGCCAGGATATTGGTCTGGAAGGCAATGCCGTCGATGGTGCCGAGAATATCGGCAATGCGTTGCGAGCCAGCATTGATCGCAGTCATGGTCTGCACCACCCGGGCGACCACGTCGGCACCACGGCTGGCCACTTGCGATGCGGACGTGGCCAGTTCCGCAGCCTTGCTGGCCGCGTGCGCAGTGTTGCTGACCGCGCCCGTCAATTCCTCCATTGACGCCGCCGTCTGCTGCAGGCTCGATGCCTGCTCCTCGGTACGCAAGCTCAGGCTGGTATTGGCCATGGCGATTTCCGCGGACCCCGTAGAGATCGTCTGCGATGCCTGCCGCACCTGCCCCACCATCGCCGCCAGGGCAGCCTGCATCGCCACCAGCGAATGCATGACGCTGCCGGCCGGCGCCACGGCATGGTCAACGGCCAGGCGCAAATCGCCGTCGGCGACCTTTTGCGCCGCGGCGCCCAGCAGTGCCGGCTCGCTGCCCAGCGAGCGGAACAGGGTGCGGGCGATCCACACGCCGGCGGCGCCGGCGGCAATAAATGCCAGCAGGCAAACGCCCACGAGTATGTTGCGCTGGCTGGCAAACGCCTGCTTGCCTGCCAGCAAGCGCACTTCGGCCCGGCTCTCGGCATAGCGCGCATATTCACCGGTAGTCTTTTCCAGGCGCATGAGCAGCGGCTGGCATTCGCGGTTCAGCTTGTCTATCGCGGCAGCCTGCTGGCCCGTTAAGGCCAGCTCGACAATGGACAGGGCCACCGGGCCATACTGGGCTTCCACCGCTTCCATTTCGCGTATCAGCCGGGTAGCTGTCTCTGTAATTTCCGTCGATTGCACCGCACTGCGCTGCAATTGCCCCAACGACGCTTGCACCCGGGCATGAGCGTCGGCAACCCGATCTTTTTCCTGTGCGATATCTTGCGCATTCGTAAACAGCAGCAAATTGCGCGCGGAAATCGCCCGGTTGTCGACCGCCTCCTGCAATTTGGTGACCAGCACCGAGCGGGCATTCGTTTCGCTCAGGTAGGAATCAAAACGCGCATTCGCATCGAGCAGCGATGTGATGGAAAGCACGGAAACGGCCAGCACCATCAGCGCCAGTCCGGCGAACGCCATGGCCAATTTACCCTTGATCGTACGGATGTTCATATCATTTTTCCCTGTGTGGAGCGGCGGTTACCCGCCTGATTTCTGATGCATTTCCCTGCCTGCGCTGGCCTGCCCCTAGCCGGACGCGCCGCCATGAAAGACGACGCAATCCTTGCCGGACAATTTCGCTTCATACAGCGCCTCATCGGCGTGCCGGAAGCTGTCCGCCAGGACAGGCCCCTGCACACGCGCGATGCCGACGCTGATGGTCACGCTCCGCTGGACCACGGCCAAGCGCCGCACCGACTCCAGCAGCTGTTCCGCCACGCGCGCCACGCAGGCCAGGTCGCCATCGATGAGCATGGCAAATTCCTCGCCGCCGATGCGCCCGTGCGGAAAAGTGCCCGCCGCCGCGGCAATAATCTGCCCCAGTTCGCGCAAGACGATATCGCCGGCCTCGTGTCCCAGTTCATCGTTGATCTTTTTAAAATCATCGACATCGGCCATCAGCAGATAACCGTGCGGGGGCTTGCCATCATTCATGACCGCATGCAGCGCATCGAGAAAGCAGCGGCGGTTCGGTATGCCTGTCAGATAATCGCGGTAAGCCATATCTTCCAGGCGCGCCGTGGCGACATGATTCGAATAGCGCAATCGAAAAAAACAGCTGCTGAAAAGCAAACCGGTCACCACCGCCGCTGCCGCATACAAGAGCGACCAGTCGCCGCTGGCCAGCAGCGCCTGCTCGAAACCACCCAATCCCAGTAACAGCCACGCCACCAGGATCAGGATCAGATAGGTCAAGGGATCGCTGGCGATGGCGGAAATGGACAAGGTCATCAGTACACCCAGGGGGAAGACCCAGTAATCGCCGAGACCGCTGGCCGACAGCAGCATGCGAAAAGCGATGGATGAAAAAATGGTGGTCACCAGCCCGCCGACATTCAAATAACGCAAATTGCGCGCCATGCTGCTGATTGCAATTCCCAGCAAAACACCGGTGACACAGACAACAAATTCCATTCCCAGCGCATACAACAAGCTGCTGGCCATGGCATAAGTTGCCAGCACGCCAATCAAGGCCATGCATTGCAATGCAAGACTCGGCGACTTTAATTCCCGATGAAAATATCGTTGCTGCGAAGTATCATGTGCGCCGGCATGTACCACCCTGCCTATTTCCGCCATCTTCCTGTGCAATGCACGCATCCCAACTCCCCGCATGGTCATGATCGATAACAAAGCCATACTTCCCATTTAAGCAAGCATGTATTTAAATAAATTAAATTTTATTAATATTTTCTTATTCACCATAGCCAGAAAATATTTCCACTTGGAAATTCAATTACTACACGGTACATTTATCATCAATTAAGTGGTACTACACCTTGGTTCTATTGATAAAGGCACACGGAAGCCGTACGATCATACGCTGAGCTTTCAGCTAAATCGCTTCATGCATGGGAATAAATACAATGTTGCTTTTTAGGGAATGCAAGGAAAATACCTGCAATAAAAATTACCGCCTGCTTATTCGTTGCTTCATCTTTTATCTACTGATCGGCATAGGCGCTTTTGGGGCGCATGGCCGGGTGCCGGAAACGGCGCCAGTGGATGTCGCGCAAGCGGCGGACCTGGGCAGGCTGCGGCATTACCAGGTGCTGGAAGACAAAACATGCGAGCAACAATTCGATGAGACCAGGCACAGCGCCCACTGGACCACGGTGACGGGCCAGGCGTCGAATTTCGGCTTCACCGGCGCCTGCTGGTGGATCAGGTTCAATCTGGACAACTCAGGCCAGCAGGCGCTGCCAGTGACCATCGACCTGGGCACGCCCCTGCAGGACTATGTAGACTGGCATGTGCTGGACCGGACAGACGGGCGGCTCCTGACAAGCGTCCGCAGCGGCGACAGGCGCGATTTCAATTTCCGCTATCAAAAATCGCTGACCTTGTCACTGCCCTTGACGATGGCGGCCGGGCAACAACTGGCCGTATATGCGCGGCTGGCCAGTTTTGACGGCTTTCAGGAACCCCTGAACCTTGCCGTGCAGACCAGCGATGCGTTTTCCCTGGAAAAGTCCAGGGAGCACCTGTTAACAGGCATGTATTTTGGCTGCCTACTGGCCTTCTGCATTTACAGCGTGTTTCTATTTATTTCAACCAAAGAGAAAATCCACATTATCTACGCAGTGTTTCTCATGCTGCTGATTATTAACACCTGCGTTTATTATGGCGTCAGCACGGAATTCATTCATCCAAAACAACCGGATTTCAATAATCCATTGCTGCCATTCTCCTTTGCGCTATTCATGTTCTTCTTTTTTGTTTTCGCAAAAATATACCTGAAAATGTCGGAGCAGCCGCCCAACATTCTGATGGAAATTTATCACATCATTACCATCATACTGTTGCTCATCTCCCCGCTGGCATTCCTGCTTGGCCATGCGGCGGGCCATGCTGCCAATGCCGTGCTAGTGCTATTTAATATCGGCATCTTGCTGATACTCACCATACGCCTGTGCCTGGATAAAAATACGCATGCCATTTTCTTGCTGGTCGCCTTTTTGCCGCTCGGCACTTCGCTGTCATTAAAACTGCTCAGCCTGGATAACCTCTTCAGCTCCCAGCATTTGTTTGAACGTAATTTCTATCTGGCGGAAAGCACGATTTTTTCCGTGGTCGCCCTGAGTTTCTCCATCGCCCATGCCATGAAAACCATGCGGCGGGAGATGGAACTGGCCAGGTCGCGCGAACTGGAATCGACCATCGCGCTGCAGGACAACGAACTCAAGCTGCTGCACCTGTCGCGCGTCACCCTGGCCGGTGAATTGTGCGGCGCCATCGCCCACGAGTTAAGCCAGCCGCTCACGGCGATCCTCAGCAATGCCCAGGCGACCGAGTTCATGCTCAGGAACCGGCATTTGAATGAATCGGCGCAGTTGGCCATCACGCGCGACATCATCGACCAGGCGAAGCTGGCTGCCACGGTGATCACGAAAATCAGGCGCCTGCTGTACCCCGGCAAACGCGTGACCGGCAGCATCCCTGTCAATGATGTGCTGGCCAGTGCGCGCCAGTTTCTGCAGCATGACTTGCGCCTCAAAAACATCCGCCTGAGCGAATATGGCGACCATGCGCTCTCCATCAGTGGCGACCTGGTGCAGATTCAGCAAGTCATGATCAATTTGCTGTCGAATGCGATTGAAGCGGTCAAGGACCAGCCGGACGAACGCAAATGCGTCTACCTGTCGGTCCGCCGCTATCTGGGGAAATATGCGCTGTTTACCGTCAGCGATACGGGCGTCGGCTTGCCGCCCGAACATCACGAGAAAATATTCGATGCCTTCTACACCACCAAGGAGGGCGGCATGGGGCTGGGCCTGAACATCTGCAAGAAAATCATCGTGGCCCATTATGGCGAGATCTGGGCCCGCGCCTCTTACCCCTTCGGTTCCATCATTGAATTCACCATTCCCACCGATGAATAACGCCACCACCGCCACGCCCTGCGTTTTCCTCGTCGATGACGACCCGTTCATTTTGCGGGCGCTGGAAAGAATCCTGTCGTGCGGCAGCTACCATGTCCAGGCATGTTCTTCGGCGGAAGATTTTCTCGCGAGCGCCGACTTGCAGCAAGCGGGCTGCATTGTGCTTGACCTGTCCATGCCCGCCATGTCCGGTTCCCTGTTGCAAGAACACCTGCTACGTTGCGAGTCGCTGCTGCCAGTCATTTTCCTGACTGGCGATGGCGACGTGGCCAGCAGCGTCAAGGCCATGAAACTGGGCGCGTTTGATTTTCTGACCAAACCCGTCGACGCCCTGCGCCTGCTCGACGCCGTGAAACTGGCGCTGGCGCTAAACCGCAGGCTGATCGCGGACCAGACGCTGCTGCGCTCGATCGAATTGCGGCTGGGCAGCCTGACAAAGCGCGAACGCCAAGTCATGGAACTGGTGGTATCCGGCCGGCTGAACAAGCAGATAGCAGCCGAGCTGGGCACTGTGGAGCATACGGTCAAATTGCACCGCGCCAGCGTCATGCGCAAGATGCACGCCGAGTCCTTCTCCGACCTGATGACCACCATCACGACGCTGCGCCTGCTGAACGCGCATGGCAGCGGACGCTGATCACGGGCAGACAGCTGCGGCCGGCTGCCCCACCCGATGCGCCAGCGCGCACGCCAGCACGCCCGCCAGCAGCAGCATCGCCGCCGCCGCTTCCACCGGCGTGGGCCAGCGCTGCTCCCAGACATAGCCATACAGCAAGGCAAACAGGAATTCGAAGACGATCATCTGCCCCACCATCGTCAGCGGCAGCAGGCGGCTGGCATGGTTCCACAAGCCGTTGCCGACGACGGAACACAGCAGCGCCACGCCCATGACGACACCCGTAAACCGCAGCCAGGCCGTGGCGCCATGCTGGCCGGTGGCCGCCATGGAGACAGGAATGGCCAGCAGCAGCGCCACGGCGCCCGTGACCACGCCCGTCAACAGATTCCATTCCTGCGCCGAGACCGCGCGCAGCTGCCCCAGCCAGCGGCGATTGCCGACCGCATACACCGTCCACGACAGCAACGCCGCCAGCGCGCACAGCAGCCCCAGCCAGGATGCATGGCCGGGAGCGGCCAGCGACTGCCAGCTGATGCAGGCCAGCCCGCCCGCGCTCAGCAACAGCGAAGGGATCAGTTTGCTCAGCGGCACGGCATGGCGGTCGCGGCTGCCGACCACTGTGACGACCAGCGGCAGCAGGCCGATCACCATCGACGTCATCGCCACCCCGCCCGTCTGCACGGCGCTGGCCAGCAGCACGTAATACACGATATTGCCTGTCAGGCTCAGCCAGACCAGTGCGCGCCACTCGCGCCAGGTCAATGTGCGCAGCAGGCGCCGCCATGCGGGCGCGATCAGCGCGGCCGCGATCAGGCCGTACGCCAGGTAGCGTCCCACCGATAATTCCAGCGGCTGGAAGGCGGGAAGCAGCGCCGGCGCCAGGAACACCAGTCCCCACAGCGCGCCCGCACCGATGCCGGCCATGATCCCCAGCCCGGTCTTGTTCTCTTGAATCATTTTCTATCTCCTGAAAAGGAGATTGTGGCGGGTCCGGCGCGCCGTTTCTTGGCGGAGTCTACTGCGTTTTTGACGGCGTCTCGCGAGATTGGCGCCGGTAGGCGGCCGGCGTGGCATCGATGCTGTCGCGCATGGCCCGCGTTAGCGCGCTCTGCTCGGAAAAGCCGGTGGCCAGCGCGATCTCGGCAATGCTGGCGTCGCTTGTCGCCAGCAAGTCGCGGGCACGCGCAATGCGCTGCTGTTGCAGCCAGGCATGCGGACTGGTATCCATTTCCTCGCGGAACAGTGCATGCAAGCGGCTAATACTGAGGTTGGCGAAACGCGCCATCGATGCCGTCGACCACGGCAAGCCCGGCTCGGCCTGCACGCGAACCATCAGCGCAGCCAGCCGCGAGCGGGCTTGCGGCCCTGGCAGCAGCAGGGTATCGAGCAGCAGCGGCGTCCAGCCATGGATGACGGCCGGCGTCAGCGCCTGCTGCTGCGCCATCAGGCCCAGATATTCGATCAGCTTGCGGGCGCCTGGCCCGATCGCCGTGTAGGGCCCCTCCAGCAAGCGCTGCCAGCCGCCGCGCGCCACGGCCGCCGCCCCCACGTCGAGGATGATGGAGTGGTTGGCCACCTGGCTATGCTGGGCGTGCCAGGTGCTGGCAGCGATCACCACGCCCCGCTGCGCATCGATTTTCCCCTGCCTGCCGTCGATGTCCAGCTGCAACTGGCCGTACACGGGCAGCACCAGTTGCACGAAGTCATGCCGGTTCGGCGCGCCGATGTCCCGATAGCTGCGAAAGCTGAGGTCAATTGCTGTGTGTGCTGTGCTGGACATGGGGAATTCGCCTGGCGCGAAGAAGCCCGTATTTTAGCAGTTCAGCCATCGGCCATCGGCGCGGTGGCGCATGCCGCCATACCTTGCCATGGGGAACGCCGGTGAGCGCGCACTTGTTTTACACTGGCATTTTTTTCACACCCGACCTCCATGCAACTCCCTGCAAACCTGGCCCACATTTCGTTGGAGCAAGACTGGCACCACAGCACCGCCTACCCGCCCCTCGGCTTCATTCCCTTTGCCGAAGGCGCACTGGGCAATGGCGATACCTTCGGCCTGTACTGGCCCATCGGCCGCGAAGCCGGCGAACCCATCGTCGTCGAGACCTGGCACGACGAATGGCGGCTGCAGCCGCACTTTTCCAGCCTGGCCGCGTTCCTGCGAGCCCATGCGGCAGCGGAGGATGAGTATGTCGGCACGCCAACGCTGGCCGACGACCCCGCGTCACCGCGCGCCGCCTGCCTGGAAGCGAGGGAATTGATTGCCAGGCAAAACCCGGCGGCCGCCATCGCCCTGCTGGAAGGGGCGCTGGCCATCGTGCCCGAATACACGGATGCGCTGGCGCTGCTGCACGGCCAGTACGTGCGCGCGGGCCGTACCGAGGATGCCGTCAGGGTGGCCATCCAGGCCATCATTTCACCGCCATCGTTTGGCGGGCCGCCCTTGAAGGCCGTGCAATGGCTGCGCGCGCAGGCGCTGCCGGCGGGGGAACGCGATCCCATCTGGCGCGCCTGCGGGCAATTGACGTTCCAGTTTGGCGGCAGCAAGGAAAATGCCGATTATCCCGTGCTGCTGGCCGCCATCGCCACGTATGAAGAGCAAGGCAACTACCGTTGCGCATCGACCCTGATGCAGACGTATGCGGAACTGATGGGCGCGGAAACCGTGTCCTTCCAGCAGCGCTACGCCTTCGATGCCGCCGCCTTCATCGCGCGCCAGATCGAGGCCGGCGCGCAGCTGGCCCGGGGCGGCCGCGACACGTCACGGCTCTGCCTGGACAGCCTCGCCTGATTGCTGCCGGAACAGCTTGCGGTACGCCGACGGCGAGGTCCGCAGGCTGGCGCGAAAATGCTGGCGCAGCGACAGGGCCGTGCCAAAGCCCGCCTCCTGCGCCACCACATCGATCGACGCGGCGCTGTTTTCCAGCAAGCCTTGCGCATGCGCAAGGCGCTGGTTCAGCAGCCATTGCTTGAACGACGTCCCCGTCGCCTGGCGGAAATGGCGCGTAAAGTTGCGCCGGCTCATGGCAGCCCGCTCGGCCAGCGCATCGATGCTGTGCGCCATGCCCAGGTTGGCCGTCACGCAAGCGAGCACGTCGGCGAAGCGCCCTTCGCTGCCGGACACGGGCAGCGGACGCTCGATGAACTGCGCCTGCCCGCCCTGGCGGTGCGGCGCCACCAGCAGGCGGCGCGCCACGCGGTTGGCCACGCCGGCGCCTGCCAGCTGGCGCAGCAGGTACAAACAGCAGTCGAGGCCGGCCGCCACGCCGGCCGACGTCAGCACCCCGCCATCGTCCACATACAGCACCTCGCGCTGGACCCTGACTGTCGGGTAGCGCGTCGCCAGCCGGTCGGCCATGCCCCAGTGCGTGGCCGCGCTCTTTCCGTCCAACAAGCCCGCCTGCGCCAGGGGAAACGCACCCAGGCACAGGCCCACCATGCGCGCGCCGCGCGCGCCGGCCGCCCGCAATGCGGCGACCAGGGGCGCCGGCGCGTCGCTGCAATCGTCGCGCCAGGCAGGCATGATGACGATATCGGCGCCATCCAATCCCTCCAGGCCGAACTCGGGCGTGATGGCGAAGCCCGCCGGCGTGCGCAGCGGCACGGCATCGGCGGCGCAGACGCGCACCGTAAAGCGGGGCAATCCAGGCTCGTCGAATTGCTCGCCAAACACCAGGCAAGGCACGGATAAATGAAATGGCGTCATGCCGTCGAAGGCAATCACGGCCACGGTCAAGGGCGCGGCAGGGGGAAGAAAGGCAGGCATGGCCCGATTTTATCGCAGATAGGCCTTCGGGCCACTTTTTATACATGGCGCGGGGGCAGACAATGGCTGTATCGGGCCAGCCCGTCCCCTTTCACCTTTTCCAGGAGTCACGCATGAGCAATACAACGACCACACCACGCCGCGCCCTGCTCGTCATCGACGTGCAGAATGAATACTTTACGGGCGACATGCCCATCGAATACCCGTCCGTCGACATTTCCCTGCCCAACATCGCCAAGGCCATGGCCGCCGCCCGCGCCGCCGGCGTGCCCGTCATCGTCGTCCAGCACGACGCGCCGGCAGATTCGCCCATCTTTGCCAAGGGCAGCGACGGCTGGCAGCTGCACCCGCAGGTGGCCGCCTTTGCCGCCGACCACCGCATCAACAAGGTCATGGGCAGCGTCTTCGCCGGCACCGACTTGCGCGCCTGGCTGGACAGCCACGGCATCGACACCCTGACGGTGATCGGCTACATGACGCACAACTGCGACGCCGCCACCATCTACCATGCGGCGCACGATGGCTTGCAGGTGGAATTCCTGCAAGACGCCACGGGCACGCTGTCGTACGCCAACGCGGCCGGCGCGGCCAGCGCCGAGGAAATCCACCGCGTCTACAGCACCGTGTTCCACTCCAACTTTGCCGCCGTCGCCAGCACGCAGGCGTGGCTGGACGCCGTCAGCGCCGGCAAGGCGCTGGAAAAGGACAATATTTATCTGTCGAACCAGCGCGCGCGCAAGGCAGCGGCCGCCTAACGCCGCGGTTAAAAGCGCCGGTGCCCGTCATCGGCGTCGCAGCGCCCGCTGAACTTGATCAAGCCGTCCACCGTGATCACGCCACTGCGGCGGTTGATCACCACGGTGGGGCGGTTCAGGGCATTGAGCTGGAAACGGCCACGGATTTCATCGTGGCCCACGACCAGGTCCATCAAGTCCCACCAGCCATTGCTGCTGTCGCCATGTATCGGTGGAATCAACTGTTTCGGCAGGCGGATTTGCGCCGCGCCGCCCTGGATGGATACATTCACGGCCGTGTCGAAATGGCTCTTGCCCGTCTCCACGGTGGATTTCTGCACATAGTGATGCTTGTCATAATCCCACTCCATGCCGGAACGGTTTTCCATGACAATTTTTTCCGCCTCGCCATAGCACACGAGCTGGATATCCTCGCCGCGCGCCGGACGCTCCCGCTGGCCGGAAGGGTCATACTGTTCCGCCTGCGCAGCGAAAGCCATGGCGATCAGAATGCTCGATAGCGTAGTCATGCGGGTTCTCCAATGCAAGGTGGATGAAACGAGGTTGCCAGTTCAGCAAGCGTAGCATGGATGGCGCGCCGCCTGCGCCTGCCTTGCGAACGCTCAAGGCGGGCGCGATCTGCTACAGTCGCGCTCACGAAAAACCTGCCGGATGCATGACGATGCGTAGATTGACACTGGGCGCCTTGCTGGCGCTGATGATTTTCCTGCTGGCCACCGCCGCCCTGGTGCTGGAGGGACTCAGCGACAAAGTGGCCCCCGCCGACGTGATCGTCGTGCCGGGCAACACCATTGCGCCCGACGGCACGCCCAGCCCCCGCCTGCAGGCGCGGCTCGACGCGGCGCTCATGCAGTTCCAGCAACGCCAGGCGCCGCGCATCCTCGTCAGCGGGGCGACGGGCAAGGAAGGATTTGACGAGGCAGCATCCATGGCCCGCTACCTGCGCGCGCGCGGCGTGCCGGCCAGCGCCATTATTGAGGATAATCAAGGCTGGACCACGGACGCCACAGCCCGCAACGCGGCTGCCCTCATGCAACAGCATGGCTGGAAGACGGCCATGGTGGCCACGCAATATTTCCACGTCCCCCGCTTCCGGCTGGCGCTGGAGCGCAGCGGCATCGCCGTCAGCGGCAACGTGCACGCGCCCTACTTCGAGCTGCGCGACCTGTACTCGGCGCCGCGCGAAACCGTCGGCTACGCCGTGTATTTCATGCGCCACTGAGCGCCCGTTTTCACTCGCTCCAGTCGCGCGAGCGCTCGACGGCGCGCTGCCATTTGTGCAGCCGCGTCAAGCGCTCGTCGGCCGCCATCTTCGGCTCGAAGCGGCGTCCCACCTGCCACTGCGCGGCGATTTCTTCTTCCGACGCCCAGAAACCCACGGCCAGGCCCGCCAGGTAGGCGGCGCCCAGGGCCGTCGTTTCCGTCACCACGGGACGCACCACGGGCACGTTCAGAATATCCGCCTGGAACTGCATCAGCATGTCGTTGCGGGCCGCGCCGCCATCCACGCGCAGTTCGGAGAGCGCAATGCCGGCGTCATCCTGCATGGCCGACAGCACGTCGACGTTCTGGTAAGCCACGCCTTCCAGCGCGGCGCGCGCGATGTGCGCCTTGCCCGTGCCGCGCGTGATGCCGATCAGGGTGCCGCGCGCATACGGGTCCCAGTACGGCGCGCCCAGGCCCGCGAACGCGGGCACGAAGACCAGGCCGCCCGAATCGGGCACGCTGGTGGCCAGCGCTTCCACTTCGGACGAGTCGCGGATGATGCCGATGCCGTCGCGCATCCACTGCACGGCCGCGCCAGCGATGAAGGCGCTGCCTTCAAGCAAGTAATCGGTTTGATTGGCGGCGCTGCCCAGGCTCCAGCCCACCGTCATCAGCAGGCGGTTTTTCGATTGCAGCGGGCGCTTGCCCACGTTCATCAGCATGAAGCAGCCCGTGCCATAGGTATTCTTGGCCATGCCCGGTTTCAGGCAAGCCTGGCCAAACGTGGCGGCCTGCTGGTCGCCCGCGATGCCGGCGATGGGCACGGATACGCCCAGCAGGGCCGCATGCGTGTG
>CAUSDR010000139.1:0-12715 GCA_963530105.1 uncultured Janthinobacterium sp.
CCTTCCATCAGGAAGTGGTACGACTCCTTCAAGACGCCGAAGGTGGATTTCAAAATTAGCAAGGACACCAGCACCGACAGCAGCGGGTCGATCTGCATCCAGCCCGTAAAGTAAATCACGGCGCCGGCGACGATGGCGGCCACCGAACCGAGCAAGTCGCCCATGACGTGCACGAGGGCGGCGCGCGTGTTGACGCTTTGCTTGTCCTTCGACAATACCCACGCCACCACCAGGTTGATGGCCAGGCCGATGAAGGCGACGACAAAGACCATGCCGCCTTGCACGGTTTGCGGCGTGGAAAAGCGCTGCACGGCTTCGTAGCAGATCCAGCCCACCACGCACAGCATGGCCAGGCCGTTGACAAAGGCGGCCAGCGCCTCGGCGCGGCCAAAGCCGAACGAGTGGCGCGGCGAGGGCGGGCGGCGCGCGATGAGTTGCGCCAGCAGGGCCAGGCCCAGGGCGGCCGCGTCCGTGACCATGTGGCCGGCGTCGGAAATCAGGGCCAGCGAATTGGACATGAAGCCGGCGATCACCTCGATGCCGGCAAACGACAGGGTCAGGCCCAGGGCCCACGCGAGGATGCTCTGGCTGCGCCCCTCGAACGAGTGGGTGTGCTTGGCATCGCCCTTCAAATGCGCGTGCAGGTGGGTGGCGTCGTGTTCGGTGCTGTCGTGCGTCGGATGCATGGAATGCTTTGTGGAATGATGTTGCCGTCAGTGTAATTGAAAAGCAACAAAACAGTCGGCACGAAAAAAAACCTGCAGGCCCGGAGGACTGCAGGTTTTTCATGGCGCAGGGCAGCTTACTGCGTTGCCGTCTCGCCAAACTTGCCTTCGCGGAAGTCCTGCACGGCCTGGAACACTTCCGCCTGGGTATTCATGACAAACGGGCCATACTGCGCGATCGGCTCGTTCAGGGGCTTGCCGGCGATCAGGATCACGCGGCCGCCTTCGGGCGCTTCGATGCGCACGCCGTCGCTGCCCGGCGTGTTGGCGAAGATCGCCATGCGCAGGGCGGGCACGGCCTTGCCATCGACCTGCACTTCGCCGCGGAAGGTGTACAGGAAGGCGTTATGCCCTTCCGGCAGCGGCTGCTCGAAACTGGTGCCGGCTGGCAAGTCGATATCGAGGTACAGCGGTTCCGTCAGCTCGCGCTGCACGGCGCCCGCCACGCCATGGCTCTCGCCGGCGATCACTTGCACTTTCACGCCCGCGTCCGTCGTGTAGCGGGGGATTTCCTCGCTCGTGAAATCGCGGTACCACGGCGTGCGCATCTTGTCGCGCGCGGGCAGGTTCAGCCACAGCTGGAACCCTTCCATCACGCCTTCTTCCTGTTCCGGCATTTCCGAGTGGATCACGCCGCTGCCGGCCGTCATCCATTGCACGCCGCCCGAGGTCAGCAAGCCTTCGTTGCCGGCGCTGTCCTTGTGGCGCATGCGGCCCGTGATCATGTACGACACCGTCTCGAAGCCCCGGTGCGGATGCTCGGGGAAGCCGGCGATGTAGTCGTTCGGCTTGTCGCTGGCAAAGTTGTCGAGCATCAGGAACGGGTCGAGGCGGCGCTGCAACTGCTGCGTCAACACGCGGTTGATCTTCACGCCGGCGCCATCCATGACGGCCTGGCCGGCGATCACGCGCTCGACGGCGCGTGCCTTGCTGAGGGTGGTGATGTCGCTCATGGTGTTCTCCTGTTGGCAAGAACGGCGCCACTGCGCCGTTCCAATTATTGCTTGCTGAATATTTGCTGCCGCGCCTGGCGATTACACCAGAATCGCGTTGATCTCGGCGTCCGCCTGGGCTTGCGCCTTGGCCACGGCTTCCGGACCCATGCCCATGCCTTCCGAATACACGTATTGCACGTCGGTCATGCCGAGGAAGCCGAACATGGTGTTCAGGTAAGGCACCTGGCTGTCGTGCGCGCTATCGCGGTGCAAGCCGCCGCGGGACAGGCCCACGTAGACTTTCTTGCCGGTCAAGAGGCCCACGGGGCCGGTTTCCGTGTACTTGAAGGTGACGTTGGCGCGGGCAATCGCGTCGAACCAGCTTTTCAGTTGCACGGTGATGCCGAAGTTGTACATCGGCGCGCCGATGACGATGACGTCAGCCGCTTGCACTTGCGCAATCAGGGCGTCGTCCAGGGCGATGCGGGCCGCTTGTTCCGGCGTGCGCTGGTCCGCTGGCGTGAACAGCGCTTGCAGGGTCGGCTCGTCGAGCACGGGATGCGGCGCGGCGGCCAGGTCGCGGCGGTTCAGGGTGGTGCCAGGGTTGGCCGCTTGCACGCGGGCGACGATGGCGTCAGCCAGGCGGGTGGAGGCGGAGCCGGTGCTGCGGGCGCTGGAATTGATTTGCAGGATGTTCATCTTGTTTTCTCCGTTGTGAGGTGTCTTGCGATGGATGAACTATAGCAATTCCAAAATTGATGCGGAAGGCATTAAAATGGATAACATTAATCCACTGATGGAACAATCAAACGTAAAGGCAAGTGATGGACATCGATCCCGGGGATTTGCTGCTGTTTGCGCGCGTCGTCGAGTGCGGCAGCTTCAGTCGCGCCGCCGTGCGCGTGGACTTGCCCAAGTCAACCCTGTCGCGCCGCATTTCGCAGCTGGAAGCGAAGCTGGGCGAACGGCTGCTGCTGCGCACCACGCGCAAGCTGGCGCTGACGGAGTTTGGCGCCAGCCTGCTCGAGCACGCGCGCAAGGTGGTGGAAGAAACGGAGGCGGCCGGCGCGCTGGCGCAGCACCGCCAGGCGGGCCCCAGCGGCTTGCTGCGCATTTCCATGCCGGCCGACTTTGGCGACGCGCTGATGCGCCAGGTGCTGGCCGAGTTCGTGCGCCGCTATCCGGCCATTTCGCTGGAACTGGACTTGTCGGCGCGCCGCGTGGACTTGCTGGAAGAGAACTTCGACCTGGCCATCCGCATGGGCAACTTGCCCGACGATGCCAGCCTGGCCGCGCGCCGCGTGGCCTTCAGCACGCTGGCGCTGTATGCCTCGCCGCAATACACGAGCGTGCACGGCTTGCCCGAGCATCCCGACGATTTATACGGCCACGATCTGCTCAGCCTGCCCCGCGCCGTGCATGGCCTCGTGCACTGGACTTTGATGCGCGGCAAGACGACGTGGGAACGCGATCTGCCCGTGCGCCTGCTGGCCAACTCGCCCGAATTGCTGGTGCGCATGGCCTGCACGGGCGTGGGCATCGCGGCCAGCACGGACCGCTTTGCCAAGGCGTATGTGGCGACGGGGGAACTGGTGCGGGTCTTGCCGGAATGGAGCTTTCCGCTCGTCACGGGCTGGGCCGTGTTTCCCGGCCGGCGCCTGATGCCGGCCAAGACGCGCGCGTTCCTGGATTTGATGGAAGAGATGTATCAGACGGACGCACCCGTGTAGTACGGCCTGTCACCACCTGCTGCGCGCCGTGTGCGCGGCCGGCGCTGCGCGCTGCGGTGGCGGCCCCGTATTTTCTGCGCTTGCGCTTCGCGGCCACAGCCTGCCTGCCGCCCGCCACGGTTTCGTCAAGCGTTGACAGGCCAGGGCAGGCCGGGGAGCCGCGATCTATCCAGGCAGGTTGCCCATGACTTCGCCCAGCTGCACGGCGCCGGCGGGTTGCCAGTTGGCATTGAAATTGACCGTGTTTTTCGGGAACAGCATGACGACGGTCGAGCCCAGCAGGAAACGGCCCAGCTCGTCGCCCTGTTTCAGCACGACATTGTCGTTGGCATAGCTCCAGTCGCGCACCTGGCCCGTGCGGGGCGGGTTGACGACGCCGTGCCAGACGGTGGCCATGCTGCCGACGATGGTGGCGCCCACCAACGTCATGACGAAGGGGCCGTTGGCCGTGTCGAAGACGCAGACGACGCGCTCGTTGCGGGCGAACAGGCCGGGAATGCCGCGCGCCGTTGTCGGGTTGACGGAAAACAATTCACCGGGAACATAAATCATGCGCGTCAGGCGGCCATCGCACGGCATGTGGATGCGGTGGTAGTCGCGCGGGCTCAGGTACAGGTTGGCGAAGCTGCCGTGTTCGAACTGGGCCGCCAGGGCCGCGTCGCCGCCCACCAGGGCCGTGGTGCTGAAGTGGTGGCCCTTGGCCTGGAAGATCTGGTCCTTGTCGATCGTGCCGAACTGGCTGATGCGGCCGTCCACGGGGCAGATGTAGTCGGCCTTGGCCAGCGGGCGCACGCCGGGGCGCAGCGCGCGCGTGAAAAAGTCGTTGAAGCTGGCGTAGTGCGTGATGTCCGGGTCCAGTGCCTCATCCATGTTGACGTTGTAGCGGCCGACGAACCAGCGGATCAGGCGTGTCGTCATGGCGCCGCCCTTGGCGCCGGCGACGCGGCCGGCGAAGTTGGTCAACGCTCCCTTGGGAAGCAGATATTGGGGCAGGACGGCAAGACGGTCAGACACGATGGGAAGCCTTTGACGGGGTGATGGGAATAATGGCGAAAACGCATTATAGCGGCGATGTGGCGCCGAATGATACGGGCCGCACGGCACGCTGTTTTTTCAGTGTCCGCGCCGAATTTAATTTGCCATAGGAATTATTTTCAGGAAACTGTGCCATAAGAGCAAAATTGTCGCAAAATACGGCTGCCTGTTTTTTAGCTTTTAGCCATTTTTATTCAGCCAACTTTTTCAGCCAGGTCATGATGCCACGCCGTTCCCTCCGCCTTACCGTTGTCGCCTCCGCCGTCCTCTTTGCCTGGAATGTCCAGGCCCAGCAATCCGAAGCCCCTGCCGCCGAAGCCGCCGCCGCGCCGCTGAAGGCGGACAAGACCGCCGCGCCCGCCATGCAGACGGTCGAAGTCAAGGGCAGCGGCTATGATCCGCGCCGCGACGATACGGCCAGCAAGATGGTCGTCAGCAGCGAAGAAATCCTCAAGTATGGCGACACGAATGTCACCGACGTGCTCAAGCGCCTGCCCGGCATTACCGTTTCCGGCGCGGCCGGGCGCTCGGGCGGTGAAATCCGCATGCGCGGCCTGGGCAGCGGCTACACGCAGATTTTGCTCAACGGCGAACGGGCGCCGGCCGGCTTTTCGCTCGACACCCTGTCGCCCGACGTCATCGAACGCATTGAAATCCTGCACGCGGCCAGCGCCGAGTTCAGCACGCAATCGATCGCCGGCACCATCAATGTGGTGCTGAAGAAAGCCGTGAAGACGGCGCAGCGCGAGATCAAGCTGGGCGTGCAGGGCAGCGACGTGAGCTTTTCGCCCACCGTGAACGTGCAGCTGTCCGACCGCGACGGCAATTTTTCATATTCGCTGGCCGGCGCGCTGTTCCGCTACGACTACCACTACGATAATCCCGGGCTGGAACTGGGCTACGCCCCCGATGGCCGGCAAAACTTGCTGCGCCGCACGAATGGCACGGGCGATGGCCGTCCCGAAGGCTTCAATCTGGCGCCGCGCCTGAACTGGGTGCTGGCCGGCGGCGACAATCTGACGGCGCAATTCTTTCTCAATGCGGGGCGCGGGAGCCACCGCAATTTCAGCCGCGCCGACACGGAGCTGGGCCTGCGTCCCGACTACGATACGAATACGGGCAGTTCGAACAACCACAATGCCTTTGGCCGCGGCGACCTGACATGGCTGCACAAGCTCGCCGGCGGCGCCAAACTGGAACTGAAAATTGGCGCCTCGGCCGCCCGCAATACGTCCGACAGCCTGCAGCAGGGCTTCATCGATGGCAGCGGCCTGGCGCTGGAGCGCACGGTGGGCGTGAAGGCGACGGAAAACGGCGTGAGTTCCACCGGCAAGTATTCCTCGCCCTTGCTGCCCGGCCATGCCTTGTCGATGGGCTGGGATGGCGGCTACACGGAGCGCGACGAATCGCGCCGCCAGCGCGAAGCGGCCCTGGACGTGGCGGGAGCGCGTCCGCCCGTCAACAGCGACGAAGGTTTCGACGCCACCATTGCCCGCCTGGCCCTGTATGCGCAGGATGAATGGGAAATCACGCCGCGCTGGTCCATGTATGCGGGCGTGCGCTGGGAAGGCATCGATACGCGCAGCGCCGGCGACACCTATGATGAAGTGCGGCAGCGCACCAGCGTGTGGAGCCCGCTGCTGCAAACGCTGTGGAAATTGCCCTCCACCCGTGGCGACCAGGTGCGCCTGGCCCTGACGCGCACCTACAAGGCGCAACCCACGTCCAGCCTGATTCCACGCCGCAATACGTCGACGAACAATAGCCAGACCGACCCGGACCGCGAAGGCAATCCGTATTTGAAGCCGGAGCTGGCGCTGGGCATCGACGCATCGTACGAGCACTACTGGGCCGAAGGCGCCTTGCTCAGCGCGCGCGCGTCGGCCCGCCGCATCGATGGCTATACGCGCCAGGGCTTGTTGCTTGTCAATGAGCGCTGGGTCTCCACGCCCGTCAACGATGGCCGCGCCAATACGCAGACGCTGGAGCTGGAAGCGAAGTTTCCGCTGCGCGCCGTGCTGGCCGCGCCCGTGCCGGCGCTGGATTTGCGCGCCAGTATCAGCCGCAACTGGTCGCAGGTGGAGCAGGTGCCGGGGCCGGACAACCGGCTCGACCAGCAAACCCCCGTCAGCGGCAACCTCGGTCTCGATTACAAGACGCCGGACGGCGTGCTGACGACGGGAGGCAGTTTTAACTTCCGCAATGGCGGCCCCGTGCGCATCACCGAGCGCCAGAGCGCCTACACGTCGCCGCGGCGCGACCTCGACATTTACGCGCTGTGGAAGTTCGATGCGAAGAACCAGCTGCGCGTGGCCGTGTCAAACCTGCTGGCGCAAGACTTCATCAGCAACACCGTGTATGCGGATGCCAGCGGCACGATCGCCCGCAACAGCATTTCGCCCAGCTCGCCGCAAGCGCGCGCGACCCTGGAAATGAAGTTCTGATCGCGCTGCTTTCGTGCTGAAAACCCCGGCCGGCAGCCCCGCTGGCCTATAATCTCGGCAATCGCGCGCACGGCCAGTCCGTGCGCGCCACCTTTTACTTTGCCAAGATTGCTTTCCCCATGACGTTTTCCTCCCTCGGCCTGATCGATCCCCTGGTCCGCAAACTCGAAGAGCTCGGCTATGCCAAGCCCACGCCCGTGCAGGCGCAATCGATTCCCGTCGTGCTGGCCGGGCGCGACCTGATGGCCGCCGCGCAGACGGGCACGGGCAAGACGGCCGGCTTTGCCGTGCCCTTGCTGCAGCGCCTGACCCTGGAAGGCGTGGTGGCGCCCCAGTGCGTGCGCGTGCTGGTGCTGGTGCCCACGCGCGAATTGGCCGAGCAAGTCTATGCCAGCTTCCGCAGCTATGGCGGCAACTTGCCGTTGCGCAGTTTTGTCGCCTATGGCGGCGTGCCCATCGAGCCGCAGATCGCCAAATTGCGCAAGGGCCTCGACGTGCTGGTAGCCACGCCGGGCCGCTTGCTGGACTTGCAGACGCAGGGCGCCGTGAAGTTCGAGCAAGTGCAGACCCTGGTGCTGGACGAAGCCGACCGCATGCTGGACCTGGGCTTCGAGCGCGAGCTCGATTTGCTGCTGATGACCATGCCCAAGCAGCGCCAGACCCTGCTGTTCTCGGCCACCTTCTCGGACGCCATCCGCGCCATGGCGAAAAGCATGCTGAAGGACCCCGTCTCGGTGGAGGTCAGCGCGCGCAACAGCACGGTGAAAGCCGTCAAGCAGTCGGTGATCGTGTGCGACAAGAAGCGCAAGCCGGAACTGTTCTTGCACTTGCTGAAGAAAAAGCGCTGGGGCCAGGTGCTGGTCTTCGTCAAGACGCGCAAGGGCGTCGAGCAGCTGGTGAACACCTTGCTGGAGCAGGGCGTGCGCGCCGATTCGATTCACGGCGACAAGACGCAGCCGAACCGCCTGCGCGCGCTGGCCCGTTTCAAATCGGCCGAAGTGCAAGTGCTGGTGGCCACCGACGTGGCCGCCCGTGGCCTGGATATCGACCAGTTGCCCGTCGTCGTCAATTTCGACTTGCCCAGCGTGGCGGAAGACTATATCCACCGCATCGGCCGCACGGGCCGCGCGGGCGCCTCGGGCGAAGCGATTTCGCTGGTCTGCGCCGACGAGGTGGAATTGCTGTCGGCCGTGGAAGCGCTGACGCGGCAAACCCTCAAACGCCAAGAGGAGCCGGGCTTCGAGGCGGAACACCGCGTGCCGGGCACGTCGGCCGGCGGCACGATCCAGAAGAAGGCCGTCAAGGTGCTGGCGCCAAAGGCGGCCGAGCGGGCGAAAAAGCGCAGATTTTATAAATAGCAGGGGGCGCCAGGCGCGCAGCACGGATATGCCATTCGTGCCATCATGCGCCTATGACTTCGATACCTTTGTTCCCGCTCAATACAGTGCTGTATCCCGATGGCTATCTGCCCCTGCAGATCTTCGAGGTACGCTATCTGGACATGATACGCCAGTGCATCATGGGCGAGCAGCCGTTCGGCGTGGTGCAGCTGCTCGATGGCGGGGAAGTGCGCAAGCCCGGCCAGCTGGAAACCCTGGCGCCCGTGGGTACCATGGCGCGCGTCATCGACTGGGCCGCGCCGCTGTCGGGCCTGCTGCAAATCAAATGCATAGGCATGCAGCGCTTCCATATTGTTTCCAGCGAACAGCTGAAACATGGCTTGTGGACGGCGCAGATCGACACCTTGCCGCCGGATAAAGCCATCGCCATTCCCCAGGATCAGCAAAACGTGGCCGATGCCCTCGGCGCGCTGATACGCACCTTGCAGGAACAAAAGATCCCGCCCGAGCAGATGCCCTTGCAGCCGCCATACCGGCTCGACGAGTGCGGCTGGGTGGCGAACCGCTGGTGTGAACTGCTGTCCCTGAGCGCCATGCAGAAACAATTGCTGCTCAGTCAGGACAACCCCGTGCTGCGCCTGGAACTGGTGCAGGATATGTTGACGGAAAACGGCTTGCTGGAAGAGTAAAACTGCGCAAGCCGCATGCTTGCACAAGGTTCTGTTGTGCAATTGCAATTTCTATTGAGAAATACTTTACGCTTTGCCGCCGCTGGCATAAGATGATGCCCCCGGGCAAGATCGCCCTGAGCGACATTCAAGAGTAGACGATATGGCTAAAGTAAGCGCGGAACAGATCAATGCGGCGATGGAAGCGATGGCGGGCGAAGGCCAGGCCATCACGGTGCGCGCGCTGCGCGAACGGCTGGGCAACGGCGCCTGCCTGGGCACCGTCAGCAAGCTCCTGCAGCGGCGCAAGGCGGGAGCGCAGCGCCAGATCGCTGCCGCGGCCGAGCTGTCTCCCGTGCTGCAAAAGGCCATCCTCGATTATGTAGGACAGGAATTGAGCGCGAGCCACAGCGCGCATGAAGCCGAGATGAACGACAACCAACAGGAATTAATGGATCTGGCCAGCGAGAACGAGCGCCAGCAGGAATTGCTCGACTTGCAGACAGGCGAGCTGGAAACCTTGCGCGAGGAACTCGAACGCGAACGGCAAGTGGCGAACCAGGCCCGCACGGACCTGGCCAAGGCGCAGCTGCGCCTGGAAGGTCTGCCGCGCCTGGAAGAAGCGGCCGAGCAGGCGCGCATGGACCTGGCCAAGGCGCAATTCAAGCTCGAAGGCATCCCGCGCCTGGAAGAAGCCGCCGAGGCGGCCCGTGCCGAACTGATCCAGGCCCAGCTGAAGCTGGAAAGCCTGACGCGCGTGGAAACAGAGCTGGCCGCCGCGCGCCTGGAACTGGAAGCGGAGCGCGAAGAGCTCGGTGAAACGCGTGCCGAACTGGACGAAGAGCGCACCTTGCGCATCAAGGCGCAGCAGTTCATCGTTGATCCCATCTTCAAAACCCCCATCTGAATACACCTGGCCTGAGCTGCTGCGCGCCGGCATAGGCGGCCTGCGATGCTCACCGGCTCGGCGCCCCCGTGCTGAGTACGGGGGCGCCTCTTGGCCACCTCCCCCTTGCGCTCGCGACGCTTTTGTCAGGTGTCGTTACGGTTTGTGTCCGACGCGGCGCCATCGTGATGCCCAATGTTAAGCGGCGCACGGAAATGTCATGCCCGGCACCGCAGAATGGTGACGGGACTTTGCGTGAAGGGGCGGGGATGCAGGCGTTGATAGTTATTGGTGCTTCGGCGGGCGGCCTGGATGTTTTGTCCGCCATCTTTGCCGCTCTGCCTGCCACCTTGCCGGCGCCCGTGCTGGTGGTGATGCATGTGGGGGCGCGCAAGAGCCTGCTGCCCGAGATCCTCGGCAAGACGTCCGCCTTGCCCGTGCGCTTTGCCGAGGAGCGCGAGCCCGTGCGTCCCGGGCGCATCCTGCTGGCGCCGCCAGACCGGCACATGCTGGTCGTCAACTCGGCCGGCCAGGCCAGCATCGAACTGACGCGGGGGCCGAAGGAAAATCATACGCGCCCCGCCATCGACCCCCTGTTTCGCAGCGCGGCGGCCGCGTTCGGCCCGAAGGTGGTGGGCGTGATCCTCAGCGGCCACCTCGACGATGGCACGGCGGGCTTGCAAGCCATCAAGGCCTGTGGCGGCAAGGGACTGGTGCAGGAGCCGCAGGAGGCGCAGGCGCCATCGATGCCGCAAAGCGCGCTCGACCATGTGGACGTGGACTGGCGCCTGCCGGTGGCCGGCATCGCCCCGGCCCTGCTGGCGCTGGCCAGCGGCAAGCCCGCGCCCGCGCTGACGGCCCAGCCCCTGCAGCCGGTGCCCCACTGGATCGCCGTGGAAAACCGTTTTGCCCGGGGGGTAGGGAATATGGAACAACTGGAAAAAATCGCCACGCCATCGACGTTTACCTGTCCCGAGTGCCACGGCACCCTGTGGGAGCTGCACGGCCAGCAGCCGCAGCGTTTCCGCTGCCATACGGGCCACAGTTTCACGGCAAAAATCCTGGGCGAGTTACAGCATGACAAGGCGGAAGAAGCCATCTGGGCCGCCGTGCGGGCGCTGCAGGAAAAGGAAAAACTCTACCTGAACCTGGCCGCCAAGGCCGAGGCCTGGTTGCATCCGGGCACGGCCAGCGAGTACAGTGACAAGGCGCGCCAGGCGCGCGAACAGGCCGAGCTGCTCAAGCAGGCCTTGCTGGCTTAAAATAGCGCTCTGCCGCGCCATGCCGCGCGGCGCTTTGCGTGTAAAGAAGGTTTATGTCAGCAGAAAAAAAATCGCCGTTCCATTCCGTGCCGCTGCCGGCATCGCCGCGCGCACTGCCGCCCCGGCCACCCGCCGAATTGAGCTCGCCTGAAGCGGCCCTGGCCCGCAAGCAGGCGCGCGCGCTCAAGGATGCGCAGGTGCGCGGCGTCACGTCCATCGACGCCATGCGCGACGCCATCAAACAGGCGGCGCGGGACTTGCCCGCCATCAGCACCGTGCCGCGCCTGCCCATGCTGGGCGCCGCCGCCTTCCGCGCGCGCGCCGCGCTGGGCTTGCCATTCCTGATGCGCGGGCTGGTGCAGCGCTGGCCCTTGTCCGCGCTGCAGCCGCAGGTCTTGCGCGAACGCTACAGCCACGTACCCGTGCGGGCCAGGGTGGGCGACTACATCAACACGGCCTTCGCGGCGGACCGCGCCATGCTGGACATGTCGATGGGGCAATACCTGGATCTGGTGGAAGAGGGCACGCACGCGCTGCCACCGTACCTGGGCAACCTGGAATTGCGTGAGTTGAACAGCCTGTGCCACTGGCCCACGTATTTCGACAAGATGGGGCCGCCGCGTTTCTGGGTGGGCCCGGCCGGCACGGTGACGCCTTTGCACTGTGATTACGACGACAATATCTTCGCCCAGGTGTGGGGCCGCAAGCGCATCATCCTGTCGCCGCCGCACCACGACGCCTTTTTGTATCCCAGCGAAGCGAACGCCATCCTGTTCGGCTCGCCCTTCGACCCGGAAGCGCCCGATTTCGACAAGTTTCCCCTGGCGCGCCAGGCCAGCATGATCGAATGCCTCGTCGAGCCGGGCGACATGCTGTACGTGCCCGCCGGCTGGTACCACCAGGTGCGCGCGCTGACGTTCTCGCTGTCGTCGAACCGCTGGGCCCGGGCCGTGCCGTTTGCCCTGCATGGGGATGCGGCGCTGCGGCGCGCGGCCGATTGAAGCATCATTCCTGCATCATTACCGGAGCAGCACATCGATACCCTCGCCCGCGCCCTGATACTCGCCACCACCCATATCGAAGGCCGGGAGGAAGGTGACCTCGATGCCGACATGGCCGCATTGGAATCGATTGCCGCCGCATTGCGGCATGCCAGTGCGCAAGAGCAAGCCAGCCTGGCGCGGGCCGCCCACGCGCTGGGCTTTCCCGACTGGCCAGAACCGATGGGTCTGGGCTGAAGCAGGCCCGGCTGCCGGCTTGCGCCATCGTCCTATGGCTGCACGGCCTCGGCCTCGGCTGCACTGCGCGCCTTTTTCGGCCGCCACTCGCTGAGGATGCCGGCGGCGATGATCAGGATGGCGCCGACGATGGCCAGGGCAGGCAGGCGTTCGCCCGCGATGCGCCCGATCACGCCCGCCCAGACCGGCTCGCCCGCATAGATCAGGGTAGCCTTGGTGGCGGAAATACGCTTTTGCGCCCAGTTCATCACATATTGAATCAGGGCGCTGGCGCAGCCCAGGGCCAGCACGCTGAGGAGGAAGGTCTGGCTCAGGGCTGGCGGCGCCTCGCCCATGACGGGCATCAGCAGCAGGGCGATCAGCGAGGCCGTGGCCAGCTGCACGATGGTCACGCGCAAGATGTTCAGCTGCGGCGAGACGCGGCTGATCAGGATGATTTCCAGGGCGATGGG
>CAUSDR010000140.1:0-12669 GCA_963530105.1 uncultured Janthinobacterium sp.
GGGGGCGCCCCCCCGGGCCGGGGCCGCGGCACGGGCCGCCATGGGCGCCGGGGGCCGCGGCCCCCCGGCGGCACCCGCGCCGCCACGGCCCTGGCGCCATCGAGCAGCAAGGTGATTCTGTATACCGTGCTGTTCGACGTGGATAACGCCGACGGCGAACTGATGCCGCAAATGACGGCGCAAGTGGTGTTCGTCACGGCGGCGGCGAAGAATGTGCTGGCCGTGCCCCTGCCGGCCCTGAAACCCTCGACGCAAGAAGGCGCCAAGCCAGGACAATTCACGGCCCGCGTGATGGATGCGGACGGCAATGTGGGCACGCGCGCCGTCACGGTCGGCGTGCGCAACCGCCTCAACGCGGAAGTGCTGCAAGGCTTGCGCGAAGGCGAATTGCTGGTGACGGGCGAGCAGCCGGCCGGCGGCGGCGCCAGCAGGTTCCAGCTATGAGCGCCATGAGCGAGGCCGCATCGCTGGGGCAACCCGGACAGGCTGGCCAGACGGCGCCCTTGATTGAACTTGCCGGCATCCGCAAGCGCTACGGCGGCCATGACGGCGCGCCGGCCGTGGAAGTGCTGCGCGGCGTGAGCCTGGCTATCGGCGCCGGCGAATTCGTCGCCATCGTCGGGGCATCGGGTTCCGGCAAATCGACCCTGATGCATTTGCTGGGCTGCCTGGACCGTCCCAGCGACGGTACTTACCGCTTCGCCGGCCAGGACGTGGCCAGCCTGAATCCCGATGAACTGGCGTGGCTGCGGCGCGAAGCGTTCGGCTTCGTCTTCCAGGGCTACCACCTGATCGCCACCGAATCGGCGCGCGAGAACGTGGAAGTGCCGGCCCTGTACGCGGGCATGCCGGCAGCCGCCCGCCACGCCCGTTCGGAAGCGCTGCTCAAACGCCTGGGACTGGGTGAACGGCTCGATCACCGGCCGAACCAGTTGTCCGGCGGGCAGCAGCAGCGCGTGTCGATCGCCCGCGCCCTGATGAACGGCGGGCGCATCATCCTCGCCGATGAACCGACGGGGGCGCTCGACAGCAGCAGCGGCGCCGAAGTCATGGCCCTGCTGGGCGAACTGGCCGACGCCGGCCACACCATCATCCTGATCACGCACGACCGCAAGGTGGCGGCCCAGGCGCGCCGCGTGATCGAGATCAGCGACGGCGAAATCGTCGCGGACTCGGGCGCCGTCGCCATTCCCGCCACATCGACGGCCCTGCCGCCGCTGGACATGTCGCGCGCCGCCCACGACACGGGCGCGTCGCTGGGCACGGAATTGCTCGACGCGGCGCGCGCCGCCTGGCGCGTATTGTGGATCAACCGTTTCCGCACGGGCCTGACCCTGCTGGGCATCATCATCGGCGTCGCCTCCGTGATCGTCATGCTGGCCATCGGCCTGGGCACGCGCCAGCAGGTGATGGCGCAACTGGGCGCCTTTGGCTCGAACCTGCTGTACATGGCGTCGCGCGGCGAAAGCTCGCGCATTCCCGGGCGCAGCATCACCCTGGCCGACCTCGATGCGCTCAGGGACGTGCCGGGCATTTCGCACGTGCTGCCGAATGTCACGGGCAACAAGGTGATCCGCCATGGCAACCTCGACGTGCAGACCTATGTGCGCGGCACGGGGCCGGCCCTGCCGCAGATCCAGACCTGGCCCGTGGCCAAGGGCGGCTTCTTTACCGAGGAGGATGAGCGCGAGATGGCCACCGTGGCCGTGCTGGGCGCGCACCTGGCGGAAAAGCTGATGCCGGACGTGCCCAATCCCGTGGGGCAGAATATCCTCATCGGCAACGTGCCGTTCCAGGTGATCGGCGTGATGAGCGCGAAGGGCGCGCTGACGGGCGAAAAGGATGAAGACGACGTGCTGCTGCTGCCGTTTTCCACGGCCGGCATCCGCGTCTTCGGCCAGCGTGAGCCGACCTACACGGTGATGGCGGTGGACGACGTCAAGCGCGTGACGGAAGTGGAGGCGGCCGTCGATGCCACCATGTTCGAGCGCCACCGCATCCGCGACTACGGCATCAGCAACGCGGCCGCCTCGATCGCCGCCGAGGCGAAGACGCAGGACAACATGACCATCATGCTCAGCCTGATCGCCGCCGTCTCGCTGGTGGTGGGCGGCATCGGCGTCATGAACGTGATGCTGATGACAGTGCGCGAGCGCACGCGCGAGATCGGCATCCGCATGGCGACGGGTGCGCGCCGGCGCGACATCCTGCGCCAGTTCCTCACCGAAGCCGTGCTGGTGTCGGTGGTGGGCGGCGTGGCCGGCATCGTGGTCGGCGTGACCGTGGCCGGCTTGCTGCTGGTGTGGGACGTGCCGGTGATCTTTTCGCTGAGCGCCATCGCCGGCGCCTTTGGCTGCGCCGTGGTGACGGGACTGGTGTTTGGCTTCATGCCGGCGCGCAAGGCATCGGGCCTCGATCCCGTGGTGGCGCTGGCGGGACAGTAGTTCCTGTCGCGCGGCCGGGCGTTCTGCCCCCGCGCTCACCTGCCTTGGCGCTGCCGCAACAGCGCCAAGGCAGGCTTTCCATAAAAAAGATTGCTCCTGGCTCAACACACGGTACTATCTCCTCATAATAAAAAAGCAGTGTTTCGCGTAGTTTTGCCCTAGCGGGCACACACCAACCACCACAGGAGAACCCGATGCACAAGAAATTGACCTTGAAAACTGGTATCGCCGCCGCCCTCATGCTGGCGTTCGGCATGGGCGCCGTCCAGGCGCAGGCGCAGGAAGTCGTTCGCCTGGGCAACCTGAAGTTCGCCCATTACGGTGCCGTGTCGTACATCAAGGAAATCGCGCCCAAGTGCGGCATCAAGGTGGAAGAGCATATCTTCGCCAAGGGACTCGACGTGATGCAGGCCATCATCGCGGGCGAGCTGGACGTGGGCGCCACGGCGTCCGAGGCGGCCATTTCCGGCCGCGCCGGCGGCGCGCCCATCTATGTGGTGGCCGGTTTTGCCAAGGGCGGCGCGCGCCTGGTGGCAGGGGCGGGGCAAAAAATTGCCACTGTAAAAGATTTGAAGGGCAAGCGCGTGGGTGTGACGCGCGGCGGCATCCAGGAAGTGCTGCTGCTGGCGGAACTGTCGCAGGCGGGCCTGACGTATGCGGAAACCAAGGGCAAGGATGTGCAGCTGGTGTTTCTTGCGTATGCCGACCTGAACCAGGCGCTGATGGGCAAGAATATCGATGCCATGATGCAATCGGAACCGCAATCGTCGCAAGCCATCAACAAGGGTTTCGGCACCGAAGTCATCAAACCATACGATACGCCGATCGGCGAGCCCGTGCGTACCATGGTGATGACGGAAAAGTTCTACAAGGAACGCCGTCCCGTGGCGGAAAAATTCATGCGCTGCTTCGTCGAAGCCACCAAGACCTTTATTGACAGCAAGGCAACGGCGGAAAAGTACGTGCGCGAAGTGATCTTCCGCGGCCAGATCACGAAAGACGACTTTGACGATGCGATCAGCAATTCGCCATATTCGTATGACATTACCCCCGAGCACATCCAGATCACCACCGACGTGATGGTGAAAACCGGCGTGGGCCGCATGACGAAGCCGCCCGTGGCCAAGGACTGGGTCAAGACGGACTTGCTGGAACAGGCGAAAAAGAGCCTGAACGTCAAGTAAGCTCGTCCTGCACAGTACCCGGTGGCCCGCTTAAGCGGGCCATCATTTTTTTGCGGCACACTAATATAGAGAGGCAGGCGGCGCGAAAGATTGCCAAAATCTTGAGGACGCGCCACCCCGTCGCCTCTCAGGCGCGATATCATGGCAGGCTTGCGGTGAACGGCTGGCGGTGTTGTGCCTGCCGCCCATGCTGCCGCCCCGAATCGCGCTTGCCGGCTATGGTGTAAACTTAAAACATGCAGACTTATTTCTTTCTTGTCGCCGCCTTGTCATATGCGGCGTGTGCGGTGCTTCCGCCGTCGCGGCCCCAGCTCATCGCCGGGCTGACGGGCGTGGCGTGGCTGGCGCATGGCGCCACCCTGTGGTTCGACCTGATGGCGCCTGGCACCTTGCGCTTCGGTTTTTCCGCCATGCTGTCGGCCGCGCTTTGGGTGTCAGTGGGTGCTTACTGGATAGAAAACCGCAATTTCAGCCTCGATGGCTTGCGCCGCATGGTCATGCCCAGCGCCGTCATCGCCATCGGCCTGGCCTGGGCCTTTCCCGGCAGCCAGGTCAGCATGGAAGGCAAGTCGGCCGTGTTTGGCTGGCATATCGCCGTGGCCGTGCTTGCCTATAGCACGCTGACGATTGCCGCCTTCCACGCCGTGCTGATGGCGCTGCAGGAGTCGCGCTTGCACACGCGCAGCGAAAGCCGCGGCTTCATCGGCAGCGCGCTGGACCAGCTGCCGGCCCTGCTGACGATGGAAAAATTATTGTTCCGCATGATCGGCCTGGGCTTCATTTTGCTCAGCCTGACCGTGCTGTCGGGCATCGTCTTTTCCGAACAGTTGTTTGGCAAGGCCTTGAACTGGGATCACAAGTCGGTGTTTACCATGCTGTCGTGGCTGCTTTTCGCCGCCTTGCTGGCGGGCCGCCGTTTTCGCGGCTGGCGCGGCAAGACGGCCCTGACCTTTACCCTGGCCGGTTTCGCTACCTTGCTGCTGGCCTATGTCGGCAGCCGTTTTGTACTTGAAGTGGTTTTACACCGAGGATTCGCATGACACGTGTTTTATTCTGGCTGGCGCTGGTGTTTCTGGTGCTGTTTGCTATCCGCAGCAAGATCCGTGGCATGCAGCAGCGTGCCCGCGCGCAACAGCAGCAGCGGCCGAACCCGTCTACGCCGCCCGTGCGGCCGCAGGAATTGCCTGATGCCGAGCTGATGCTGTGCTGCGCCCATTGCGGCGTCTATTACCCGGCGTCCGAAAACGTGCAGGCCAAGGGCCACGATTACTGCAGCCACGCGCACGCCACGCTGTAAGTGGCCCCGCGCGCCGTCTCCGCATTGCTCATCCGTATCGTAACGTCCCCTCTGGCCCGCCAGGCGTAGCATCTGCAGGAAGCGGCTCCGGCCGCCATCGCAGAAAGGCCCGCCGATGCCTGATTCCCTCTCCCGTTCGCCTGGCGCGGCCGCTGCCGGCCTGCCGCCAGCGCCGCAATTGATCGGCAACTCGCCTGCCATGCAGGCGCTGCGCGCGCAGATCCGCCGCATTGCCGGCAGTGCCGCGCCGGTGGCCATCCGCGGCGAATCGGGCAGCGGCAAGGAACTGGTGGCGCGCGCCATCCATGCGCAGGGCGCGCGTGCTGGCTTGCCGTTTGTTGCCGTCAATTGCGGCGCCATTCCCGAAGCGCTGATGGAGGCGGAGTTCTTTGGCTGCCGCCAGGGCGCGTACACGGGCGCGCTGCATGAGCGCCAGGGATTGTTCCAGGCGGCGCACGGCGGCAGCATGCTGCTCGATGAAGTGGACGACTTGCCGCTGGCCATGCAAGTCAAACTCTTGCGCGCGCTGCAGGAGCGCCGCGTGCGCAAGCTGGGCGGTAGCCGCGACGAGGCCGTCGACGTGCGCATCCTGTGCGCCAGCCAGCATGGCCTGGCGCGCGGCGTGGCGGCAGGCACGTTTCGCCGCGATTTGTATTACCGGCTCAACGTGATCGAGCTGGCCGTGCCGCCGCTGCGTGAACGGCTGGCCGATCTGCAGGTATTATGTGAGGCGATTCTGGCGCGCCTGGCGCCACGGCAGGGCGCGCACCTGGCGCCCGCCGTGCTGGCGGCGCTGGCGGCGCATGCGTTTCCCGGCAATGTGCGCGAGCTGGAAAACATGCTGGAGCGGGCGCTGGCCTTTGCCGACGACGGCGTGATCGCGACGGAGGGCCTGGGCTTGCCCTCCGGCGGCCCGGACTCGCCGTCCGGGAACGCGGGCATGGGGGAGCGTGCCGGCATGTGCTTGCTGCGCCCGGCGCTGGCAGTGCCGGAACGGCAATTGTCCTTGCCCGGCATGGCGCCGCGCAGCGTGGCGCCGGTGTTGCCGCTGGCATTGTATTTGTGCCAGGCCGAGCGGGAAATGATCACGCTGGCGCTGGTGCGGGAACGCTATCACCGCGCGCGGGCGGCACGGCAACTGGGCATCAGCGTGCGCCAGTTGCGTTACAGGATGCGCAAGTTGACGATACAGGAGCCCCGCTTTGACGATGGCATGGAAGATAGATGACGATGGCTGGTGCGATGGCGCCGCGCGCTACGACTCGCCGTATTTTGATGCGCGTCCGGAAGGGGCGCAGATCGACTTGCTGGTGATCCATAACATCAGCTTGCCTGGCGGCCACTTTGGCGGACCGCATGTGTCCGACTTGTTTACCGGCCGGGTAGATTATAATGCCGATCCTTCTTTTGCCGACCTGCGGGGTTTGCAGGTCTCGGCGCACTTTTTTGTGCGGCGCGATGGTGCGCTGCTGCAATATGTTTCGGCTGACCAGCGCGCCTGGCATGCCGGCACGTCCTCGTTCGAGGGCCGCCCGCAGTGCAATGGATATTCCATCGGTATCGAAATGGAAGGCTCGGACTTTGTCCCGTTTCAGCCGCGGCAATACCGCGTGCTGGCGGCACTGACGGCGGCGCTGGCGGCGCGCTACGGCCTGGCCCAGGTGCGTGGCCATGAGCATGTCGCACCGGGAAGGAAGACGGATCCGGGGCCGTTTTTTGACTGGCATTTCTACCAAGAATGCTGGCAGGAAACCCAGCGGGAATGGCCGGCGTTAGCGCTCACTACGCGGGCATTGGGCTTCCCGCCGCTACCCTGAAAAGTCAACCGAAATCGTAGAAGAAAGTACAAAAAATTACGCCGCCCGATGCCGGAAAACTATTGCATCCCATTTCGATGGGCACTACAATTAGTGAAGAACTTGGACTTAAAGACTATATGTAGTGCCATCTCAGACGTTTTCAGAATTATTGTCAAAGCCACCCTGCTTGCTGCCATGGCAACAGGAACGGGCGGTTTACCACCCTTGATCGTGTTTCGCGCCAGCCAGGCAGTGCGGTTTGGCGATATGGATTCTGACCCTGTTTTGCATTATAAATTTACTATTTAGCAACATTATTACCTGAAGAAACCCTGACCATCGGGCGTTCTATTCAACCACACACGCGGCAGCAAAACTGCAGGCTGACTTTAGCTGACAACGGGAGCTTCAATGCAATCACCTCAAGATATTTCCATCCATCCAACGCCAGTATCGCCAGCGCCAGGCGCGGCCAATAGCGTGGCGAGTACGGGCGCGGCCTTGGGCGACTATCGCATCATCCGCCGCAACGGCGCGGTGGTGGCATTTGAGCCTTCGAAGATCGCCATTGCCATGACCAAGGCGTTTTTGGCCGTTAACGGCGGCCAGGGCGCCGCTTCGGCCCGCATCCGCGAACTGGTGGAACAATTGACGGACGGCGTCGTGGCCGCGCTGGTACGCCGCCACCCGGGCGGCGGCACCTTCCATATCGAAGACGTGCAAGACCAGGTGGAACTGTCGCTGATGCGTTCGGGCGAGCATGACGTGGCGCGTGCCTACGTGCTGTACCGTGCCAAGCACATGGAAGAGCGCCGCCTGCAGAAGGAAGCGCTGGGCGCTTCCGCGCAAGTGACCGCACCACAACTGAACGTGACCGACAACGGCGTGCGCCGCCTGCTGGACATGCAGGAAGTGCGCGACCTGATCAACGCTGCCTGCGCCGGCCTGGAAAAACACGTCGATGCCGACGCCATCCTGGCCGAAACCGTGAAAAACCTGTACGACGGCGTGCCGGTGGAAGAACTGCACAAGTCGGCCATCCTGGCGGCGCGCGCGCTGATGGAAAAAGACCCGGCCTACAGCCAGGTCACGGCCCGCATCCTGCTGCACACGGTGCGCAAGGAAGTGTTCGGCAAGGAAGTGCCGCAAGCGGCCGCTGCCGCCGAATACCTGACATATTTCCCGCAATACATCGCCAAGGGCATCGCCGCCGAGCTGCTGAACCCGGTACTGGCCAGCTTCGACCTGGAACGCCTCGCCAAAGCCATCGTTGCCGACCGCGACTTGCAATTCGGCTACATCGGCCTGCAAACCCTGTATGACCGTTACTTCCTGCACATCCAGGACGTGCGCATCGAAATGCCGCAGGCGTTCTACATGCGCGTGGCCATGGGCCTGGCGCTGAACGAGGCGGACCGCGAAGCGCGCGCCATCGAGTTCTACAGCCTGCTGTCCTCGTTCGACTTCATGAGCTCGACCCCGACCCTGTTCAATTCGGGCACCCTGCGCTCGCAACTGTCGTCGTGCTACCTGAGCACCGTCTCCGATGACCTGGAAGGCATCTACGACGCCATCAAGGACAATGCGCTGCTGGCCAAGTTCGCCGGCGGCCTGGGCAACGACTGGACGCCAGTGCGCGCCCTGGGCGCCCACATCAAGGGCACCAACGGCAAGTCGCAAGGCGTCGTGCCGTTCCTGAAAGTGGTGAACGACACGGCCGTGGCAGTCAACCAGGGCGGCAAGCGCAAGGGCGCCGTCTGCGCCTACCTGGAAACCTGGCACATGGACATCGAGGAATTCCTCGACCTGCGCAAGAACACGGGCGACGACCGCCGCCGCACGCACGACATGAACACGGCGAACTGGATTCCCGACATGTTCATGAAGCGCGTCATGGAAAAAGGCGAATGGACCCTGTTCTCGCCGTCGGACACGCCAGACCTGCACGACAAGGTCGGCAAGGCCTTTGAACAGGCTTACGTGGGCTACGAAGCCAAGGCCGCCGCGGGCGAAATCCGCGTCTTCAAGAAGATCGCCGCGCTGGACCTGTGGCGCAAGATGCTGTCGATGCTGTTTGAAACGGGCCACCCATGGATCACGTTCAAGGACCCTTGCAACATCCGCAGCCCGCAGTCGCACGTTGGCGTCGTCCACAGCTCGAACCTGTGCACGGAAATCACCCTGAACACCAGCAGCGATGAAATCGCCGTCTGCAACCTGGGTTCCGTGAACATGCCGGCGCACATGAAGGAAGGCAAGCTCGATCACGTCAAGCTGGCCAAGACCGTCCGTACCGCCATGCGCATGCTCGACAACGTCATCGACATCAATTACTACGCCGTCGACAAGGCGCGCAACTCGAACATGCGCCACCGTCCGGTCGGCATGGGCGTGATGGGCTTCCAGGACTGCCTGCACATGATGCGCATTCCGTTCGCCTCGGACGCCGCCGTGTCGTTCGCCGACACCTCGATGGAAGCCGTCTGCTACTACGCCTACCTGGCGTCGACGGAACTGGCCGAAGAGCGCGGCCGCTACGAATCGTATGTCGGTTCGCTGTGGGACCGTGGCATCCTGCCGCAAGACTCCGTGAAACTGCTGGCTGAAGAGCGCGGCGGCTACCTGGAAGTCGATTCCTCGTCGGCCATGGACTGGACCCCGGTGCGCGAACGCATCGCCAAGTTCGGCATGCGCAACTCGAACTGCGTGGCGATCGCCCCGACGGCGACGATTTCGAACATCATCGGCGTATCGGCCTGTATCGAGCCGACGTTCCAGAACCTGTACGTGAAATCGAACCTGTCGGGCGAATTCACCGAGATCAACGGCTACCTGGTGCGCGACCTGAAGGCGCGCGACCTGTGGGATGAAGTCATGATCTCCGACCTGAAGTACTTCGACGGCTCGCTGGTGAAGATCGACCGCATCCCGCAAGACCTGCGCGACATCTACGCCACCGCCTTCGAAGTGTCGCCAAGCTGGCTGGTGGAAGCGGCGTCGCGTCGCCAGAAGTGGATCGACCAGGCGCAGTCGCTGAACATCTACATGGCGGGTGCTTCCGGCAAGAAACTGGACGAAACCTACAAGCTGGCATGGCTGCGTGGCCTGAAAACCACCTACTACCTGCGTACCATCGCCGCCACCCACATGGAGAAATCGACCTCCAAGACGGGCGCCCTGAACGCCGTGGCAGTCGACGGCGGCATGTCGGCCAGCGCGCACAGCGCAGCGGCAGCCGCCGCGGTGGCAGCCGCTCCAGCGGTGGCGCCAGTGGTGGCAGCGGCAGCGGACGACGCCGATGGCGAAGCTTGCTACCTGCGTCCGGGTGACGACGGCTTTGAGGAATGCGAAGCCTGCCAGTAAGAAGCTGCTGCGCGGAACCCGCTACCGGGCTTGCGCGCGACGGTTTTGACCTTATTTAAAGTGGTCAGCCCGGCACGGCCGGGCTGATTCAATGTTGTTAATGTCCGTATTGTCCGATTCAACGGGCCTGTTGCGGATCGCCGGCTCGCCGGCATGGAAAGGAAGAAGATTATGTCGTTGTCATGGGATGATGAAACCACGTCGGCAGCTGTGCCGCGTCCGGCGCAGCAAGCGCCCCTGGGGAATACCGATTTGAACCTGCCGGCCGGCGCCGAGCCGTCCGAAGCGAATGCCGAGCAAGTGGCGCGCCGCGTGAATGCGGACGACAAGCGCATCATCAACGGCAAGACCGACGTCAACCAGCTGGTGCCGTTCAAGTACAAGTGGGCGTGGGACAAATACCTGGCCGGTTGCGCCAACCACTGGATGCCGCAGGAAGTGAACATGCAGCGCGATATCGAGCTGTGGAAGAACCCGAACGGCCTGACGGACGACGAGCGCCGCCTGGTCAAGCGCAACCTGGGCTTCTTTGTTACCGCCGACTCGCTGGCCGCGAATAACATCGTGCTGGGCACCTACCGCCACATCACGGCGCCGGAATGCCGCCAGTACCTGCTGCGCCAGGCGTTCGAGGAAGCGATCCACACGCACGCCTACCAGTACATCGTGGAATCGCTGGGTCTGGACGAAGGCGAAATCTTCAACGCCTACAACGAAGTCAAGTCGATCCGCGACAAGGATGAATTCCTGATCCCGTTCATCAACACCCTGACCGACCCGGCGTTCGTCACCGGCACGGTGGAAAACGACCAGAAGCTGCTGAAATCCCTGATCGTCTTCGCCTGCCTGATGGAAGGCCTGTTCTTCTACGTCGGCTTCACGCAGATCCTGGCGCTGGGCCGCCAGAACAAGATGATGGGCGCGGCGGAACAGTACCAGTACATCCTGCGCGACGAATCGATGCACTGCAACTTCGGCATCGACTTGATCAACACGATCAAGATGGAAAACCCGCAGCTGTGGACGGCCGCCTTCCGCGAAGAGATCAAGGATCTGTTCATGCAGGCAGTGGAACTGGAATACGCGTACGCCGAAGACACCATGCCGCGCGGCGTGCTGGGTCTGAACGCGCCGATGTTCAAGGGCTACCTGCGCTTCATCGCCAACCGCCGCGCGCAGCAGATCGGCATCGAGCCGCTGTTTGCCCAGGAAGAAAACCCGTTCCCGTGGATGAGCGAGATGATCGACATGAAGAAGGAACGTAACTTCTTCGAGACGCGCGTGACGGAATACCAGACCGGCGGCGCGCTGAACTGGGAATAAGCCAGCGCTCTCCAAAACCAAAAAGCGCCGTCACATGACGGCGCTTTTTTTTCGTCCGGGGCCAGAAAAATACCGTCGCCAGCGCACGTCGAAAAGCGGCGCTGGCAGGGCGCGAAAATGCGCAGGCATCGGGCGCTGCGACACGGCTTGCGCCAGTTTTTTCAGAGGCCGCGCGCGGCCGCATCGCGGGCTGAAAATATCGTTTCCGGACACGCTGGCGGCGGCATTTGGCGCGCGATTGTGCGATAGCACGCGTAACGTGCAAAAAAGCCCGCGAAAACGTGTCGTGCCGGTTGCGCATTGACAAGGTTTTCGTGTACTTTATGAGATTGCAAATGCGAGCGTTAGAATGCGGGGTTTTTTAACCAGCGCGGTAGCGAAAAAACCTCGCAAAACAGGGATACAGATTTACACGGATATGCACAAAACCACACCGTTTTCGTCTGCCGCCGTGCCCGAATTTTTTCAGGCATGGCGGTTTTTTATTTGACGCTTGGGTGTTGTAGCGAGCGCGATGCGAGGAGCGAAAAAACGCACGGCATCGAAAACGAATGACCGAATTCAGACTTTGCCACCAGCTGCGAGATAAAGCAGGGTGGCACCGACGATGGCTGAAGTGCTGCAAACGTGAGGAGTTGCAGCAGTTCAGCTGGTGCCGAATTCATTAGCGCAAACGACCGTTTGTGCCGATGAATAATTCGCCTGGCCTATCCCTGTGGTGGGTCGGACGGGTTTAAATCTTGTAGCTTAAATTTCTCATCTCAGATGAAGGAGAGACAAATGGCAACAGCCGCTAAGAAATCAGAAGTAAAGAAACCAGCCGCCAAGGCTGCTCCTGCCGCGAAGAAGCCGGCAGCCGCAGCGAAGACGGTTGCCGCTAAACCAGCTGCCAAAGCCGCAGCCAAACCAGCCGCAAAACCAGTCGCCAAAGCCGCAGCCAAGCCTGCAGCAAAAGTGGCTGCCAAGCCCGCAGCAAAACCAGTCGCCAAAGCCGCAGCGAAACCAGCCGCCAAGGCCGCAGCAAAACCGGCAGCCAAGCCAGCAGCGAAAGTTGCAGCCAAACCTGTCGCCAAGGCAGCAGCCAAGCCAGCGGCGAAAAAAGCCGTTGCCAAGCCGGCCGCCAAGCCAGCAGCAAAAGCGGCAGCCAAACCTGTCGCCAAGGCAGCAGCCAAGCCAGCAGTGAAAAAAGCCGCAGCGAAACCTGCCGCCAAGGCAGCAGCCAAGCCAGCAGCGAAAAAAGTCGTCGCCAAGGCAGCAGC
>CAUSDR010000141.1:0-12296 GCA_963530105.1 uncultured Janthinobacterium sp.
GCGTGGAACAGGCCCAGTGGGAAGTTGCTCGACAGGCGCACGGGCGGCGCGTGCAGCCAGCCCCGTTGCGGCGCGGCCAGGGCCACGCTGACCGCCGTTTCCCCGTGGACGGCGATATCGGCCAGGCCGGGCGCCGCCGTGGATGCGGGCGTGGCCAGGCGGATCGCATGGCGCGAACGGGTGCTGCGGTTGATCAGGCGCAAGGTGAACAGGGCGTGGCCGCCGGCAAACACGGCCGGGCCCGGCGCTGCCGCCAGCGACAGGCCCGCCAGGTTGCGGCTGGCAAACAGCATGTCGGCGATGGCGCAGGCGGCGGCGAAATACGTCAGCGCGTAGCCGAGGCCCAGGCGGTAATTGACGGCGGCGATCCACAGCGCCAGCAGCAGCGCGGCAAAGGCCAGGCCCGCGCGCGAAGGACGGATGTGCACGCGCTGCGCGCCCAGCCAGGGGCGCGCCGGCAGCCAGCGGGTGGGGCGCAAGCGCATGCCGCTCAGACGGCTATGCTCAACAGCAATTGCTGCAGCAGGGCGCGGCTGTCGCTTTCTCCATGCGCCGCATGCAGGCGGTGGGCGCAGACGGGCAGCAGCACGGCTTGCACATCGTCGGGCGTGACATGGTCGCGGCCTTCCAGCGCGGCCCAGGCGCGCGCCGCCTGCAGCAGGGCCAGCGCGGCGCGCGGGCTGAGGCCGTCGGCAAACATGCCGGGCGCGCGCGTGGCGTGCACGAGCGCCAGCACGTAGTCGACCACGGCGCCAGAGGCGTGGATGGCGCGCAAGCCCGCCTGCGCCTGCAGCAATTCTTCCGCGCTCATCACGGCCGGCAAGCTTGTCAGCATGGCGCGGCGGTCGGCGCCCAGCAGCAGCGCCCGTTCGGCGGCCGGGTCCGGGTAGCCGAGGGTGACGCACATGAGAAAGCGGTCGAGCTGCGATTCGGGCAGGGGAAAGGTGCCCAGCTGGTGCGCGCAGTTTTGCGTGGCGACGACAAAAAACGGCTGCGGCAGCGCATGCGTGACGCCATCGAGCGTCACTTGCCGCTCCTCCATCGCTTCGAGCAAGCCCGATTGCGTCTTCGGCGTGGCGCGGTTGATCTCGTCGGCCAGCAGCACTTGCGTAAACAGGGGGCCGGGGTGGAAGATGAAACTGGCGCTGCCGCGGTCATACACGCTCATGCCGGCCACGTCGGCGGGCAGCAGGTCGCTGGTAAATTGCTGGCGCTTCCATTGCAGGCCCAGCGAAATGGCCAGCGCGTGCGCCAGGGTGGTCTTGCCGACGCCGGGCACGTCCTCGATCAGCAGGTGGCCGCCGGCCAGCACGCAGGCCAGGGTTTGGCGGATTTGCAAGTCTTTGCCGACGAGAACTGCGCCGATCTGGCGCGCGGCCTGGTGTATTTTCGAAAACATGCTATTTGTATCACAGTACGGTGGATTATTTAATTTACAATCGCTTTGGCCAAGTCAAGCCACGCCGCCCATCCGCGTCGCGCGCATGGTAGATTAGCGTGGCAGTCACGGCGGCACAGACCAGCCAATGATTTTATGCGAGAACGCGCCGGGCCGGCAGGAATGCCATGCCGGGCGCCTCGCGTGGACAGAGAATGGACAGAGACAGAGGTAACCAGTACAGCGCATGAGCACAGCCATCTATACCCACCCCGATTGCCAGCGCCACGAAATGGGCGACTGGCATCCCGAATCGCCGGCCCGCCTGCAGGCCATCAATGATCAACTGATCCTCGCGCACATCAGCGACCTGGTCGAGCACCGCGACGGCGTGCGCGCGCAATTGTCCGATATCGAGCGCAACCACAGCGCCACGGCCATCGGCCTCGTGCGCGACAATGTGCCGCCCGTGGGCGATTATTACCCGCTCGACGGCGACACCCTGCTCAACGCGCACAGCTACAACGCGGCGCTGGCCGCCGCCGGCTCGGCCGTGGCCGCCACGGATGCCGTCATCGATGGCGAGATCAGCAACGCCTTTTGCTCAATCCGTCCGCCCGGCCACCATGCGCGGCCCAGCGAACCCATGGGTTTTTGCCTGTTCAACAACGTCGCCATCGCCGCCAAGCATGCGCTCGACGTGCGCGGGCTCGAACGGGTCGCCATCGTCGATTTCGACGTGCATCACGGCAACGGCACGGCCGAATCCGTGGCGCACGATCCGCGCATCCTGATGGTCAGCTTCTTCCAGCACCCGTTTTACCCGTACAGCGATGTCGAGTCCTACACGGATACGCGCGTCAACGTGCCCGTGCCGGCCCGCTCGAAAGGCGACGCCGTGCGCCAGCTGGTGCTCGACCACTGGCTGCCGGCGCTGCACCGCCAGCGGCCGCAGATGATTTTCATTTCCGCCGGTTTCGATGCCCACCGTGAAGACGACGTGGGCGGCATGGGCCTGGTGGAGGCCGACTACGCGTGGCTGACGCAGCAGATGATGGCGGTCGCCAATCAGTACGGCAAGGGCCGCATCGTCAGCTGCCTGGAAGGGGGCTACAACCTGTCATCGCTGGGCCGCAGCGTGGCGGCGCATGTGAAGGCGTTGGCGGAATTGTAACTACAGCAGCGTCGGGCGGCTGCGCGAATTCGTGTGGCGGTGGGTCTGGTAGTCGAGCGCGCTGCCGGCCATGAAGCTGCGCCAGGCCTGCGTGTACACGGTGGCGGATTTTTCCGCATCGAAACTGTCGAGTTGCAGCATGTCGCGGTGGTGCTTGATTTCATTGACCAGTTGGTCATACAGCATTTGCAGGCCATAACTGTCGGCGCTCTGGCGCTTCAGGCGTTCTTCCAGTTGCGTGATGTGCAGCTGCAGCTGCCGGCATTCCTTCTTCAGGCGCAATACGCTGCCATTGCGCTGCACGCGCTTGGCTGTCCCATCCTTGCGCGGGCGCCAGCCCGCATGCTCAAGCTCGGCGTGCGCCGCTGGCGCCACGCCCCTCTGTTCCATCGTCATATCACCCAATCCCCGTAGCCTGCCTCTCCGCGCCTGGCGGATGCCAGTCTGGAAATAATTGCTTTTCATTTAAGAGGCGATATTAGAGCACACTTTTTTGTTGCTCGCAGTAAATATAAAAATCCTTGTGGAAATTTTTGACATGGCTTCCGCCAGCGCCGTCGGCGCCATTGGCGTCACTGCGCGCTGGCTGGCGCGGCAGGGGCCGCCGTGGCCAGCGTGCTGTCATCCGCATAGGACAGGGTCAGCAAGGTGTCGTCGTTCCAGCTCTGGTCATGCAGCGGCGGCACGTAGCGCTGCTGGTCGTCCGTGACGCGGATGGCGGCCGTGCGCTCGCCCGAGCGCGCCTGTACCGCCAGCAGTTTGCGGAAGACGGGAAACGGCACATGGATCAGCGAGGAATGGCACGGCCCGCCCGCCAGGCGGAACAGGTTGCGCCGCACGAAGGACAGCTGGTCCTGCTCCACGGCCCAGCGGATTTCGCATTCCATGCGCAAGTCGCCCAGGCGGCGCACATTGCCTGGCAGGCCAGGCGTATGGATGTCGGCGCGCCAGCGCACGGTGTCGCGCTTCTTGTTGCTGACCAGGTCGGCATTCGCATCGTAGGCGGCCTTGTCGCGCGCCAGGGTAAAACTGCCGTTGGCGGCCAGCGGAATCGGGATCGACAGATTGTCGGCCGACAGGTGCAGGGTCACGCCATCGAGCTTGCCGCTGGCGGTGGCGGGAATGAGCATGAAGCGCAGCGGCGCGCTGGGCGCCAGGCGCAGGTGGTCGGCATACGCATCGACGCCCTTGAGCATGGTCCGGTACGGGCGCAGATCGGGATCGCGCGTACTTTGCACGTCGACGATCTGCTGCAGTTCTCCGTTTGCCGCGTCGGCAGGCGCTGGCGGCTGATCCTGGGCCAGGGCCGGCGGCAGGCAGGCGCAAAGGGTGGCGAAGAGGGCGATGCGGGAAACGGACATGGAGACGTGGGCCAGGTTAAGTGTGCGGGAGCGATCCGGTGTGCATGGGCCGGGCGACGAAGGATATTATCATTCATGTAACTGCCAAATTATCACCAATTGTCTCGTTCGTGTCGCACGCCAGCCATTGCCGTCAGTAAACGCGACGCTGTCGCGGCAACCACGTAAAATAGCGGATTGACCGAACGATTTTGAAAGCAAGAGCATGGCGATACAATGGTACCCAGGACACATGAACGCGGCCCGCAAGAAAGCGGCCGAGACCATGGAGAACACCGATCTGGTGATTGAAGTGGTGGACGCGCGCCTGCCGGCAGCCAGCTGCAATCCCATGGTGGACGAGCTGCGCCTGTTCCGCCAGCGTCCCTGCCTGAAAATCCTCAACAAGACCGACCTGGCCGACCCGGCCGCCACTGCCGCCTGGGTGGCGTACTTCAATGCCCAGGAAGGCGTGACGGCGTATGCGATGACGACCAAGAAGCCGGGCGACGTGGCGCGCATCCCGGAACTGGCGAAATCGCTGGCGCCGCACCGCGGCGTGCCGACCAAGCCGCTGCGCATCATGATCATGGGCATCCCCAACGTCGGCAAGTCGACCCTGATGAACGCGCTGCTGAAAAAGCGCGTGGCGAAAGTGGGCGACGAGCCGGCCGTGACGAAAATGCAGCAAAAGCTGTACCTGGACAAGAACACCATCCTCGTCGACACGCCCGGCATGCTGTGGCCGAAGATCGCCATCCCCAGCGACGGCCTGATGCTGGCGGCCAGCCACGCCATCGGCTCGAACGCGCTGATCGAGGAAGAAGTGGCCGTGTTCCTGGCCGAGGAATTGCTCAAGCGCTACCCGGATCTGCTGGCGGCGCGCTACGGCACCAAGGTCGATGAAGTCGACGCCATCGGCGTGGTCGAAGGCATCGCCGCCAAGCGGGGCTTCCGCATCAAGGGCGGCGACTACGATTTCGAGAAAGCGTCGCACACCCTGCTGCTCGACTACCGCAGCGGCATCCTGGGACGCATCTCGCTGGAAACGCCGGACACGCGCGCGGCCCTGCTGGCCCAGCACGCGGCCGAGATGGCGGAAAAAGCGGCCAGGGCGGCGGAACTTGCGGCCGAGAAGGCGAAGAATGCGGCGCGCGGCAAGCGCGGCACGTAAGTCACGGCCGCCAATTCACTCCAAAACCAATTCTGGGCGCAGACCCCCGATGACGTTGACGCCGAAGCAGCCGTTTGCGGTGTGGTGGGTTTGACCCCGGCTACCGGCGTCTGCGTCTGGCCCCAGCTCTGACAAAAAGCGCCGCGACATTGCTGTCGCGGCGCTTTTTTCATGCGCTGTCCGCTTATCCGAACTTGAAGCTGGTGACGGCCAGGGCGCCAAAGAAATCGTCTTCGTGGTACACGACCTGCGCCGCTTCCTGCTCGGCGGCGCCCAGCGCCACCATCAGCGGCAGCAAGTGGTCTTCCTGCGGATGGGCCTGGCGCGCGCCCGGCGCCCGGTCCCAGGCCAGCAACTGCTCCAGCCTTTGTGCTGGCGGCAGGGCCATGGCCTGGCGCAGCCAGCTATCGAACTGGTGCGAGGCGACGGCGCCCGCCTGGCCGAACTGGCGCAGGTTGTGATACGACAGGCCGCTGCCGACGATCAGCACGCCCTGCCGGCGCAGGCTGGCCAGCGCGCGGCCCGCCTCGACGTGCGTGCGCGGATCGTAGCCGTGTTTCAGCGACAGTTGTACCAGCGGCACGTCCGCCTGCGGGTAAATGGGGAACAGGGCGCTGAACGTGCCGTGGTCGTAGCCCCGCTCATGGTCCAGGCGCGCCGGATGGCCGGCCGCGTCCAGCAACTGTTTCACTTGCGCCGCCAGTGCCGGCGCGCCGGGCGCCGGGTACTGGATTTGATAGGTGTGCGGCGGAAAGCCCGAATAATCGTAGATCATGCCCGGGCGCGGGCTGGCCGAGACGAGAAATTGCGGGCCTTCCCAGTGCGCCGTGACGACCAGCACGGCCGTGGGCCGCGCGCCGATCTGGCGCGGGATATCCTGCAAGGACGCTTCGAGCACGTCGTAGCGGCCGCCGAACTGTTCCTTCATGAACGGCCACGGGCCGCCGCCGTGCGACAGGAAATAGGTGGGAAAAGTGTGCTCTTGCATGGCGGCTCCTGATGGAATGGCTGATGATGGATGGATGATAGTCATGTGCGGTCAGTTGATCAAGATCGCTATTATTGATATATCATTTCCAATTTGTTGATGATCGGAGTGCCATGGATACCTTGCGCAGCATGCGCGTGTTTCGCGCCGTCGTGGAACTGGACAGTTTCGTGCGCGCCAGCGAGCGCCTGGACCTGTCGCCGGCCATGGTCAGCAAGCACGTGATGCACCTGGAGCGCCACCTGGGCGCGCGCCTGCTGAACCGCAGCAGCCGCCACCTGAGCCTGACGGAAATCGGCAAGGTGTATTTTGAGCAATGCCGCGACATGCTCGACAACCTCGACGAGGTGGAGGCGACGGTCGGGCGCACGACGGTGGTGCCGCGCGGCATGCTGCGCCTGAGCGCGCCCGTCTGGTTCGCCAACGCCATCTTCACGCGCACGCTGGCCGCCTACCGCGAACGCTTTCCGGAAGTCACGTTCGACATCGACTTGAGCGGGCGCGTCGTCAATCTGGTGGAAGAGGGCTTCGACCTGGCCCTGCGCGTGAGCCAGGCGCCATCGCCGACCCTGATCGCCCGCCCCATCGGCAGCATCGCATTCCACCTGGTGGCCGCGCCCGCCTATCTGGCGCGCGCCGGCACCCCGCAAGCGCCGCAGGAACTGGCGCGGCATGCCATGATCAGCTATTCATTGTTGCTAAACGGCAACGAATTGGCATTCGATGGCCCGCAGGGACGCGAGACCGTGAAGTTCTCGCCCGTGCTGCAATGTAATAACGAAAGCCTGCTGCACGCGGCCGCGCTCGACGGCATGGGCATCGCGCTGCTGCCCTCGTGGCAGACGGATGCGGATCTGGCGGCGGGGCGCCTGGTGCGCCTCTTCGGCGGTTTCAGGCTGGCGGGCGGCAGCGTGTATGCCGTCTACACGAGCCGGCGCTACCTGTCGTCGAAAGTGCGCACCTTCATCGACTTTCTTGCCGACGAGGCGCGCCTGGGCGGCTGAAGCGCCAGCGCGCGCCGCGCTGCCCGATGCAGGCGGCCCGGTCCGCGCTTGCGGGGCCACGCGGCGTGCGTATAATGATTCGCTTTTGTCATTCTCCCGTTTTTCAACACCGTGCGCCCGCGTCGCGCCACCGCACTCAAGCCAGCCGCCATGATGCCTGTTCCCCTCGCCCTGACCATTGCCGCGCGCACCGTGATGCTGTGCGCGCTGGCCATGCCGGCGTGCGCGCAGGAGGCCGGCACGGCGGGCGATGGCACGCCTGCCAGCCCGCAGGGCGTGCTGCATGGCGACCTGTCGAGCGAACTGGCGCAGGGCGGCCAGCATAGCGCGCGGGGCGCGCTGGCGTACGACCGCGACGGCATGGCGCTCGATGTGGCCGTCGATGAGCTGCGCAACGGCAACTACCGTGATGGCAGCGTGTTCCACCAGCGCGGCTTCAATGGCGGCGCGGAGTGGAAACTGCGGCAGGGCCGCTTCGGCTTCACCGTCGACGAGTTGAAGCAGGATACGCGCTACCCGGCGCCAGACGCGCCCTACCTGGCCATGCTGGCGGCGCGCCCGGAAGACCTGTACCGGTACGAGGTGCGGCGCGCCAGCGCCTTCGTGCAGCGCTACGTGGGCAATTTCGAGCTGGGCGTGGAATTGTCGCAGCGGGAAAAGCACGCCGAAGCCCTGTACGCGGGCGAGGCGGGCAGCGCCGAATCGTCCTACCGCAGCCGCTGGCGGCAGCTGTCGCCCCGCCTGCGCCATTACGGCAAGCTGGGCGGCGTGGGCACGGACACGGAAGTGGGCCTGGACCTGACGCAGTGGGAGCGCCGTTCGGGGCGCGCGGCGCTGGGCCGGGATGGCACCGCGCAGCGCCGCCAGAACGCGCGCGCGCTGCTGCTGCGCGAAGAGCTGGCTTTTGGCGGCCGGTTCGCGCCGCGCCTGCTGCTGGGGCTGCGGCATGAGCGGATCGAGCTCGATCCGGCCGACATGCCGGCTGGCGGCAGCGACTGGGAAAGCCAGCATGCCTGGGATGTGCAGGGCAGCCTGCAGCTGCGCCCGCAACTGAGCGTGTACGCCAAGGCCGCGCGCAGCTACCACATCGACGACGATGGCTATACCAGCGCCGGCTACCGTCCGCTGGCCGGGCAGGAGCGCCGCGACACGGAGCTGGGCGCCATCTACGGCGACGCCGTGCGCAGCGCTTCCGTGCGCGTGTTCAGCGAACGCCTGAGCAACCAGATCGTCTTCGACCAGAGCCTGGGCCAGCTGGGCTTTGTCGGCAACATGGAGCCGGCGCGGCGCGACGGCATCGCCATCGAGGCCAGCGTGGCCCTGGCGCCCGACTGGCGCCTCGACGGGCAGGTGCGGCAAGTGCACGCGCGCTATGACGACTATGCCTATGGCGGCCCGGATATCGCGCTGTTGCCGAAAACCCTGGCCGGCGTGCGCCTGTACTGGACGGGGCCGGCCGGCGCAAGCGCCGACCTTGGCGTGCAGTGGCTGCGCGCCCTGCGCTACGGCCCGGATTTCGACAACAGCTGCCTGGCGCAGGTGCCCGCCTTTGCCACCATCGACGGGCGGTATGTGCGCAAGCTGGGCGCCTGGGAGCTGGAACTGGCCGGCAGCAACCTGGCCAACCGCCGCCATTACGGCGACGCGCCGGGCTGCCGCTCGAGCATTTACCAGAACGACCGGCGCCAGCTGCGCGTCTCGGCGCGCTACCATTTCTGAGGCCGTTTCCCGCTGACGCCGCGCCAGCGCGCGACGCCGCCTTGATTCGGACTTAATTCGGACTTAATCGGGCGCAAGGAGGGCCAGTAAACGCGCCTTTTTTGCGCCCGATGCGCATGGCCCGGCGCAAAAAGTGGTAATCTCGCCCCGTTCTCGACCACTTTATGATGAAGGATTACTATGCGTTTTCTGCGTTTCTTGCGTCCCCTGCTCGCCGCTGTCACCCTGGTCGCGGCCAGCGGCGGCGCCATGGCTGCCGATACCGGCTTTACCACGCTGCCGACGCCAGTGCGTTCGGACACGGGCGGCAAGGTGGAAGTGGTGGAATACTTCATGTACTCCTGCCCGCATTGCTACGCGCTGGACCCGCTGATGCACGACTGGGTCAAGAAGCAGGGCGACAAGATCGCCTTCCGCCGCATCCACCTGGCGTTCTCCGGTCCGAAAGACCCGCAGGCGCACGCCTACGCCACGCTGGAAGCGATGGGCAAGCTGGACCAGTTCCATGACAAGATTTTCCGCGCCATCCATGTCGAGCGCAACCGCCTGAACCGCGATGACGCCATCCTCGACCTGCTGGTGAAAAACGGCATCGACAAGGCCAAATACCTGGACATGTTCAACTCGTTCGGCGTGCAGACCAAATTGAAGCGCAATGAGCAGCTGATCGCTGCCAGCAAGATCGACAGCGCGCCGACCATCGTCATCGACGGCCGTTTTGTCACCTCGCCATCGATGCTGTCGCGCCCGGGCCAGTCCGAGCGCCAGACGCAGGACGCGACCCTGGTGGTGATGGATGGCCTGGTGGCCCGCGTGCTGAAAGAGCGCGCGCCGGCGCCGGCGAAGAAGTAAGCGGAGCGCATCATGAAACAGCTGCCATGGACCTTATGCGCGCTGGCCGTGGCCCTCGTGGCCTGGCTGGCGCTGGCCATCGTCAACGTGGAAAACCAGCGCAATGCGCTGGCCAGCAAGGCGTGCGTGGATCCCGCTTTCAAGAACGAGGTCGACGCGAAGTGCCTGGCGTCCGTGCAGACGCGCGAACACTGGTGGCAGCACCTGACATATGCCATGACGCACTTCAGGAACTGAGTTGCCTCTGTCGAAAAACCCGCCGCGCGCGGGTTTTTTTTCGTCCGCGTATGATGAGGCCACAACCATCCTGGAGGGGCGATGAAGGAAGTGATCCTGATTACGGGCAGCAGCCGCGGCATCGGCGCGGCGACGGCCCTGCTGGCGGCGCGCCAGGGCTATGCCGTGTGCATCAACTACGTGCGCGATGCGCAGGCGGCCGAGGCGCTGCGCGCGCGCATCGTCGCCGAAGGGGGCGAAGCCATCGCCGTGCAGGCCGACGCCGGCGAGGAAGCGGACGTGGCGCGCCTGTTCGGCGAGGTCGATGCGCGCCTGGGGACGGTGACGGCGCTGGTCAACAACGTGGGCGTGCTGGAGCAGAAATGCCGGCTCGCCGACATCTCCGTGCAGCGCTTGGAGCGCGTGCTGCGCACCAACGTGATCAGTTATTTCCTGTGCTGCCAGCAGGCCGTGCGGCGCATGTCGACGGCGCACGGCGGGCAGGGCGGGCGCATCGTGAACGTGTCGTCGGCGGCGGCGCGCATCGGTTCGGCGGGGGAATACATCGACTATGCGGCCTCGAAAGGCGCCGTCGATACCTTGACCATCGGGCTGGCGAAGGAAGTGGCGGCCGAGGGCATCCGCGTCAACGGCGTGCGGCCCGGCATCATCTACACGGAAATCCACGCCTCGGGCGGCGAACCGGGCCGGGTGGCGCGGCTGGAATCGGGCGTGCCCATGCAGCGCGGCGGCCAGCCGGAGGAAGTCGCCGCCGCCATCCTCTACCTGCTGGGGCCGGGCGCCAGCTACGTCACGGGCAGCATGCTCGACGTGGCGGGCGGGCGCTAGGCGCGCAAGAGCGCTCGCTTACGCTTTCGCCGGCGCCGCCTTGGCCGGCGCCGAATGCGGCGTCACCACCACGGTGCAGGTGGTGCCCGCCACCAGCAGTTGTCCCTTCGGCTGCTGGTCGATATGGATGCGCACGGGCACGCGCTGCGCCAGGCGCACCCAGTTGAAGGTGGGATTGACGTCGGCCAGCAGTTCGCGGCCCGTGGCGGCGTCGCGGTCGGTGATGCCGCGCGCGATGCTTTCGATGTGGCCGTGCAGCGTGCCGCCGCTCATCAGATTCATTTCCGCCTTGTCGTCCTGCGCCAGCATGCCCAGCTTGGTTTCCTCGAAATAGCCGACCACGTAGTACGAGGCGCTGTCGATGACGGCCAGCTTGGCCGCGCCGACGGCGGCAAAATCGCCCTTGTGCACGTTCAGGTTGGTCACATAGCCGCTGACGGGGGCGCGCACGGTGGTGCGCTCCAGGTTCAGCTGCGCCAGCGCGCGGGCGGCCAGCGCCGCCTGCACCTGCGAGGTGGCCGAGGTGGCGGCAAAGGCCGCGCTTTCGCGGCTTTCCGTGGAAATGATGCTGGCGTCGAGATTGGCGCGGCGCTGCGCTTCCTTGCCGCGGCGGCCCTGCTCCGTCCTTTGCGCGGCCAGCACGGCGTCGGCCTGGGCCAGCGCGCTGACATAGCGCTCCTTGTCGACGACGAACAGGATGTCGCCCTTCTGCACCACCTGGTTGTCGCGTACCAGCACGTCCGTGACGGTGCCGGCGACGTCGGCGCTGATGTTGACGATGTCGGCCTTGATGCGGCCGTCGCGCGTCCATGGCGATTCCATGTAGCGGTCCCAGACGGTCTTGCCGATCCACAGCGCTGCCGCCAGGAGCAGCAGGGTGATGGCGTAGCGGGTCAGTTTGGTTACCATGTCGGTACCCTTTCCTCAAATTGGTTGAACAGTTTTTTTAATTATTTGTACAGCGACAGGGCCAGCGCGCCAAAGATGGCGATGAAGATGCACAGCCGCGCCAGCGACGGATGCCACACCATGCGGTACACGCCCAGCCACCCCAGCACGCGGTCGAGCAGGGTTTGCAGGCCGATGCTGAGAATGAACAGGGGCAGCAGGGTAGGAATCAGAATTCCGAACAGGGCGAATTCACGCGGCATGGTGGTCTCCGGCGCCAGGCGCCATTTGGTCGAGCAATGAAGTGTAGATCGAGTGCAGGTCGGCCAGTGCCGTCTGCAGGCGCGCGCTGCGCTCGGGTGTCGCGGCCGTGTCCGTTTGCGCGGCGCGCACCACGGCGCCCGCCTGCAGGGTGGCGGCCAGCGCCGCCTGCAGCTGCGCGTCGGCGCGCGTGCGCAGCCAGGCGGCGATGTGGTCCACGCACCGCTGCAGCGCCTCGCGCGTGGGGCCGGGCCGGGCGCTGGCGATCAGCTCGCGCAGTTCGATCACCGAATGGCCGATTTCCAGCAGGTTCAGGGACTGGCGCACGACGGCGCGCGTGGCGGCGCCGGGCGCCGGTCCCGCCGCCGCGTTGAGCTGGCTGAGCAGGTCGCGCACGCGGTTGTCGAAGCGGTGCTTCACGCGCCGCACGGGCGCCGTGCAGGCATGCAGCGC
>CAUSDR010000142.1:0-12292 GCA_963530105.1 uncultured Janthinobacterium sp.
GCGCCGCCGCCACCGCCGGCCGAGGTGGCGCCACCGGCGCCGGCGCCCGCAGCGCCACCCGAGGCGGAGCAGGCGCGGCGCTACAAGACGAATGCGCCCGCCTCGGCCCAGTTTGACCTGCACGTGGACCGGCGCGATGCGGACGGCACCAAGTGGCAGGGCGTGGCCGCCATGGCGTGGGATAACCGGGGCGACACTTACCAGCTGAAACTGGAAGTGGGCTTGAGCATGCTGATCACGCGCATCAACCTGCTGGTGCTGACCAGCGAGGGCTTGATCGATGGCACGGGCATCGTGCCCGTCACGGCCACGGAAAAGCGCAAGGGCCGCGCGCAAACGGCCACGCATTTTGACCGCGACGGCAAGCGCATCACGTTTTCGGCCAGCACGGCCACGGCGCCCTGGCAGGAGGGGGCGCAAGACAAGGCCAGCGTGCCGTTCCAGCTGGCCGCCATCGGCCGCGCCGACGTCAACCAGCTGGCCGGCAATATCGACATCCATGTCGGCGAGGAAAAGGAAGCGACCGTGTTCCGCTTCCAGCTGGTGGGCGAGGATGAACTGGATACCAAAATGGGCCGCCTGGTGACGTGGCATCTGCGCCGGCCGCCCAAGCCGGGCACGTATTCGTCGCAGCTCGATATCTGGCTGGCGCCATCCATGCAGTGGTATCCGGTACAAATACGCAATACCGAAGCGAGCGGGGCTTTGACCACGCAAACTGTGACCAACATTCGCGTCAATGACGCTACAGGAAAATAAATGATGACTCTGACTACCTTGAAACGCCTTATCGCCGCCAGCCTGCTGGCCGCCACCCTGTCTCCCGCCATGGCGCAGGCGCCCGTGGAGCATCCCGTCATCAAGCGTCCATACAAGCTGGTGCCATCGGCCGACCTCGTCTACTCCATCAAGGCCAGGCAGCGCGGCATCGGCCTGTCCGGCGAATCCGTCAGCAACTGGCGCGTGGGCGACGGCAAGTACTCGCTGCTGGCAGAAACCAAGGCGGCCCTGTTCGGCAAGATCCTCGAACAGCGCAGCGAAGGCACGGTCGACGAGTACGGCCTGGCGCCATCGCAGTTCGTGGAAAAACGCTTCCGCAAGGATGCCGTCACGACCACCTTCAAGCGCGACAGCAAGACCATCGTCTTTGGCGAAGGCGACGAAACCTATCCGCTGAAAGGCGGCGAACAGGACCGCAACAGCGCCGTCTGGCAACTGGCCAGCGTGGCGCGCGCCGCGCCCGAGAAATTCGTCCCCGGCTCGGAATGGGCCTTCTTTGTCGCCGGCGCGCACGATGCCGAGCCGTGGATCTTCAAGGTCGTCAAGGAAGAGCCGGTGACCACGGGCATGGGAGAGGTCGCCGCCATCCACCTGGTCAAGGCGCCGCCGCCGGACAAGAAAGGCCAGCAAGTGGACCTGTGGCTGGCGCCGTCGCTGGAATGGTATCCCGTGAAGGTGACGTTCGCCGATGCGGATGGCGGCGATTATGTGGAGCAGACCTTGCAGAAGATCGTCAAGAAGTAAGTGCTCGCTACCTGAGCGGATTTCTATTCCCTGCGTTGCCGGGCCAAGCCGGCCAATGCCGGCGCCAGTCCTGACGGATCGGCATGCCTGCCGTTGGCAGGCATGCCCCCCCGGACGGGTCTGAGCCCGGATTTTCGCCGTGGTTTTTTTGCTGATGCAATCCGCGGCAGGCTGGCTGCCCGCTTGCTCCTTTCCCACGCGCTAAATTGCATGTCAGAACTGATATACTGACGCCCCCGCCTCGCAGCGCCGCTTTCGCCCGCTGCGCCGCCCGCTGAACACTCATCCGGAATAGAATGATTGATATAATGGCAAGTGCAGCCGTGGCTACGGATGCAAATCAGACAGAGCAAGAGCATCACGATTCCTTGCAGGCGCATTTCCAGCCGAATATTTCGGCCGACGAGATCGAGCAGGTATTCCATTTGAAGCGCGCGCAGCCCTTGCTGCAAGTGTTTACGGCCCTGTTCCACGGCGGTTTCGATGGCGTGCTGGTGCGCCTGCTGGTGTTGCGCGAGCTGGCCGCCGATGCGGCCACGTCCGCGTATACGCGCGCCGATATCAATACCAAGCTGGCGTACCTGTTGCCGGAAAGCCTGGAAACGGTCTTGCTGCGCCTGCGCTCGAACCAGCTGCTGGCCTGGGATGCGCAGCAGGGCGTGTACCGCGTCACGCCCATGGCGCGCAACGTGCTGTCGGCCATCGACAGCCTGCTGGGCCTGGGCCAGACGGAAGACGAGGCCGAAATGGGCTTCCTGCTGTCGCAGGTGGCGGGGGCGCAAGCCGTCGGTGGCGTGTCGGTCGAGCAACTCCAGCATTTGCTGGGGCGCCTGGTGGACTTGACGGAAGAGTTTTCCGACGCCATCGCTTCCGGTTCCGAATTCCGCCTGCGCACGGCGCAGGCGAAGTGGAACATGGCGTGCGACTGGGTCGAGAAGGGATCCGAGATTCTCGTGGCGATCACTTCCGATGAAAACGCGGACAGCGCCACGCACAAGGCGGCGCAGGCGATCGGCCGCGCACAGAGCAAATTGCTGAACATGCAAGGCATGTTTTCGCGCGCCCTGAACCAGATCGAGCGCCAGCGCGTGCACCTGGGCCAGTCGGGCCTGTCGACCACGGACATCAAGCGCTGGCTCTTGCAGCATGACGACCTGGCCAGCCTGGCCGAGGGCGCCATCGACCAGCCCGTCGTGCCCCTGTTCTCCACGCCGGCCGAGATGATCGACGTGGCCGAAACGGAACTGCTGTCCGAACGGGCGGCAGGCGTCATCAACACGGGCCTGCCCAGCGGCGAGGACGCGCCCACCACCATCAGCGACGGACCCGCCATGCAGCTTGAACTCGATGACCTCCTAGACCGCCTGTCGAACTTCGCCAGCCTGGGCAATTTCCCCAGCATCGGCGAAGAGGGGCCAAAAAGCGTGCCCGTGCAGGATTCCCTGCTGCCGGCCAGCTTTGCCGTGGCCTCTTACCGCGCGTCCATGCTGCCGCTCTTGGGTGATGTGTCCGAAGCGAGCTTGCAGGGGTCGACGGCCGAACTGGCCCGTTTGCCGATTACCTTTACACCGACCGACGAGATGGTCCAGCTGACCGACCCCCACGTGGCGGCCATGTCGATCGCCTCGCTTTCACTGAATGTTTCACTTGATTTAGATAGCGGCACAGCCGATGAATGACGATTCCCAAATCCTGATTGCGCGCCTGCTCACGCATCAAACCCTGCGCCGCGACGACAAGCTCGTCAAGCGCGTGCTGTCCGACGAGCTGTTCCGCGCCGAAATCGATGCGCGCCTGCTGGCCTGCGGCCTGAAACTGCTCGACAACGTGTATGCCGACCATGTCACGCTGGCCCTGACGCGCACCATCGAGCCGAAGATCTTCGGCGCCCGCGATGTGTGGCAAAACAACAACTTCGGCCTGGCGCGCGATGGCGTGGCCTTGCTGGTGGTGCTGTGGGCGCAGATCATCCTGCCCAAGCGCGAACGCCAGGAAACGCACCAGCATGCGGACGATGACCAGAACGACATGTTCGGCACGGAAAAACCGCTGCCGCGCGCGGAAGACGCGTCGATCGGCATTGCCTACAAGGCGCTGCTGTCGGACTTCGGCGACAAGCTGGGCAAGAAGACGCGCATGGACATGAACCTGGGCACCCTGGCCAAGCTGGGCTTCATCGAACGGCGCGGCGACTATATCCTGGAAGGCCCGCTGCTGGACCTGATGATGGATACGGACGTGCTGAAAGAGCGCATCATCAACGGCGCCCTGGCCGACGTCTTCAAGCGCGCGCCCGCGCGCCTGGTGGCCGTCAGCGGCGATCCGCTGCTTGACGCCGACCTGGCGGACGAGCTGTCCGCCGATAGCGGCGACTTGCCGGACGCCGGCGATGCCGGTGACGCCGCCTCGCCCGACCTCCCTCACTGAAAGTACCCATGTTTCATATCAAATCACTTGAACTGGTGCACTGGGATTACTGGCAGCGCATCAAGAATATTCCGCTCGACGCCAAGATCATCACCATCGCGGGGCAGAACGGCTCGGGCAAGACCACCTTGCTCGACGCCTTGCGCACGCTGTTCGGCCTCGACTGCTCGATGGGGCGCACGTATAAGCACTATGCGCGCCACTCGGGGCAGCAGACGGCCTGGCTGCGCGCCGTGGTCGACAACAAGAACGTGGGCAAGCAGCTGTCGAACCGCCCCTTCCGCAGTTCCGGCTTCTTCAGCGACGATGAAGTGACCCTGTTTTGCCAGATCCAGAAGAACGGCGGCGACTGGAAGCGCCAGTATCTGATGCGTCCGGGCAATGTGCAGATCGAAGACATCGCCGACGCGAATGACTGGCTGGGGGTGGAAAACTACCGCAAGCGCCTGGCCAACGCGGGCCTGTCGCCCGCCATGTCGAAAGTGCTGGCGCTGGAGCAGGGCGAGACGGACAAATTGTGCGAATACGCGCCGCGCCAGTTGCTCGACCTGGTATTCCAGGTCTTCGGCGACAAGGAAGTGCTGGACGCCTACGACGAAGCCAAGCGCCACCAGCGCGACACGGAAGTGGAGCTGAAGCGTTTCGAAACGGAACTGGAAGCGTCGAAGACCAACCTGGAAGGCTTGCGCCTGCGCGTGGCCAACTACCACCAGTGGGAAGGCTTGCACAAGGAACGCCGCAACCTGCTGGAAGAAGTGCTGCCCAGCCTGCAGTACCACGAGGCGCGCGAAAAAGCCGCCACGGCCAGCCGCCAGCTGCGCGATGCGCGCAAGCCGATGGCGCAGGCGGACCAGCAGCTGACGGATAAACGCAACGCGCTGGCGGCGCAGGCCAAGGCCCTGTCCGACGCGCAGATGAACGAGACCCTGCTGGAGCAGGAATCGATCGGCTTGCAGAGCCGCTTGTCCCTGATCAATGCCAAGCTGAAACCGCTGGACAGCCTGCTGGAACAGAAGGACCGCCTGCACAAGCTGGCGGCCGACTCGGGCAGCGATATCGCCGAAGTGGCGGCCCAGCTGGAACAGAAGGAAGCGGAACTGCTGCGCCAGCGCCAGCAGCGCGACGCCCTGGCGGCGCGCATCGCGGCCGAGCAGGCGACCATTGCCGCGCTGCAAGGCAAGACGGCCATGCCGGAGCCGGACAATGTGCGCGGCATGCGCCGCGCGCTGCGCGACGCGGGGATTTCCCACGCCATGCTGTCGGACATCGTCGAAGTGACGGACAGCCGCTGGCAGGGCGCCGTCGAAGGCGTGCTGGGCGGTTACGCCTCGGTGGTGTTGCTGGACAAGGCCAAGGATGCGGCTGCCGCCTACCGTTTGGCCGAGAAGGAGCGCTATCGCCACTTCATCGTGCCCGACCTGGTGACGGCACCTAGCGCGAAAGATGAAAGCCTGCTGGCCGTGGTGAAATTTTCCGCGCCCGTGCCCAGCTGGCTGATCGAGCAATTGTCGCGCATTTCCCGCGTCGATTCCGTGGAAGCGGGCTTCAAGCTGGGCAGCCATGAAGAGTGGATCACGCCCGAGGCCTACCACCGCGAACGCCGCGGCGGGCGCTCGCTGTTCGTGGAAGCGTCGCGCTACCGCTTCGGCCAGGCTGGCCGCAGCGGCCGCCTGGAAGCGCTGCTGCGCTCGCTGCCGGGCCTGGAAGGGCAGGAAGATACGCTGACCCTGGCCATTTCCAAGCTGGCGGCGGAAGTGGGTGCCTTGAAAGCGCGCATCGCCGGCGTTGACGCGGCCAAGGAACTCAGTGCGCGCCAGGAAGAATTTGCCGAAGCGCTGCGCAATTCCAAGCCGCTCAAGGAAGAGCGCCTGGAAGTGGGCGGGCGCCTGGGCGAGCTGGGCAACCTGACAAAGAATGCCACCGTGGCGCGCACGCGCGCCGATACCGTGTGGCAAAACGCGCGCCTGGCCCTGTCCGAAGCGGAAGCGGGCTCGCGCCTGGGCTACAAGAAGCAGATCGAACAGCGCGCCGAGCATGCGCGCGCCTTGCTGGCCCTGCGCCATGCGTGGCGCCACCTGCCGAAAAGCTGGCGCAGGCCGGGCCGACGCGCGGCGCTCGTCGCCGAACACCAGAATGCGCACCAGGTCGACCTGCGCGTGGCCAGCCTGCAAAACAGCCTGGCGCGCGACGACTGGGAACTGGACGCCACCGTCATCGACCAGCACCACCGCCTGTCGGACCAGCTGCATGGCCGCCAGTCGGAAACGGACGAACGCCGCTACCAGAACAACCGCGCCATCGAAGCGACGGGCAATGCCCGTGGCGCTTACATGGAGCGCTTGCGCTACACCATCAAGACCTACAGCAAGAACATCAAGGAGCTGGGCGAACTGGCCGGCATCGAAGTGCATGCCGACCCCGTGCGCCTGGAAAACGACGACGTGCAACTGTCGCAGGCGGGCTTGCACGTGCGCTTCAAGTTCGACGGCAAGGGCGTGATCGGCATGAACGATGGCGAAGCGTCGGGCGGCCAGCAGGTGATGAAGTCGCTGGTGCTGCTGATCGGCCTGCTGAAATCGGAAGATGGTTCCGGCGGCTTCGTCTTCATCGATGAACCGTTTGCCCACCTGGATATCCGCAACATTCAACTGGTCGGCGAATTCCTGAAGAACACGGAAGCGCAATACCTGATGACGACGCCGTTGACGCACAACACGGATGTCTACGATCCATCGGAACTGACTTTGATCACCAGCAAGAAAAAGAAGGATACGCAATGGGCGCAACCGATTTTCGTGCTGCAGCGCCGGGTCGATCCCGTCTCGGGCAAGGTGGCGTGATGCGCCGCCTGCTGCTCCCGGCCGCGCTGGCGCTGGCCATGGCGCACCCGGTGCCGGCCATGGCCAATGACGGCATCGGCTCCGTCAGCGCCGGCGGCATTCTCGTCGGCAAGACCGACGCCGTGGCCATGAAAAAGGAAGTGCTGACCGTCAGCCCGGACTTGATCAAGGTCGAGTACGAGTTTCTCAACGAATCGACGCGCGACGTGGAAGAGACCATCATCTTCCCGCTGCCCGCCTACCAAGCCGGCTACCACCAGTCGCCCACCTACTATGGCCAGCCGCGGCAGTTCTCGATCGAGGTCGACGGCAAGCGCAAGGAGTACCAGACCGTGCTGGCCGCCAAGCTCGACGGCCGTGACGTGACGGCGCGCCTGGCGCAGCTGGGCCTGTCGGATGCGCAAGTCGCGTATTTCCCGTCGTTCAGCCCGTTCGAAAAAAAGGTGGCGCCCTTGAGCGCCGCGCAGCAAAAGGCCATGATCGCCGAAGGCTTGCTGGCCAAGCTGTCCGAAGATGAAGAATGGGTGCCGGCCTGGTCCGTGACGGTGGTGTACCAGTGGCGGCAGAAATTCCCCGCAGGCAAAGTCGTGCGCGTGCGCCACCAGTATGCGCCGTTCGTCGCGGCCGGTCCTGGCGCGTCCTACCTGGGCGATGGCGACGAGTTTGAAAAGAAATACTGCGGCGACAAGGCCTTCTACAAGACGTGGAACCGGCTGACGGCGCAGCACGGCGAGGGCGGTTTCGTCAATGCCAAGTGGGTTTCGTACATCTTAACCACTGGCAACACCTGGAAGAATGGCATCGAAGACTTTACCTTGAACCTGGTCAAGGGCAAGCAGGATGAGCTGATCAGCCTGTGCTTCCCCGGCACGTTTACCAAGATCAACCCCACCACCTTGCAAGTCAAGCTGCGCAACTTCCGCCCCAGACAAGACTTGAACGTCTACTTCGGCAATGTCGCGGATGGCAGCGAGAATACGGGCGAGGCGCCGGCGCTGCGCACGAATTACCTTTTGACGAAATAGAAAGACATGACCTTGCCAACAGCGACTCTGCACCGCCGCCTGCGTATCCTGTTCCTGGGCGCGCTGCTTGCCGCACCCGCCGCCCGCGCCGACAGTTATGCCGATTTTCAGCAAGCCAGCGCGCGCCTGGAAGCGATGATGGCCAAGGCGACGCCGAGCAGCGGCTTGCCGCGCCTGGGCGACCCGGACGTGGCGCAATTGCTGGCCCGCGTGACCGATGCCCCGCGCCTGTTCCAGGCGCCCGTCGCGGCATTGAGCGACATGGACCAGAGCGTGGCCCTGTGCGAGCGGGCGACCAACCTGGGCAAGGCGTATTACTCCTTTGGCCTGAACTGGCCGCTGCCCTTGTCCGGCGTCCAGCTGCAGCAGGCGCGCAAGGAGCAGGTGACGCAGAACCTGGCCCATTACGGCGATGAAATGGCCGCCCTGTTTGCCTTCAGCGTGCATTGCCATGCGCACTTGACCGGCTTGATGGAAGCCGAGTTCAGCAAGCAGCCGCCGCAGGACGTGAGCGGCGCCGAGCGCATGCGCGCCCGTGCGTTCAGCAAGGGATCGGGCACCATGTTCAGCAACGTGGTGCAATTCGTGCAGGTGCCATTCTGGAATGTGGCGCAAAAGAAAGTCATGCTGGCTGCGGCGGCGCAGCACGCCACGGCGAATGCGGGCCTGATGCCGCCGCCGTTGCGCGAGCGCCTGCTGGGCAGCCTGGCGGACGTGGACAAGGATCTCGATCCCGCCCTGGCGCCATCGCTGGCGACGATCCGCCAGGCCCTGTCGGTGACGACGTGTGAAGGCCTGTGCCAGTTCTATTGACGCGCTTGACGCGCGGCGCGCTTACTCGGGCGCTTGCAGCGGCTTGTTGCGCTGGCGCCAGCGCACCAGCCCCCAGGCGTACACGGCGTAGTAGCCGATGACGAGGCCGTAGGCGGCCATGGTCAGCGCGCTCTGGCCGAACGGCGGCGGCGGCACGGGCACTGGCTGGCGCGTGTTCAGGTAGATTTCCATGCCGCGATACAGCAATCGGGCGATGAACAGCATGGTGATGGCCAGGCCCAGGTAGCGGTGCTGGGTGAAGAAAAAATCCTTGCCGACGTGCTCGAAGCGCGTCAGCTTCAAGCCCAGCACGCCCAGCCAGCCGCCGGCCAGCGCGCCCGCGCCCAGGCTGGACAGGGGCAGCAATTCGAATTTCGTCGTCGTCGCCAGGAACAGCAGCAGCACGGGAAAGCCGATGGCCACCAGCCAGTGGCGCCACAGCTGCGATTTCTGGCGCGCCACCAGTTTCTTCAGGCGCGAATAAATGCGCCAGACCAGCAGCGGGACCAGGAGCAGCAGGGCGAGGGTAGTGGTTTCCATGTAGGCATTCGGGACGGATAAAACAGCGATTGTAAGCCAGATGGCGGCAAGGGCGCAGCAGGGGCGATGGCAAAAGTTGCTTATTGACATTTACATGACATGAAAGCACTATGCCCTGTCATCCGGTGCCGCCATGCGCGGTACGGTGCCGCCAGTCGCTGTCTTCCATCTACCTCTCTGGAGTGTCATGTCTACTCGTTTCCCCCTGTTGCCCATTACTGTCGGCCTGATGGCGTCCTCTTCCTTGGCCATGGCGCAAGATGGCGGCTATCAACAGCCACCGGCGCCGCTGCAAGCCATCGTCGATGCGCCGCGCGCGCCGACCCTGAGCCTGAGCCCGAAACGCAACCTGGCCGCCGTGCTGCCCACGCCATCCTTGCCCAGCATTAGCGAAGTGGCGCAGCCGGAACTGAAGCTGGCGGGCTTGCGCATCAATCCGCGCACGTATTCGGCCAGCCGTTTCAGTTTCCACACGGGACTGGGCCTGCTCGACATCGACACGCAAAAAGAGATCAAGGTCAGCGGCCTGCCGGCGGCGCCGCGCATTGCCGACCTGGCCTGGTCGCCTGACCAGCGCTACCTGGCATTCACCCACATCGCCTTTGCCGACCCCGCCAGGGGCGTGAAGGAATCGGGCGTGGAACTGTGGCTGCTCGACGTGCAGACCAAAGCGGCGCGCAAGCTGGCCAGCTCCCCCCTGTCGACCGTCTACGGCCGCGGCTTTTCCTGGCTGCCGGACAGCAAGACCCTGCTGGTGCAGCTGAAGCCGGCCAAACTGGGCGCGGCGCCCGTGGCCAGCGGCATTCCGACGGGACCGGCCATCCAGGACAGCGTGCCCGGCGGCGGCGTCAAGCAATTGCGCACCTATCCCGACCTGCTGAAAAACGAGCAGGATGCGCAACTGTTCGAACATTACATCACCGTGCAGCTGGCCTTGCTCGACGTGGCAGGCAAGCAGCGCCTGGTGGGCCAGCCTGGCCAGTTCTCGCGCGTGTCCGCCGCGCCCGATGGCAAGCACCTGCTGACGACGCGCATCGTGCGTCCGTATTCCTACATCGTGCCGGCGCACGACTTCGGCCACCAGATCGAGGTGCGCGACCTGCAAGGCAAGGTGCTGCACGCGGTGGCATCCGTGCCGCTGGAAGAAGGACTGCCGCCAGGCAACGATGCCGTCTCCGCCGGCGTGCGTTCCGTCAGCTGGCGCGTCGATGCGCCCGCCACCCTGGTGTGGGCCGAGGCGCAGGATGGCGGCGACCCGGCCAAGGCGGCCGAGATCCGCGACATCGTCTACACGCAGGCGGCGCCGTTCACGGCCAAGCCGGCCGTGCTGGCCAGGCTGGGTTCGCGCTATGAGGGCGTGGCCTGGGGCCGCGGCGACCTGGCCCTGCTCAGCGAAGCGTGGTACAAGACGCGCGCCGTCAAGCAGTGGAAGATTGCGCCAGATCAACCTTCCGTGCCGGCCGAACTCGTGTATGCGGGATCGTTCGAAGACCGCTATAACGATCCGGGCCAGCCCGTCATGCGCGCCGACGCGGCCGGCCTGCCGCGCCTGCTGATCGCCGCCGACGGTTCGATCCTGCTCGATGGCCAGGGTGCCTCGGCCGAAGGCGACCGTCCCTTCATCGACCGCCTGAACCTGGCGACGAAAAAGAAGGAACGCCTGTTCCAGAGCGCCGCGCCCTACTATGAAAACGTGGTCGCCGTGCTGGACGAGGAGGGCAGCCGCCTGCTGTCGACGCGCGAATCGCCGACCGAGCAGCCGAATTACTATGTGCGCAACCTGAAGCAGCAGGGCGCCGCCCAATTGACGGCCCTCACGCATTTCCCCCATCCGCTGCCGCAGCTGAAGGACGTGCAGAAAGAGCTGATCCGCTACAAGCGCGCCGACGGCGTCGACCTGACGGCGACCCTGATGCTGCCGCCCAACTATGACGTCAAGCGCGACGGTCCGCTGCCGACTCTGATGTGGGCGTATCCGCAGGAATTCAAGACGGCCAGCGCCGCCAGCCAGACCACGGGTTCGCCCTACAAGTTCAACGCCGTCAGCTACTGGGGCCCGGCCGCGTTCCTGTCCATGGGCTACGCCGTGCTCGACAATCCTTCGTTCCCCATCGTCGGCAATGGCGAGCAGGAACCGAACGACACGTATCTGCCCCAGCTGGTGGCCGACGCCGAAGCCGCCGTCGATGAAGTGGTCAAGCGGGGCGTGGCCGACCGCAACCGCATCGCCATCGGCGGCCACTCGTATGGCGCCTTCATGACGGGCAACCTGCTGGCGCACACGCGCTTGTTCCGCGCCGGCATCGCCCGCAGCGGCGCGTATAACCGCACCCTGACGCCGTTCGGCTTCCAGGCGGAAGAGCGCTCGTTCTGGCAGGCGCCCGCCGTCTACCAGGCCATGTCGCCGTTTAACTATGCGGACAAGATCAAGGATGCGCTGCTGCTGATCCATGGCGAGCAGGACAACAACCCGGGCACCTTCCCCATCCAGAGCGAGCGCATGTTCCAGGCCGTGAAAGGCCTGGGAGGCACGGCGCGCCTGGTGATGCTGCCGAACGAAAGCCACGGCTACCGCGCGCGCGAATCGATCATGCAGATGCTGTATGAAAGCAACAACTGGCTGGAGAAATACGTGAAGAACGCGGCGCCAGCGGCCCCTGAAGTCAAGCCGGCCGCCAAATAAGCGCTGCTGCCGGGCCCGGCGGCGCGCATCTCGTGGTATGGTCTTCCTTTGTCCGCAGGGAGGCCAGCCATGTCCATGTTCGCCATTGAAGCCCACCGCGCGCCCGATCCGGCGCCTGCCGATGAACCCATGCCGGCGCCGGCGCCGGAGCGGCAACAGGCGCCGGGCCACCACCCGGGACCCGTGCATCCGGTGCCGCAGGACGATCCCGTGCCGCATCCGCACCCCAGTTAATCTCGTCAAGAAAGGCTGTTTTAGATGGCAATTGTCAAGGAAGTCTACACACGCAAAGTCAGCGGTGAAACGTTCGATTATGAGCTCGACTATACCCCCGGCACGGACGTGGCCTGGATCGCGCGCGTGTACCACGACGGCGTGCTGAAAGGCTCGCCGCACGGCGCGCTGACGGCCAACGTGCTGTCCGGCCCCGCGCTGGAACA
>CAUSDR010000143.1:0-12289 GCA_963530105.1 uncultured Janthinobacterium sp.
GGATACAGTTGCGCCAGCAGGCTGTCTTCGCTGATGCGCACGGTTCTGGGCGTCTGCGCAAGGCGGGCGGTCAGGGTGGACTTGCCGGAGGCAATCTTGCCGCACACGAGGTGCAGGGTGGGGGACGCGGTGCTGCTGGCAGTAGGGGACATGGTCGCTCGCTAAAGAGGGAAATAAAGCCCGCGAGACGTTTTGACTGTTTGCTGCATATCAAAGCCGCCTCCCGGGCGGCTTTGGCAATCTTAGTTCTGCCCAGCCACCATCGTTGAAATGGCGGCAATAATCGATGGCAGGGGCGGGAATGGTGATTGCATGGAAGAACGATGCCATGCCAGCGGGGCCTTGTCAATGCGTGTCGAGCAGGGTCCACGCTTCGCGCAGCGCCTGCGCATCGAGCGGCAGCGCGTGCGGGTCGTCTTGCCGGAACAGGCCGCCCAGCAGCATGTCCTGGATGGCGTCCGTGAAGCCGGCGCCGGAGGCGCGGCCCCACTGGCGCCGCGTGCGGGCGAAGAGGACGGCATTTTGTTGCGCGGCCAGCGGCGCCAGCGCCTGCCGCAAGGCGGCGTCGGCGTCGGCGCCTATGTCCGTGGCGATGGCGCAGAGCAGGCGCTGGCTGAACTGCAAGGTCTTGCCTTGCAGACCCAGCAGCGATTCGTTGGCCAGCGCCAGGAACACGTCGGGCGCCTGGTCGTCCTTTTCGCAGACCGTCCAGGCGGGCGCCCACGCTTCCACGCTGATGAAGCGCGCCTGCGCCGTGGCTGCCGTGTGCATCCACTTTGCATGCGATTTGTCGTCCCAGCCCAGGCGGCCAAAGGCAATCGGCTTGCCCTTGGGATTGTATTGCAGGCTGCGCACGGCAGGCTTGCCGCGTGCTGCCGCCTGCGCCACGATGCCGTCGAGGCTGGCGGCGAACGGCATCCATTGCGCCGCCTCCCATAACGGCGGCGCAGCGGGGGCGGCCAGCAGCAGGTAGACATCATAATCACGGGCAAAGAACGACACGCAGCTCTCCTTTCAGGCGGGGACGGATAAAAATATTTTGCTATTTAACGGCGGTGGCACCGTCCGGCGCCAGCGCGGCACGCCGGCTGGGGCGCAGCAGGTAGGCGCCGTACAGGCACAGGGGCAGCACCGCCAGCAGGGCGGCATAGGGCAGTATCGACACGCCGTCTTCCGCCGTACCTGGCAAGGTGGCCGTCACCAGCGCGAAATCCCACAGGCCATGCACGAGCACCATGGGCCAGACCGAACGGGTGCGCAGGCGGATGGCCGCATAGCCGACGCCCTGCAAGGTGGCGGCCACCGCCTGCCACCAGGCGCCGCTGAAGTCGCCCGTGGCCAGGCCGTTGGTGGTATGCACCACGCCGAACAGCGCCGACGAGATCAGGACGGCAGGCCAGACGGCGTACCGTTCCAGCATGCCTTGCAACAGGATGCCACGAAACATCAGTTCTTCCGAGACGGCCACCAGGGCCGCATTGCACGCCACGATGAGCAGCACGCGGGGCATCGGCCAGCCGCCGGCCCAGGCCAGCAGCAGCATCAGCAGCGCATACAGCAGGGGCGGCGAGGCCAGCCAGAAGGTTTTCAGCGGCTGCGGCGGGCCCAGGCCTGCCGCGCGGCGGCCGTCGGAGGCCAGCACCAGCGCCAGCGAGAACAGCGCGGCCAGTGCCCACGACAGGCCGATACCGCTGCTGACGGCCGCCTCCACGCTGGCACTGCCGGCGGCGACGAACCGGCGCACGCCCAGCGTCAGGCCCAGCCAGACGGCCAGCGCGGCGAGGGACAGCGGCAGGGTGAGATGAATTCTTGGCATGGAAATGATCGGCCTCATGCCGCAGGTGGGTGGATGGTGACGCGGTTGCGCCCGCTGTTTTTCGACTGGTACAGCAAGGCGTCGGCCTGGCGTATCAGTTCCTTGCTGTCCGCGTGCCCGCCCGGCTGCCGCTGCAGCGTGGCCACCCCCAGGCTGACGGTGACGACATCGACCGCGCTGGCCGCGTGCGGGATGTGCAGCGCCTCTACCGCCGCGCGGATGGCTTCGGCCACTTGCAGGGCGCCGGCGGCGTTGGTGCCAGGCATGATCACGGCGAATTCTTCGCCGCCATAGCGCGCCGCCAGGTCTTCGGCCCGTCCCACGCTGCGCGCCACGGCGCCGGCCACGGCCTGCAGGCAGGCGTCGCCGGCCACGTGGCCATACTGGTCGTTGAATTTCTTGAAGAAATCCACGTCGAGCATGATCAGCGACACGTCGTGCCCGCCGCGCTGGGCGCGGTTCAGTTCATGCGCCAGCGTTTCATCGAAACAGCGGCGGTTGGCCAGCCCCGTCAAGCCGTCCTGCGACGCGCGCGCCGCCAGGTCGGCATTGGCGTGCTGCAATTGCGTCGTGGCCTGGCGCAGGCTGGCCTCGATGCGGTCGCGCACCGCAATCTGCCGCATCACCTTGCGGAACAAAAACAGCAGCGCGGCGCCCGCCGCCAGCGACGCCAGCACGATTTGCGTGCTCAGCCGTTGCCATTCGGCGAAGATATCCTCCTTCGACAGCCCTGCCGCGACGATGACGGGAAAGCGCTCCAGATGGCGATAACTGTACAGCCGTTCCACCTCGTCCACCTTGGCCGTCATCATGGCCGTGCCAATGGGCCCCTGTTCACGGTAGGCGCGCAGAAGGGGGCCTGCAGAAATATCCATGCCGATGACCTCGGGCTGGAAGGGCCGCCGGTAAATCAGCTTGCCGTCATCGAGGGCAAAGAATGCCGTTCCCGCATTGCCAAGGTTGAGACTATCGTAGATGCGTTCGAAGGACGCCAGCCCCAGGGTGACCAGCACCACGCCGGCAAAGGACCCGTCCGCCGACTCCACCCGGCGCGACACGGGCAAGACCCAGTGCCCCGTCGACTTGCTGCGCACCGGCGCGCCGATGCGGCTGCCCAGCTGCTTGTGCGTCTTGTGATAAATAAAGTAGTCGCGGTCGGCATTGTTGCCGTCCTGCTCAGTGCCGGCCGAGGTGGCAAGCCAGTCGCCTTCGCTGTCGAAAATGAAGACGCCGGCAATTTCCACGAAAGTGCGCGACAGCCGCACCAGATGCGATTCCAGCCGCTCGCCCGTATGGTCGTTATTGCCTTCGTTGCGCACGTGTTCTGCCAGATCTTCCAGCATCACGTCGGCGATTTCCAGCTCCATGTATGCTTGCGCCGCCAGGGTGCGCGCCATGTGTTCCGTCGTCGCGCCCGCTTCGCGCAAGCGCACTGCGTGCGCCGACCAGACGATCCAGACGGTCATGCCGAGCAACATGGCGCACATGCAGAAAAAAGCGATACTGGCCCAGACGATCATGGGCCGCTTGTGGCTGGTCAAGGCCGCGGGCGATGGCGCGTCGGCCTGTGTCGTGGCGGCTTCCTTTACGGCGTGCATAGGCGAATCATGAAGTTGTACCAATGACATGGTAAAAATATTGCCATACTACATTAAAAGCTGCAGCACAAAGTTGCCACATTCTTATAGTTGCATGGAATAATAAGAATTGTCCGTTTGACCCGATTGGAATGGCATGGCCTATACGAAAACCATCACTACCGAACGCTTGATCCTGCGCAAACCCCAGCCATCCGACGAGGCTGCCCTGTTCGCCATGCATAGCGATCCCGACGTGATGCGCTATTTCAGCGAGCCGGCATGGGAAGACGCCAGCCGCGCCACGCGCCAGATCGCGGAAGACAGCGCCGCCTTCGAGAAAGAGGAATTCTTCCGCTTCGCCATCGAGCTGAAGGAAACTGGCGAGTATCTGGGCAGTTGCACGCTGTTTTCCCTGCACGCGCAAAACCGCCGCGCCGAGATCGGCTACGCGCTGGGCCGCCCGTACTGGGGCAAGGGCTACATGCACGAAGCCTTGTCGGCGCTGCTGGAATACGCCTTCGTCGAGCGCGACCTGAACCGCCTGGAAGCGGACATCGACCCGCTCAACGCCGGCTCGGCCAGCGCGCTCGAGCGCCAGGGCTTCAGCAGGGAAGGTTTTTTGCCAGAACGCTGGATCGTCGACGGCCACGTCAGCGACTCGGCCTTGTACGGTTTGCTGCGGCGCGCGTGGGAAGCGCGGCGCCTGCTGGAGAAATAAGCATGCGAAAGTACTGGACTGCGCGCTTGTCGCCCCCGTGATCGTGCTGCTGACCATTACCGCGACGATCGGCTTGTATCTGCTGGCCGCTTACCTGTCGCGCTTTTTCCCCTCGGAGCAGGCAATGTGCGCGGCGACCTGCGCGAAGGAGAACCAGAGCGGTTATCTGGAGCATATTTATAGCGCGCAGCAAACAGCGGGAATGCGGGATAAGGGGCCGATGCAATGCAGGTGCCGCTGAATGACAAGCGGAGATGTACAGGCAGAGCAATGCAGGCCGAGACAGGATGGTGAATGATGCGTGAGACGATGCAAGAAATCGTAGCCTTCCAGCAATGGCTGGAGCATGCTTTGCCCCCGTATTACCTGGCCTTTCTGACGGAGACGCAGGAGGGACTGCATGGTGAGCAAGTGCTGCTGTACGGCGCCGGCAGCTTACTGGAGCGCAATGACACCTATGAGACGCAGCAATATTGCCCCGGTTTTATCACCATCGGCGACGACAGCGGCGGGCGCGCCGTGATGCTGGCGCTCGATGGCCTTGACCGTGCCGTCTACCTGGTCGGTCACGGCGTCATGCAGCGCGATGAATTCGAACTGGCCGCCGGGGATTTCCACGCCTGGCTGGCCGCCGATTGCCCGGTGGACTGAGGGGGACGCCAGGCATGACACCCGCAGCGTTGCCAAGTTCCGCTCATCCCCTGGTCACCTTCCGCCACCTCGTGCGCGACGATGCGCCCGCCTGGTACGCCTACCTTGCCGAGCCCGCCGTCGTCGAGCACACGAGCTGGAATTTGCGCGGCATCAATGACTTGCTGCCCAATTTCGACGCCTACGAAGCAGGCGACGCTGCGTCGCCCATCCGCCTGGCCGTCGTGCTGCGCGAGGGCGGGCAGCTGGTGGGCACCATCGGCTTGAATGCCGTTTCCCCGCAACACCGCACGGCGGAAATTGCCTACGACCTGTCGCCCGCCATCTGGAACCGGGGCGTGGCCAGCGCCATCGTCGACTCCGTGGTGGCCTGGGCCATGGGGGATCTCGGTTTCATGCGCATCCAGGCCACGGTGCTGGACAGCAATTTGCGCTCGCTCCGCGTGCTGCAGCGCTGCGCGTTTGAACGCGAAGGCTACCTGCGCAGCTACCGGCTGGTGCGGGGCAAGCCGCGCAACTTCTGGCTGTACGCGCGCGTCGCCGAGGTGGCTTGAGGCAAAAACGGCACCGCTTTTCAATATCCAAGGAAGAAGCTCATGCAGATCAGTCCCGTCACCGTGTTTTGCCGCTCGCTGGAGCAATTGTCCGCCATGCTCGACAAGACCGGCACGGCGCCGCCGCTGCTGGCGGCGCGCCTGCACCCGGACATGCTGCCCTTTGCCCAGCAGGTGCGCGCCGCCGTGAGTTTTTCCCTGCGCGGCTGCTGCCCGCTGGCGGGGCTGGCCGTGGCCGATTTCAGCGCCGCCGCCAGCCTGCAGGAACAGATCGCGCAGACCCTGCGCTACCTCAACGACATTCCTGCCAGCCGCTTTGCCGGCGCGCCGGAGCGCCTTTGCCGCGACCGCGCCGGCTTTGCCGACATCGCCTTGCCCGCCGATCAATACTTAAATTTGTACATCCTGCCGAATTTCTACTTTCACTTCAGCATGGCGTATGCCATCGCCCGCAGCGCCGGCGCGGCCATCGGCAAGGGCGATTTCGATGGCTATCACGCGTATGCGCCGGGGTTTTCCTTCGAGCGGCCGGCGGCAGCGCAGGCGGACAGCTAGAGTCCCGCATCCTTCCAGGAAGCCAGGCCCAGCCGTTTCAGCAAGCGGCCCGACAGCCCGCAGCTCCAGCAGCTCATCTGGATTTGCCGGTGCCGGGGCGCTCCGTCCGCCTGCCAGGCGCGTGCCGCGTAATCGAGCAGGGCATCGGAGAGCGGGGAGGCATCGGCTGTCGCCGGCAGGCGCGTCATCAGTTCAAGCACGCCGTGCGGCGTCTCCTTGATCTGCAGCAAACCGGACAGCAGGGCGCGCAGCACGGCGCCGTCGATGGCGCCGCCCGCTTGCGTGAAGCGTTGCTGCCAGGATAGGGGGCGCGCCTGCCACAGGGCCAGCAGCGCGGGGACATCGGCAGGCCGCAGCTGCCCGATCAGCCCGGCCGCTTCGAGGAACAGGTCGAGGCGGTCATACTCGTCGCCATCCAGCCCCAGCAGTTCATCGAGTTCATGCAGGACGCTCATGCCACCACGTTCGTGGGCGCGCCCCGTTCAAACGCTTCCACGTTGTCGATCAGGATGTCGGCCAGCCTTTGCATGGCTTCGCCGCTGGCCCAGGCCGTGTGCGGCGTGAGGAGGAAATTGGGCAGGCGCAGATTCAACAGCGGATTGTCGGGCAGGGGCGGCTCCTTGCTCAGCACATCGAAACCGGCGCCGGCGATGACGCCACGGGTCAAGGCATCGGCCAGCGCCGCTTCATCGACGAGGCCGCCCCGCGCCGTATTGATCAGCAGCGACGTGGGCCGCATGCGCGCCAGCTCTTTCGCGCCGATGATGTTGCGCGTCTTGTCCGTCAGCGGCAGGTGCAGGCTCAGCACGTCGGAACTGGCCAGCAATTCGTCAAAATCGACTTCCTTGACGCCATCGTCGTGGATGGGCGAACGGTTGTGCACGATCACCTGCATGCCGAAGGCGCGGCCCAGCTGCGCCACGGCCTTGCCCAGCGCGCCGTAGCCCAGCAGACCCAGGCGGCTGCCCGCCAGGTCGCGGATCGGGTGGCCGAACAGGCAGAAGCGCTGCGAGGCTTGCCACAGGCCCGCTTCCACGTCGGCGCGGTAGGCCACCAGCTGGCGGCGCAGGGCCAGCATCAGCGCCAGCGTGTGTTCCGGCACGGTGGCGCGCGCATAGTCGCGGATATTCGCCACCACGATGCCGCGCTCGCGGCAGGCGGCCAGGTCGAGGATATCCGTGCCGGTGGCGGCCACGGCGATCATTTGCAGGCCGGGCAGCTGGGCCAGCTCGGCCGCGCGCAGCGGCACCTTGTTGGTGATGGCGATGGTGGCGCCTTGCAGGCGTTCCACGGTTTGCGTGCTGCCCGTGGTGTGCGGATATTCTTCCCAGCTATGGGCAAAGGCGGGCGGGCGCACGCTGGCGATCAGGCTGTCGCGGTCGAGAAAGACGATGCGGTGGGACGCTGCTGCTGTGGTCATGGCTGTGCCTCGGTCAGGTTGGCGCGCGCGCTGGCGGGACTGCTCTTGCCCTTGAGCTGCGTGGCCGGGTGGTTGGTAAACATGTCGGCGACCCATTCGACAAACACGCGCACCTTGGCCGACAGGTGGCGGTTGGGCGGATAGATCACGTGGATGGGCAGGGGGTCGGATTCCCATTCGTCGAGCAATTCCACCATTTTGCCCTGTTCTATCAGGGGCGCAAGCATGAAATGCGTCATTTGCACGATGCCCAGGCCCGCCAGGCCGGCCGCCGTGTAGGCGTTCGAATCGTTCAGGGCGATATGGCTGGGCATGGCGATCTGGATGCGTTCGCCGGCCCGCGTGAAATCCCACTCGAAGGTCTTGCCCGTCTTGGCGGAGAAAAAATTCACGCCGCGGTGGCGCGGCAAGTCGTTCGGGTGCAGCGGCGTGCCATGCTGCGCCAGGTAGCCGGGCGAGGCGCACGTCATGAAATGCAGCACGCCGACCCGCCGCGCGATCAGGTTCAGGTCGCCCAGTTCGCCGCCGCGCACGGCGCAGTCCACGCCTTCCTCGATCAGGTCGACGGGGCGGTCGCTGCAACCGAGTTCCAGCGAGATGTCCGGGTAGCGGGCGAAGAAGTCGGGCAGGGCGGGGATGATCAGCTCGCTGGCCAGCGCCGTGGGCGCATCCACGCGCAAGCGCCCGCTGGGGCTCAGGCGCGTGCGCGACAGCGATTCTTCCGCTTCGCGCACATCCGACAGGATGCGCACGCAGCGTTCGTAGTAGGCGGCGCCGTCCGAGGTGATGCTGACGTGGCGCGTGGTGCGGTTCAGCAACTTAACCGACAGGCTCGTTTCCAGCGACTGGATCAGGGTCGAGACGGTGGCTTTCGGCAGCTGCATGTTTTCCGCCGCGCGCGTAAAGCCGCCCGCATCGACGACTTGAATGAAAACTTCCATGGCTTGCAGCTTGTTCACTTGATTCCTTATCACTTTATGCGTGATTATTCAGGATTCTGAACAATCAATTCGGCATTGCACTCTTTATCAGATTGTAGAACAAGTCTATAGTTGTTGTACTGCAGCATAAATGTGATTGCCGCAGGAAGTTCACAGGAGAAATATCATGGGTCATCGGAATGGAATCTTTGCAGTGTTCGCTCTCGCTATGAGCTCGCTTGCTCTGGCCGCGATGGTATCGACGGATGCATACTCGATGGCGGCGCAAAGCGAAGCCAGCGGTTATAGCGCCCTGACCCATGAAGTGGGCGGCACCCTGCTGTGCCTGAACGACGCGGTGCTCGATGCTGCGGTGCAGCCGGTGGTGGCGCAATGAGCGTGGCCGATAACGTGGCCGAGCTTGCCCCAGGGCAGGCGCTGAAGATCCGCGACATCGAGGTGCAGGGCGCGCAGGATGCGCTCGCCGCGCGCCTGTACACGGCCGGCGTGCCCGGCGCCAAGCAGGCCAGCCTGATCGTGTTTTTCCATGGCGGCGGCTTTGTCGACGGCGACCTCGACGATGCGGACGACTTCCTGCGCTGCCTGGTGCTGAGCAACCCCGACCACGTGGTGCTGGCTTCGAACTATACCCTGGCCCGCGTGCGGCCATTCCCCGCCGCCGTGGAAGACGCGCATGCCGTCTTGCTGTGGGCAAAAAAGAACAAGTCCAAGCTGGGCTGGACGGGCAAGCAGATGCTGGTGTCGGGCATCGAAGCGGGCGCCAACCTGGCCGCCGTGTGCGCCATGATGTCGCGCGACCGGGGCGGCCCGCCGCTGGCCGGCCAGGTGCTGATCATGCCCATGCTCGATCCCGGCCTGTCGACGTGCTCGATGCGCACCTTGCCAACCTGTCCGGACCTGGCGGAAGTGGCCGATCAATGTGCCGCCGCCTACCGTGGCTACCTGCCGAATGCCGCCGACCGCAGCCACCCGTATGCGTCGCCATTGCAGTCGAGTCGCCTGAAGAACCTGCCGCCAGCGCTCATCCTCTCCAGCGAAGATGACCCATTGCGCGATGAGGCTGAACAATACGGCAGCAAACTGATCGCCTGCGGCATCAAGACCACCGTGCGGCGCATGGCCGCCGCGCCCCTGCAAGACGCCGGGGCCCGCAATGAGTGTGCCTGCAAGGTGCAGGTATTGAGCGAAATTAGCAGTTTCGTCGCCGGACTGGGCCAGGAGCCCGAGTCATGAAGCCGCTTTCTGCGGCGCCATAAAAAATTTACACTAACCAGTTTACTTTTTAAGTTTTGGTTGTTACACTGCTGAGTGTAGTTGGGCAGTGTAACTCCCCTTCCGTCTGCGTTGTGCGTTCGCACAGCCAGCTTTGCCGTCCCCGTCTGCTTTTACCGCGCAGGCGGCCTGCTTACCTTTGATCGAGCGCCGTCGGGCGCCATGGCACCACCATTCACTTTTTCAGTTGGGTTGCTTTCTGCCGCCCATACCATTAGAAATTTTCATAAAACAGGGAAATAAAATGAAAAACGTTCAACAATTTTCCACTCTGCTCAAACCCCTGGCTGCCTCGCTCGCGCTGGCAGGTCTGGTGGCGGTGAGCCTGGCCGGCTGCGATTCGGCCAATAGCAAGGTGCCCGACGCGCCAGCGGCCGGCGGCCCGCCCATCTCGGCCGCCGCCGTGGTGGAAAAGCAGATCACGGAAACGCAGGAATTCTCGGGCCGCCTGGAAGCGATCGAGCGCGTGGAAATCCGCTCCCGCGTCGGCGGCTTCATCACGGCCGTCAACTTCAAGCCGGGCAGCGAAGTCAAAAAAGGCGACGTGCTGTTCGTCATCGATCCGCGCCCGTTCCAGGCCGAAGTGTCGCGCGCCGAAGGCACGGCCGCATCGGCCCGCGCCAAGGCGGAACTGGCCAAGCTGGAACTGTCGCGCGCTGAAAAGCTGCTGGCCGAAAAAGCCATCGCCCAGCGCGAATTCGATGAAAAAGCCTCGGGCCTGAAAGAGCTGGACGCCAACGCCCGCTCGGCGCAGGCGGCGTATGAAGCGGCCAGGCTGAACCTGTCGTACACGCAGGTGCAGGCGCCGATCAGCGGCCGTGTCAGCAAGGCGGAAATCACCGTCGGCAACCTGATCGACGCTTCCGCCATTTTGACCTCGGTGGTGTCGACGGACCGCATCTACGCCAGCTTCGACGGCGATGAAGATACCTACCTGCGCGTGGCCGGCACGGCGCAAAAGGGCACGCCCGTCACCGTCAAGGTGGGCCTGGCCAACGAAACGGGCTTCCCGCATGAAGGCAAGCTGGAATTCGTCGACAACCAGCTCGATCCGGCCACGGGCAGCGTGCGCATGCGCGCCACCTTCGCCAATACGGACCGCCAGCTGGTGCCCGGCCTGTTCGCCCGCATCCAGCTCGATGGCGGCAACGGCCCGCAGGCGCAAAGCACGGCGCTCTTGATCTCCGACCGCGCCGTCGGCACGGACCAGAGCCGCAAATACGTCTACGTGGTGGGCGCCGACAACAAGGCCGAATACCGCGCCGTCAAGCTGGGCCCGAATTCGGACGGCTTGCGCGTGGTGCGCGAAGGCCTGAAGGCGGGCGAAAAAGTGGTCGTCAACGGCTTGCAGCGCGTGCGCCCCGGCGCCCCCGTGACGCCGCAGATGGTGGCCATGGATTTCGACCCGAGCGCGCCTGCCGCCCCTGCGAAACCTGAAGTAAAAGACGCCAAGATCGCCGCGAAAGCAGCATCGACTTCCAAGGAATAAACATGAACTTTTCCCGCTTTTTCATCGACAAGCCGATTTTCGCGGCGGTGCTGTCGATTGTCATATTCGTGGCCGGGCTGCTGTCGATTTTCGGCCTGCCCATCTCCGAATATCCCGACGTCGTGCCACCATCCGTGGTGGTGCGCGCGCAGTACCCGGGCGCCAACCCGAAAGTGATCGCCGAAACCGTGGCCGCGCCGCTCGAAGAGCAGATCAACGGTGTCGAGAACATGCTCTACATGTCCTCGCAAAACACCTCCGATGGCGCCATGATGCTGACCGTGACCTTCAAGATCGGCACCAACGTCGAGCAGGCCGAGACGCAGGTGCAGAACCGCGTGCAGCGCGCCTTGCCGCGCCTGCCCGAGGAAGTGCGCCAGATCGGCGTGACGACGGTCAAATCGTCGCCCAACCTGACCATGGTGGTGCACCTGGTTTCGCCGAACAAGCGCTATGACGACATGTACCTGCGTAACTACGCGGTGCTGAACGTCAAGGACCAGCTGGCCCGCCTGCCCGGCATGGGCGACATCCAGATCTTCGGCGCCGGCGATTACGCCATGCGCATCTGGCTCGATCCGCAGAAAGTGGCGGCGCGCGGCATGACGGCCAACGACGTCGTCGACGCCATCCGCGAGCAGAACGTGCAAGTGGCTGCAGGTGTCATCGGCGCTTCGCCGGCGAAGAACTCGGACTTCCAGCTGACCGTCAATACCCAGGGCCGCCTGCAGACGCCCGAGGAATTCGGCGCCATCATCGTGCGCACCAATGCCGACGGCGCCGTCACGCACCTGAAGGACGTGGCACGCGTGGAAATGGGCGCCAACAGCTACTCGCTGCGTTCGCTGCTGAACAATAATCCGGCCGTCGGCATGGGTATTTTCGAAGCGCCGAATGCCAACGCGCTGCAACTGTCTTCCGACGTGCGCGCCAAGATGGACGAACTGAAAAAAGACTTCCCGCAAGGCGTGGAATACCGCATCGAGTACGACCCCACGCAGTTCGTGCGCTCGTCGATCGAAGCCGTGATCCATACCCTGCTCGAAGCCATCGCCCTGGTGGTGCTGGTGGTGATCATCTTCCTGCAAACCTGGCGCGCCTCGATCATTCCGCTCTTGGCCGTTCCCGTCTCCATCGTCGGCACCTTTGCCGTGATGCTGGGCTTCGGTTTTTCGATCAACACGCTGTCGCTGTTCGGCCACGTGCTGGCCATCGGTATCGTCGTCGATGACGCCATCGTGGTGTTGGAAAAAGTCTAGAGCAATATAGAGGAAGGCCTGTCGCCGCGCGACG